>JAHFDK010000050.1 GCA_023249095.1 Candidatus Rokuibacteriota bacterium | reverse complement strand
CACGTGGGTCAAGCTCTTCGGCGCCTATGCGGACACCAAGGTTGGTCCGCCGACCTACGCGGACTCCAGCGCGGTCGCGCGCGCGTACGCCAAGGCAGCGCCCGAGCGGTGCGTGTGGGGCAGCGACTGGCCACATCCGAGTGAGCAGCAGAAACAGTTGCCGGACGACGCCGTGCTCTTCGATCTGCTCATCGATTGGGTGCCCGATGAAAGGGTCCGCCACCGCGTCCTGGTGGAGAACCCAGCGACGCTGTACGACTTTCCGAAGGGCGTGTGAGCCGACTCACCGGGCCATTCTCGCTCTCGCAGAATTCACCCGGCCGGTCGCGAGCAGCCCCGATTCCGCTGCTGGAGCGCCACCCGAACGGGAAGTTCAAGATGCCGACCTGGCCGGTGCGGGTCGACGGCAAGTCGGCGCGGCTCAAACCCTCGCCGCTCATGGGCCAGCACAGCGCCGAAGTGCTGAACGCCTGGCTCGGGCGTCGACGCCGGCGAGATCGCCGCGTTGAAGCGCGAGGGCGTGCTGTAGAGCGCAATCCTGTCGATTGAAGCACTTGGTCGTCACGCCTGCGGAAGCGGGGGTCTCTACCGGCGAAATCCGGACACGGCGGCGGTGCTGGGGTAGGAGGCGCTGGACGGCTGGCCGCGGGTGGACTAAACTTAGTCCACCATGGAAACAGTCAATGTGCACGACGCGAAGACGCATTTCTCGCGGCTTCTGGACCGGGCGCAGGAGGGCGAGGAGTTCGTGATTGCGAAGGCCGGCAGGCCGGTGGCCCGGCTCGGGCCGCTCGCGCGGCCGGGAAAGAAGCGCCGACTGGGCCTGCTCGACGGCAAGTTCAAGGTCCCCGACGACTTCAACGAGCCGCTGCCGGACGAGGTGATCGCCGCCTTCGAAGGTCGGCGGCGGTGAGGGTTCTGGTCGATACGCACCTGCTGCTTTGGGCAGTGGCGAGCTCGCGGCGGCTGCCGAAGGGGGCGCGGTCCCTCATCCTCGATGCGGCGAACGAGGTGTTCTACAGCGCCGCAAGCGTATGGGAAGTCGCCATCAAGAGCGCGCTGCGGCGCAGAGACTTCAAGGCCAACCCGACAGTGCTCGTGCGCGCTCTGGCGCAAAGCGGGTTCTCCGAGTTGCCCGTGACGGCGGCGCATGCGGCGCGCGTTGCCGGGTTGCCGGCAATTCACCGCGATCCATTCGATCGGCTGCTGGTGGCGCAGTCGTTTGCCGAGCCGATGACGCTGCTCACGAATGATGCGGTACTGGTGGGCTACGGTCCGTTGGTACAGTTGGTGTAGCCAGCTCTCCGGCGCCTATCCCGCGCGCTCCTTCGCCAGCCTCTCGCCGATCCACATCCTGAGCAACGTCTGATACGGGACGCTCATGCGCTCGGCAACCTGTTTCGCCGCCAGGATCTGGCCCTCCTCGAGCCGGAGCGTGACTGGCTTCTTGGCGCGCGCAGCGACACGCCGGCGAAGGGCTGGAGAGGCCTTCACTACTACTCTAGGCAAGTCTTTCGCGTAGGCGGCCGAATCATGCCTCGCCCAGTAGTGCGCAGCGTCACGATCGCTTCGAAACGCTGGGATTTTACGCCGCCGCTGGGTTTTCATCTTCGTTCCCTTCGCTTCCGCCGATAGAGGCGCCTCTCCCTCCACGTCATGTCGCGTGCCGTTATCACCCTGACTGTGCCGCCCGGGCGCGTCACGTAGACCGCGAACAGCCAGCGGTCGTTCGTGCTACGCCCATAGGCCAGGTAGCGATTGTCGGGGCCGCGAAGTACGAGCGCATCTCCGACAAGGACTTCCTCCACTTCGTCTGGCGTCACCCCATGGCGCGCGATGTGCGCCACGTTTTCGTCGTCCCAGACGAAACCACGGATCCATCGTGCCATCTCAGTCTGTTCTCGATTGATGTACGTTGTCAATACAGCACGTCCCTCGGCGCACTCGCTGGAACTCGCGTGGTGCCTCACAGAGACCAAGATGAGCTACGACGTCGAGGGCATGATCCTCGCCGGCGAGGCGATCCGGCCGTTCTGCGCGCCCGCCGCGGCGGCCCCGATGGCTCCTCCCCGGGCGGCCCTGTCGGCGTCCGATCTGCGCGCCGCGCTCGTGGGCGGCACGTTCCAGCTCGACTTCGCGCGCATGACCATCGAGCCGGGCGGCGTGGCGACCATCGAGTCGTCGAGCGATCTCGACGTTGACCGCTGGCAGATCACGGACGACGGGCAGTTTTGCCGGACCTGGAACGTGTGGGACCGCGGCCGGCCGCGCTGCTACCGGCTCTACGGTGAGGGCGAGACCTTTGCCCTGCACGCCGTCGACCGGTGGGGCGTGGTGAAACTGCGCCGGATGAATCCCTGACGACGTCTCAGGAGTATTGAAAGTCCCTCTGAATCGACATGTCTACCGTCGCGAATTCGGGGTGATTCGGATTCAGCACCGCATTGCCCTCCTCCGGGACAAGTGCCGAGGGGACGTAGAGGACAAGCGAGCGTCTCTCCTGAGCCCATGCTGTTCCGAAATCCATGCTGACTGGCCGGATCGGGACGGCGTTCCAGCCTGCCGGGAGATCTGCGAGGGCTGGCTCCTCGACGGAGCAATTCTCAGGTAACTCGATCCGCACAAGCATCAAATCACGTGGCACGACACCGGCGAGGTGTACGAACCTTTCTAATGCTGCGATGCCCACCGTGCGGCCGGCGTAGATGACTGCGGTGCCCGGGCGGTTCCAGCGGCCGCCGTTGTCCCGTGCACCAATCCCGGCTCGATCTAAAGCATGGGGACGTTGGGCAATTCTCCAAACAACGGCGCCCGCCACCTAGAACGCGCCGCCGTATTTGATCGACGAGAGAATCCTACGCACTTCGTTGGCGCCTGGTTCAGTGTCGAGCATCGACAATGGCGTTGCGTCGCCCAACGCAAGATTCGGCGTCTTGAGCCATTTCGTTGCCGCTTCGCGTCCACCCAAAGTCCCTTCCGCCGCTCGAATGACGTCCGCGACTCGCACGACGCGCTCCGAGGCCGCTGAATCGAGCGGCCGGTTGTCCCTTATCAGCCTGTGGGCAGTACTCTCTGGCGTGTGCAGAACGGCGAAGACGACGTTCTTCGGAACTTCGAGGTACCGCACCATATCGTCGACCACGCGCGCGCCTACGCCACTCCGGATTGCGTGAATCTTCTCCGCTGTCGGCGTTTCCTTGGCGATGAAAAGCTGAAACGTGATGGTGCGCTTTCTCGCGGGAAACCGTCCCGTTGTCGCCGAGCGGCGAAGCGTCCTTGTCGCCTTGGCGCGCTGTTTAGGCATTCGTTTCCTCACTGGAAGTGTACTCCCAATCGAGACTATCGCAACTCTCAATATGCAGCCTTGCGGTCGACGAGGCGCCCAGGTGCTATAAGGGGCGGGGGGCGGTGAGGTGAATCCGGACACGTCCCGTAGCGCGCCAGCGACATTGCGTGGCTTGCCAGCGGGCATCTGGGCCCTGGGGCTCGGCTCGCTGTTCATGGACATTTCCTCAGAGCTGATCCACAGCCTGCTGCCGGCGTTCATGTTCACCGTCCTGGGTGCTTCCATGGTCACGATCGGCCTCATCGAGGGCGTGGCCGAAGCGACCGCCGCGGTCACGAAGGTGTTTTCGGGTGCGCTCAGTGATTACCTCGGCAAGCGCAAGTTCCTGCTGGTTCTTGGCTATGCGCTCGGCGCGTTCACCAAACCGATCTTTCCGCTCGCCCCCTCGATCGGCTGGGTGTTTACGGCGCGCTTCGTCGACCGGGTTGGCAAGGGTATCCGCGGCGCACCACGCGACGCGCTGGTCGCCGATCTCGCGCCGCCCGCGCTGCGCGGCGCGGCCTACGGACTGCGCCAGGCGCTGGATTCGATCGGGGCGTTCATCGGCCCGCTGCTGGCCGTGGCCTTCATGGTGTGGTTCGCCGACGACATCAGATCGGTGATGTGGATCGCCGTGGTGCCGGCCTTCGTCGCGGTGGCGTTGCTGGCGCTGTACGTGCGCGAGCCCCCGGGCGCGGGCGCTGAGGCCAGGGCGCCGCTCACCGTGGCCGATGCCAAGCGGCTTCCGTTGCGCTACTGGCTCGTGGTGCTGCTGGGCGCGGTCTTCACACTGGCGCGCTTCAGCGAAGCCTTTCTATTGCTGCGCGCCCAGGACATCGGGCTCGCCCTCGGCTACGTACCGCTGGTGCTGGTCGCGATGAACGTGTTCTACGCTGGGCTCGCCTATCCAGCCGGGATGGCCGCCGACCGCGTCAGCCAGCGCACGCTGTTGCTCGTCGGGCTCGCGCTGCTCATCGTGGCGGACCTCGTGCTGGCCGCCGCCGCATCACCGCCGCTTGTCTTTGTCGGCGCCGCGCTGTGGGGGGTGCATATGGCGCTCACGCAAGGTCTGTTGTCGAAGCTCGTGGCGGACACCGCGCCAGCGGAGCTGCGCGGCACGGCGTTCGGCGTGTTCAACCTGGTCAGCGGCGGCGCGCTCCTGCTCGCGAGCGTCATTGCGGGCGCCCTCTGGAGTGCTGTTGGCGCTTCGGCGACGTTCCTGGCCGGGGCGGCGTTCGCTGCATTGACGGCAGTCGGGTTGCTCGCCTACCGGGCGACACCTCACGCCACAGAGCGCGAGGGAAGTCGATGCCCTTGACGCTAGCGCGAGCCGGCGCCGGCTGCGTGCAGGATCTGGTAGAGCTCGCGGCGGTCGGGGACGCGCTGGATCATGTCCTTGACGGTCCCGCCGGTCAGATAGTTGCGGATGGCTCGGGCGAGGTACGGTGAGATATCCAGAAGGGTGATCTTGGCCTGGAGCTCAGGAGTGTCGAGCACCCTCGCGAAGTAATCAGGGCGGGTGTTGGTGATGATCAGCTCGTCAAGCTCCGACTCGACGAGCTTTTCCTCGAAGGTCTTGCCCCTGGAGCCGAACCCGAAAAAGTGAGCCACCGCTCCCACGACCCGTTTCGCCCCCTGTTTCTTGGCCTCGGCGGCCGCCTGGAACATCGTGGTCCCGGAGCGCAGCATGTCGTCGAAGATGACGCCCACCCTGCCTTCGACGTCGCCCACGAACTCGAGCACCTCCTTGGCGTCGACCTGCCCTCGCACTCGCAGCTGATGCACCGACGCGAGTCCCGCGATGCATTCGGCGCTCATATTCTTGAAGAGCTCCTCGCGGGTCCGGACGCCGCCGTCGTCAGGCGAGATGAGCACCACGCGGTCGCCGTGCTCCCGGCAGCGCCGGGACAGGTAGTCGGCGAAGAGCGGCGTCACCTTCAGGTGATCGAAACTGTCGAAGGCGATCTCGATCTGTTCGGAATGCAGCTCGACGACCATGATGTGGTCCATGCCGCGGCGAGTAATGTCATCCGCCACGTCGCGGACGCTGATGGGCTCGCGGCGCGCGTGCGTCTTGTCCTGCGCCTGGTACCAGAGGCAGGGCGCGACGACGGTGATGCGGCCGGCCTTGCACGTCCGCCGGAGCGCGGACACGAGGCGGCACGTGTTGGCGAACGACACGTCGGGGTCCTCACCCATTCCAACGGTCGCGATCACGAAGACGTTCTTCCCGCTCAGGTTCTCCCGGATCACCGGCTTCTTTTCGCCGTCGCCGAAAGTGACGATGTCGACGTCCACGAGCCGCCGATCCAAGAGGCGGGCGATGGTCTCGGCCAGAGGGTCGGCCGGCCGCACCGAGATGAGCGCGAACGTCTCCCGGAAGCGGGCCTCCCGCTCCGCGTCGAGGGCCGCCTTCACCTTGGCCTCGACGAGCCGCTCCAGCCAGGCGCGGAGCTCCGGATCGTTCTCCATCGGCTGTGATCCCGGCTAGCTCGAGCTCCAGGCGAATGGCGCGAAGTGGCCGTTGTTGCGGCCCGACGTGTCGTCCCAGTCGATGCCGAAGCCGTGCATGTGGCTGCGGGAGGCTTTCGCGAGCGCGAGCCGACTGGCCGCCGGGTGACCGACGTTGTCGAAGAAGATCGGCTCGTCTTGCTTGGCGCCCGCGATGCCCTCGATGGCGATGTCGAGCGCGCCCGGGATGGAGACCGACCGGCGCATCCCACTCATCTCGAACTTGATCGGCTTCGCCTCGGCGCCGCCGAAGCGGCCGATCAGCGGGGCGAGCGCGGCCATCGGCCCGCCGCCCTGGCCGCTCGCGATCGTCGTGAGCGCCTCGCGCTGCTCCTTGGAGGCACGCTCGTCCAGGATGAGTCCGACCGTCCAGTTGCCCTGGATCATCGGGCCCGGCGTGTGCAGCAGGACGGCGAAGCTCAAGCCCTCGAGTTTGGTGCTTCCGTACTGGCCGCGGTCGACGCGGAACACGAGGCCCGCGTCGCAGTGGCCCTTGCTCGGCCGAGCCGCCAGCCCCGACGTCGGGCACGGGCACACGGAGTCACAGCTGCAGGCCTCGCAGTACTCGCCGCTGATCCGCCATTGCACGTTCGCCATTGACGATCCTCCGTTAGTGGCTCGACGTCCGTCACATCGAGTGGCCGCCGGCCCTCAGCGCCACTGCGAGGCCCGGACGGACGGCGACGGCGACGCCCAGGAGCACGAGCGCGACGCCGGTCACCCGCGCGACCCACTCTCCGCGCGGTAGGAGCTTCTCGGCCGCCACGACGGCGGCGATGAGCAGTACCCAGGGAAGGCCCATCGCGCCGGCCGCGACCAGAACGACCATGAGCGCCCAGCAGCAGCCCAGACAATACAGCGCGTGCGCCCAGCCCATCGCCAGGCCGCCACGCCAGCCCTCGCGCCAGTGGCCGAGGAGGAACCCGAGGGGGCTGCGGCAGTGTCGCAGACACACCTGCTTGAGCGGCGAGAGCTGAACGATCCCGGCGACGACGAGCACGCCGGCGATGCCGTTGGCCAGCGCGTGGGCGCTGATGGCGCTGAGCCCGACGCTCGCGAAGTAGATCGGAACGCCCGTGAGGGCCCAGAGCCCGAGATACGTGAGCGTGAACAGCGCGATCCGGACGGCCTGCCCGCCCGGGCCCGTCGTGTTTCGCTGTGTGGCGGCGTAGAGCCCCATCATCGGCAGGGCGCTCGGCAGCATCATCGCCGCCATCATGACTCCCCAGGCCCCCACGAAGGCGAGGCCCTCGACGACCGTCGGCGTCATCACCATGTCCATACCGGACATGTCGTCTGTCGCCGTCGGCGAGAACAACACGTGAGCCCACGCCGCCGCCGCGACCAGGAGGAGGACGACATGTGTCAGGACGGTAACGCGGGTGCGACCGGTGACCGCGGCTGGATCGGGAGCCGACTCGCGAGGAGTCTCAACGAGCATCGCGGGCACTCTATCCCGCGTCCCCCAGCGTGTCCAGTGGTCAGCCGATGCGCGCGCGCACGAAGTCGCCGATCACGCCGACGGCGCGCTCGGCCTCGTCCAGCATCGGCAGGAACCAGTGCCAGACGTGGACCATCGCGGGCCACTCCTCGACCGTGACCTCGACGCCGGCCGTGCGAGCCCGCGCGCCGAGCCCGTGTGCGTCGTCGAGAAGCACCTCCTCGCTGCCGACCTGGACGAGCAGCGGCGGTAGATGTCGCAGATCGGCGAAGAGCGGCGAGGCCAGCGGCGTCTTGGGGTCGCCATGGCCCACGTAGGCCTGTGCCAGCGCGGTCACGCCGTCACGGGTCACGATGGGATCGGTGGCGGCCTTGGTCGCGTAGCTGGCGCCGCTGCAGGTGAGGTCGACCCAGGGCGAGATGCATACGCCGGCGGCCGGCCGCGGTAGCCCGCGGTCGCGTAGCGCGACGAGGGTGGCCACGGTGAGTCCGCCTCCCGCGGAATCGCCGGCCAGGACGACGCGGCCCGGCGCGATGCCTTGTCCGAGGAGCCACTGGTACGCCGCGACCGCGTCGTCCAGCGCCGCCGGGAACGGGTGCTCGGGTGCCAGCCGGTAGTCGAGGATCAGCGCCCGCGAGGCGGCGGCGCGCGCGATCGCCGCGGCGAGGTGGCGATGCGAGCGCACCGAGCCAATCACGTAGCCCCCGCCGTGCAGGTAGAGCACCACCGCGTCGGCCCTGACGCCCGGGGGCTGGAGCCATTCGGCTGGACGCTCCGGGGCCTTCACGTGCTCGATCGCCACGTCGGCCGGCGTCGGAAAGACGCGCTCCGCGCGATCGTACTGGGCGCGTCGCTGCTCCGTGGTGAGCGAGCTGGCCGGTGGCAGCTTCGCCAGGTGCTCTCGGACGACGTGGATTCCGCGCTCGGTCACGACGGAAGGTGGCTCCGTGATGACGGGTTAGGTCCGTCCCTCGTGTGACCGGCTCGCGACGAGCTTTACCCACGTCTTCGCGTTGAAGTTGTACTGGTGGATGCTCCCTTCCGCGTCGAGGGCGAAGAGGTCGTCTTGCGATGCACAGATTTGGATGAACTTTGCCGGCGCCTGGCTGACGGTCCCGAGCCGCTGCGAATCACCGTTATGATATTCACTGATGTTCATCAATGCCTCTCTGTGCCCGGCCACCCCGGGCTGAATGATGACGGCAGGCCCACCGGCCCGCTCTGGTCAACGTGTCATCTGGTTGCGGTCGGGGCGCCGCAGGCTGAATCGGAGGTGGCTCCTGGGCGGAGCCACCTCCCGGGACTCACTTGCCCGCGCCGATCGAGACGGCGAAGTTGACCGTCTCCTCCCGGTACGATGACGGGATGTACGTGAACTCGAGGCGGATCTCCTTCAGCATCTTCGCCTTCAGGGCTTCGGCGGGGAACTCCACATCCAGGGATTGGATTGCCTCCTGCCCGGGATCGAGTCGCTCGCTGCCGTACGTGGCGAACTTGAGGGTCGGTTCGGAGCGCGCGTCCTCGAGCTTGATGGGCTGTCCCTGGGCGTCGATGTAGCGAAGCTTGCCTTCGAGCAGCCGCACCGTCTGATTGGCCGACGTGTTCTTCAGCCTGAGCGTCCCGGTGAGCTTCGCCGCGGTGACGATCCGGTCGGACCCTTTCTCGATCCGCTCGGCGACCTTCATCTCGGTGACTTCGCCCGTGACGATCCCAGCCTTCACCTTCACCGAAGCCGGCGTCACTGCGTACGTCCTTTCCTCGATCGGCGCAGCCACCGCCGCTGGCTGCTGCACGGGGCCGAGGGTTATCCAGGCCACGAGGGCCACGAGCGCGGCGCCGAGCCCCCACCGCCAGAACGCATCCTTCTTCTCGGTAGGACGCTCAGTGGCAAAAAATTTGCGTTGGGCGATGATCGGGATGGTCGCCCCCATGAACGCGATGACAGCCACCGCGACCATTCCTGCTCCCGGGAAGACCCCCAGGGTCCGAAGGATCCAGCTTCCCCCGATGCTCCCGACGATACCGAGGGTGATGTCCCACTTCAGCCCGTAGCCTCCACGCGTCATAACCCACCCGGCCAACAAGCCCGCCAGTAGTCCTGCGAGAATCCACGTCAAGAAACTCATGACTCTTCCTCCTTCAACTGGTTACGGCTTCCGCGCATCACTTCCCCAGCACCGTCGCACGCGTCGCGCCCCCTCGCGATTTACGTCCAGTGGACGGACGAGGCCTCGGGGCCGGAGCCTCCGTCGGCCCGTCGCCGTTTTCTCGCACGAGGAGAGCCGCGAGCATTTCGATCGCCCTCTGGTCGAGGGCCCGGTCGTCGATCATCACCTGCACGGTGGAACCGGCGAGCCCCCGGACCCGCTCAGCCGCCGCGGTGGAGCAGACGATGACGTCCACTCGCCGCACCAGGCGACCGAGAGCAGCCCCCTCGGCGGGGCAGACCCCGACGAGGGCGATGTTCGGCAGGCCGGCGTTGGCGATCGAGTGCTCCAGGTTGTGGGCCGTCTCGATCGTGGTGGAGGCCACGCCCACCCGCGTCCCCGACGGGAACTGGGCCAGGCGGTGGAGCGTCTCGAGATGCGCCTCGGCGAGCAGCGCGATCACCGGGACTCCCTTGCCCTTCAGGAGTTGCTCCACCTGCGGGAGATGACAGAAGCTCGTGACCGCAGCCCGCCAGCGACCGGCTTGCTTCTGGCGCCGCGTGACCGCCGGGAGCTCGGCGAGGAGTACCTTGTCGACACGGACCGGCAGGTGGGCCTCGAGTTCCCGGGCAAAGAAGTCGAGCTCCGGCGGGCTGCACTCCACCAGGAGGACCTCGACGGCCCCGCGAATGGCGGCGGGCCGGATCCCGGCCAAGCTCAGAACGCCCACCGACAGGTCGTCGGCGGTCATCCCGAGGGCCGCGGCCCGGATCACCGTATCTTGCAAGAAGCCCTCGCGGAGATGAGGGGCGGGGCGGGCAGGCGGCGCCGGGGCCACGAACATGCCCTTCCCGCGCCGAGCTTCCACGTAGCCACTCCGCTTCAGATCGTCGATGACGCGCGCGATGGTATTCGGATTGACACCGAGGAAGCCGGCCAGCTCCCGGATGCTGGGCAGCGCTTGGTCCCGCGGGACGCCGCCGCCCTCGATGGCGTGGCGGAGCTGCTCCATCAGTTGACGCCGGATCGGGATCGGACTGTGGCCGTCTATCCTGAGATTCATCGCTATCCTCATACTGTATGGCCACAATAGTACACTAGGTCAATTCAGTCAAGGTGTACTATTTTAGTGGTACACTGCACGCGCTGGGGGAGGCGATGCGTGAGTGAAATCGGACTGGTTCTGGCGCGCGGCGGACCAGCGACGCGTCGGCGTTCACCAGCTCCGCCGGTTCGGCAAGACCGGACCGCTCCGCGACGTGCGCCCGCTTCACCCGATCCCACGGACCGCTTCTATGCCGCCGTGCGGCTCGTCGTTCGGTTCTGGCTCTGGTTCTGCTTCAAGCCCGTCGACGTCCGGCACCCCGAGCGCGTCCCGGCCGACGGCCCGGTGCTCCTCTGCATCAACCACCCGAACAACCTGATCGATTCCCTGGTCGTCGCGGCAGCGCTCTGGAGGAAGGTCCACTTCCTCGCCGCCGCGGCGATGTTCCGTAACCCACTGGTCGCCCGTTTCCTGCGTGCGTGCGGGGCGATCCCCGTGTACCGGAAGGAGGACGACCCGGACAAGATGGACCCGAATGCGAAAGCATTTGCCGCCTGCTTCCAGGCGCTCGAGGGCGGCCGCCTCATTGCGATGTACCCCGAAGGCACGACGCATGCCGAGGCGCGCGTCCAGCGCATCAAGAGCGGCGCGGCCCGGATCGCGCTGGGCCACGAGGCGGCCCGACCGGGCGAGCTGTCGCTCATCCCTGTGGGGCTCACGTTCGAGGCGCGCAAGTCATTCCTGGGGCGGGTGCTCGTCTCCTTCGGAGAGCCGATCCCGGTGGCGCCGTACCTCGAGGCCCATCGGCAGGACCCGTGCAAGGCGGTCGATGCCTTGACGCGAGCGATCCAGCGGGCGATGGAAGCCGAGCTGATCGGTGAGATCGACTCCTTCAAGGCGCGCGACCCTGAGCGGGTGGAGCGGCTCTGGCAACGGATCCAGGGCTACCGCGCCCTCCTGGCGGAGCACCGCGTGAAGGACGAGGCGGTGCAGGCGCGTCGGCGACGGCCACTGCGCCGCGAGCGTGTTCGCCACTCGTGGGAGGCGATCGTGGGCTTCCCCTTCTTCGTCTACGGCGCCGTCGTCAACGGCCTCCCGTACCTGATCCCCCGCTGGCTGGCCCGCCGGCTGGCCAAGAAGGAGACCGATTACGCGACCGTGCGCTTCCTGGCGAGCGTCGTCGCGTTTCCGCTGTGCTGGACGCTCGAGACGTGCGTGGTCGGATGGCTGACCGGGGCGGCCGGAGCCGCGGTCTTCGCGCTGTCGCTGCCGTTCACCGGTCTGGTCGCGTATCGCTATCTGGTGGGTGCCGGCCGCCTGCGCAGCCGGCTCCGCTTCGGCGTCCTTGCCTTCACCCGCGAGCCGGCGGCCCGATGCCTCGTGGCCGAGCGCGAGGCGATCATCGCCGAGCTCGAGCGCGTCCAGGCGGACTACCTCCGCTAGACCTCCGCGGACGCCAGGAGGGCCATGAGATCATCCCGGCTCACGACCTCCTTCTCGATCAGCAGCTTCGCCAGCGACGTGAGGACGTCTCGCTTGGCCGTCAGGGTCTCGCGGACTCGCCCGTGCGCTGCCTCGAAAAGCTTCCGGATCTCGTCGTCGATGCGACGGGCAGTCTCCTCGCTGTACTCTCGCTGAGCCATCGACGGAACGTTGAGGAAGAGCGCCTGGCGGGGCGGCTCGAACGTCGCCAGCCCCAGAGCGTCACTCATCCCGTAGCGGGCGACCATGTGGCGCGCCATGTCGGTGGCCCGCTGGAGATCGTCCTGCGCACCGGTCGAGACGTCGCCGAAGACGATCTCCTCCGCCACGCGACCGCCGAGCAACACGTCGAGGCGATCGAGGAGCTCGGCGCGCGTCATGAGGTACCGGTCCTCGGTCGGTTGCTGCTGCGTGTACCCGAGCGCGGCCACGCCGCGAGGGATCACGGAGATCTTCGCCACGCGGTCGGCGTGCTGGCGCGACTCCGCGACCAGCGCATGGCCCGCTTCGTGGTAGGCGACGATCTCTTTTTCCTTCGGGTTGATCACGCGCGATCTGCGCTCGAGACCACCCACCACGCGGTCGATGGCCTCGTCGAAGTCCACCGCATCCACGCTCTCCTTCCCCACGCGGGCCGCGTGGAGCGCGGCCTCGTTGACGAGATTGGCGAGATCAGCGCCGACGAAGCCGGGCGTCCTTGCCGCCACCAGGGAGAGATCGAGGCCGGGGGCCAGCTTGACGTCGCGGACATGCACCTTCAGAATTTTCTCCCGCCCTCTGAGGTCGGGACGGTCGAGGACCACCTGCCGATCGAAGCGGCCGGGCCGGAGCAACGCAGGGTCCAGGATCTCCGGGCGGTTCGTGGCCGCCAGGATCATGACGCCCTTCTGGGTGTCGAAGCCGTCGAGCTCCGCAAGGAGTTGATTCAGGGTTTGCTCTCGCTCGTCGTGGCCGCCCACGATCGGGCTGACACCTCGCGCTTTCCCCAGCGCATCCAGCTCGTCGATGAAGATGATGCTCGGGGCTTTCTCCTGGGCCTGGGCGAAGAGGTCGCGGACGCGCGCGGCGCCCACGCCGACGAACATCTCGACGAAGTCCGAGCCGCTCAAGCTGAAGAACGGCACGCCGGCCTCTCCGGCGACGGCCTTGGCCAGCAGCGTCTTCCCGGTGCCGGGCGCACCGACGATGAGCACCCCTTTGGGGATCTTCCCGCCGAGGCGCCGGTAGCGATCGGGGTTTTTGAGGAAGTCCACGACCTCCATCAGCTCTCCCCGCGCCTCGTCGATGCCCGCGACGTCCTCGAACGTGATGCCGGTCTTGTGCTCGACGTACACCCGGGCCTTGCTCTTGCCGATGGCCATGAGCCCTTGCTGCGGGCCGAAGCGGCGCATGAGGACGACCCACACGCCGGCGAACACCACGGCAGGAAGGACCCACGAGAGGAGGGTCGCGAGCCAGGTATTCTCCACGTGCCCCGCGAACTTGACGTTTGCCTGCTCGAGCTCGGCCACCAGCCCGGGATCCTCGACCCGCGCCGCGACGAAGCGGTGCGGTCCGTCACCCAACCGCTTCAGCTCCTCGAGCTTCTCCTTCGGGAGCAGGGTCTCGAGCCCGTCGGTTGAGAGCGTGCCGCTGATGGTTTCTTTGTCGAGGGTGAGATTGCTGACCTTGCCCGTCTTCGCAAGCGCCTTGAACTCGCTGTACGACACGTTCGCGGCCCGAGGCCCAAAGAGCGGGAACTGAAATGCGAAAATTGTAATGAGAACGATCGCGAGATAGCCGATCGCGAACTTCCGCTGTTTGAGTTCCATGCTCACGGGCCCCTATGCCGCGTGCGCTGGCACGGCGTCAGGTGATGCGTGCGCGTCCTCCTGCACGATCCGGTAGAGGACCCACCCGCTCGCGTCTTGCCCTCCGATGCGCTCGGCCCGCTCGAACAAGCTCAGCCGGCTTTTTCTCGGAGGCGAGGGATAGTCCGCGAGAACCGCATTCCGGCCTAACCGGGCCGCCGCCGCTGGTAACGGCGCCTCGATGCCGTAACGCGCCAAGACCCCCCGCCTCTCGTTGTAGAACTCCATGAGCCACTTCATTCCCCACCTCCTCCGCCTGTCGCCATCCCGTTGTCAGCGGGAATCGCGTTTCGCCTGCCGCCGCTGCCCGCGGGCGCGGCTGTGGGCCTGGATGGCGCTCGCGCGAGTCCTGGTGAACTTGCCGAGCGTTCCGCGTCTCGCTCGCCGCCGCGCTCATGGCTTTCTGACGTTGGGTCTTGCGAGCCTCGGCCTGCCGACCGGCGGCGGCTTGCTCGGGCGACGTCTGTCGCTCTTGAGGCCTTCTTGCTTCTCGTCATTGAGTCGCTGCGTCGGCCAACCCGGCTGCGCGATCCCTTGGGTCTCATACTGTATGACTAGAATAGTACACTAGAGCAATTTCGACAATGTGTACTATTTTAGTGGTACACTGCGCCGCTGGACAATTCCACCAGCCGCATCGACACCACCTGGAAGAAGAGGGAGGCTCCCCACCATGGCTCAGGCAACCACAACGAAACTGCGGCCGGTCCCCGACCGCGTTCTCGCCCGCACGATGGCTCCGGCTCCGGCACCCACGACGAAACTACGTCCTCTCCATGATCGCGTGCTCGTCAAGCGTCTCGAGAGGCTGGACGACAAGCACGGCAGCATCATCATTCCCGACAGCGCCCGGGAGAAACCGCAGGAGGGCAAAGTGATCGCGGTCGGGACCGGCAAGGTGACCGAGGACGGCAAGAAGCTCCCGCTCGCGCTGAAGGCAGGCGATCGGATCCTCTTCGGCAAGTACTCCGGCAGCGAGGTCAAGCTCGATGGCCAGGAGTACCTCATCATGAAGGAGGAGGACGTCCTCGGCGTCCTCGGCTCGTGAACGAGCGGCGCAGCCGCAGTCAACCAATCGCGCACATTCGGGAGGAACGTATCCATGCCTAAGCAACTTCTGTTCAACGAGGAAGCCCGCGCCGCGCTCGTGCGCGGGGTCAACATCATGTCGCACGCCGTCAAGGTGACGCTCGGGCCGAAGGGACGGAACGTCGTCATCGCCAAGAAGTACGGCAGCCCGACCCTGACCAAGGACGGCGTCGCCGTCGCCAAGGAGATCGAGCTCAGGGACCCCTACGAGAACATGGGGGCCCAGATGCTGAAGGAGGTTGCCTCCAAGACCTCCGACATCGCGGGTGACGGCACGACGACCGCGACGGTGCTCGCCCAGGCCATCTTCCGTGCGGGACTCAAGAACGTGACCGCCGGCGCGAATCCGATGGGCCTGAAGCGGGGGATCGAGCAGGCGGTCGATACCGTGGTCGAGGAGCTGAAGCACATGTCCAAGGCCACCAAGGACAAGAAGGAGATCGCTCAGGTCGCCACGATCGCGTCGAACAACGACAAGACGATCGGCAACCTGATCGCCGAGGCCATGGAGAAGGTCGGCAAGGACGGCGTCATCACCGTCGAAGAGGCCAAGGCGATGGAGACCACCCTCGAGGTGGTCGAGGGGATGCAGTTCGACCGCGGCTACCTCTCGCCCTACTTCGTGACGAATCCGGAGCGGATGGAAGTGGTGCTGGAGGACGCGCTCGTCCTCATCTACGAGAAGAAGCTCAGCGTGATGAAGGACATGCTGCCGCTGCTCGAGCAGGTCGCCCGGGCCGGCAAGCCGTTGCTCATCATCGCCGAGGACCTGGAGGGCGAGGCCCTGGCGACCCTGGTGGTGAACAAGCTGCGCGGGACGCTCGCGTGCTGCGCCGTCAAGGCGCCGGGCTTCGGCGATCGCCGCAAGGCGATGCTCGAGGACGTCGCGACCCTGACCGGTGGCAAGGCGATCACGGAAGACCTCGGCATCAAGCTCGAGAACCTCAAGCTCGACGACCTCGGCCGCGCCAAGAAGGTGGTCGTCGACAAGGACAACACCACGATCGTCGAGGGCGCCGGCAACACCAAGGAGATCCAGGGCCGCATCAAGCAGATCCGGGCCCAGATCGAGGAAACGACCTCGGACTACGACCGTGAGAAGCTCCAGGAGCGGCTCGCGAAGCTCGCGGGCGGCGTCGCCGTCATCAAGGTGGGGGCGGCCACCGAGACCGAGATGAAGGAGAAGAAGGCGCGGGTCGAGGACGCCCTCAACGCCACGCGGGCGGCCGTCGAGGAGGGGATCGTGCCGGGGGGCGGCGTCGCGCTGCTCCGCGCGTCGGACGCGCTCGACAGCCTCAAGCTCTCAGGCGACGAGGGCACCGGTGTCAGCATCGTGCGGCGCGCCCTCGAGGAGCCCATCAGGACAATCGTGGAGAACGCCGGGCTCGAGGGCTCTGTGGTCGTCGAGAAGGTCAGGGCCATGGTCCCGCTCACGCGCGGCTTCGACGCCGAGACCAACGAGTATGTCGACATGATGCTGGCGGGGATCATCGACCCCACCAAGGTCGAGCGGGTCGCGTTGCAGCATGCGGCGTCGATCGCGTCGTTGCTGCTCACGACCGAAGTGATCATCACCGACGGCCCCGAGGCCGGGAAGGCTGACGCAGCCATGGGGCCCGGTGGGGAGTACTAGCCTCGCCGTGGTGATCAGGAAATAGAGGGCCGGCGGACCTAGCCGGTGACGCGACGGCGGGCGGCCGCGCCGTACGCGAAGGCGCTCTTTGCGCTCGCGAAGGAGGGCAACCAGACCGAGCTCGTCGGCCGCGAGCTCGGCAACGCCGCGGCGAGTGCCATCGCCTCGCGAGTGGCTAGGAGGAGTCGTGATGATCGAAATGGGGCGTCGAGCTGCGCGAGCTGCTTAGAGGGGGTGGCTGGCACTGCGCGGTACCACCAGCATCACGGGACTTGTTCAGGGGTCCCGTCGGCGGGCTGAACACTCGCGACGGGTCTGCGTGCCGTGCCCATCCTCGCCCTTCGATTCTCATCGCGTCGCTGCGAGATCCTGAGTGCGTCGACGCGTGGTGATGAGCACGGTCCGCCCTGTTGATCTCATCCGTTGCCTCTCGCCGAGACTCGACGCAAGTGGTGCGTTCTCCGTCTAACCCCTGCAGAGAGGCCGCATGCGCATAGCCCGGCAGTTTCCCGAAGACCCGATCCGCGCCGAGCTCTTCGGCATCGAGCGCCTCGAGCAACACGCCGAGAGCCTGGCGGCCGCCCAGCGCGTCATGAAGCAGTCGGGCCGGGGGCGGCGATTGTTGCCGCGCGTCGATCACAACGGTCGCGTGCTCCGTGAGTCGTATCGCGTGATCGCCAATGCCATCCGTGAGGAGCGCGCGATCACCCCGGCGGCGGAATGGCTCGTCGACAACTTCCACGTCGTGGACGAACAGCTGCGCGAGATCCGCGCCGACCTGCCGCCCGGGTTTTATCGGGAGCTGCCCAAGCTGGCCGAGGGGCCGCTCGCCGGCTATCCGCGCGTCTACGGAATCGCCTGGGCGTTCGTTGCCCACACCGATAGCCGGCTCGACCCCGAATCGCTCCGGCGGTTCGTGCGCGCCTACCAGCGCGTGCAGCCGCTGACCATGGGCGAGCTGTGGGCCGTGGCGATCACGCTGCGCGTCGTGCTCGTCGAGAATCTTCGACGCTTGGCGGAGAGCATCGTTCGCGGGCGCGCGGCGCGCCAGGAGGCCGACGCCCTGGCGGACGAGCTGCTCGGCGTTGGCGACGGTGATGTCGCGCCGACGGCGAAGGGCCTCGAGCGATTCGAGGGCGGCCCGCTCGTGACCGCTTTCGCGGTGCAGCTCGTCCAGCGACTGCGGGAGCAAGATCGGGCAGTGACTCCGGCCCTGCGCTGGCTCGATCAACGGCTGGAAGCGCAGGGGAGGACGTCCGAGGACATTGTCCGCATCGAGCATCAGCGGCAGGCCGCGATGAACGTGACCGTCCGCAACGTGATCATGAGCATGAGCCTGATGTCTGCGCTGGACTGGGCGCAGTTCTTCGAGACCGTCAGCCTCGTTGACGAGGTGCTGCGAGCCGGCCCGAACTACGCCGCGATGGACTTCGCGACCCGAGACGCCTACCGGCACGCCGTCGAAGAGTTCGCGCGGGGTTCCGGCCGGTCCGAGCTGGAAGTCGCACGCGAGGCCATGGCTCACACGCTCCGCGCGGACGGGGCAGACGACGACCGGCGGACCGATCCTGGCTTCTATCTCATGGGCAACGGGCGCCCGGCCTTCGAGCGGACGCTCGGCTACCGCGCGCGGCGAATGCGCCGGCTGCTGCGTACCTACGTCGCGGCGGCGACGCCCGGATATCTGGGAACGATCGCCGTCCTCAGTGGCTTCATGTTCACACTGCCACTCCTCGCAGCAGGGGCATCCGACGTCGGACCGGTGAGCCTGCTCGTGCTCGCACTTCTGGCCGTCGTCCCGGCTTCGGACCTGGCGATCGCTCTGCTGAATCGAAGCGTCACCGCGCTGGTGACGCCGGCCGTGCTGCCTCGACTCGAGTTGCGCGACGGCGTGCCACCGCATCTGCGAACCATGGTCGTCGTGCCAATGCTGTTGACGGACGGCGCGGAAGTCAATGAGGAGATCGAGCGGCTCGAAGTGCATTACCTGGCGAATCCGAACGGCGATCTTCGCTTTGCCATCCTCTCCGACTGGTTGGATGCGCCCACGGAGAGCATGCCGGGCGATGACGAAACGCTGGGGGCCGCGCGGGAGGGGATCGCCCGTCTGAACCGGCGTCACGGTGCCGGGCTGGATGGCGGCGAGCGATTCCTTCTCTTCCACCGCCGGCGGCTCTGGAACGAGAGCGAGCGGGCGTGGATGGGGTGGGAGCGCAAGCGGGGCAAGCTCCACGAGCTCAATCACCTCCTGCGAGGGGCGACGGACACCAGCTTCGTGCCCACGGGCGCCGTCGCTCCGGCCGGCGTCCGCTACGTCATCACCCTCGATGCCGACACGCGGCTGCCTCGAGGCGCGGTCGAGCGGCTGGTCGGGACGATCGCGCATCCCCTCAATCGACCGCGGTTCGATCCCGGACGGCGGCGCGTCGTCGAAGGATACGCGGTGCTTCAACCCCGAGTCACACCGCCGCTGCCCGGACGCGAGGGCTCGTTCTTCCAGCGCCTCTCGTCCGGCCCGGCGGGGGTCGACCCGTACGCATCGGCGGTGTCCGACGTCTATCAGGACCTTTGGGGGGAAGGGTCATACACCGGCAAAGGAATCTACGACGTGGACGCGTTCGAGGCGGCGCTGGTGGGACGGGTGCCGGAGAACGCGCTGCTGAGCCACGATCTTTTCGAAGGTGTGTTCGCGCGCGCCGGTCTCGTGACCGATGTCGAGCTGTTCGAGAGCGCTCCATCGCATTACGGGGTCGCGGCGGCGCGCCAGCATCGATGGGCGCGCGGCGACTGGCAGCTGCTTCCGTGGATCCTTGGAAGCCGCATCCCGGTGATCGGGCGCTGGAAGATGCTGGACAACCTACGTCGTACGGTGTCGGCGCCGGCCGCCTTTCTGGCACTCGTCGTCGCGTGGATGATCCCGGGCACGTCGCCGTCGATGTGGAGCGTCTTCATCCTCGCGACCGTCGCCGTGCCCTTGCTCTTGCCGGTGCTGGGCGGATTGGTCCCCCACGGGCGCGGCATCTCGAAGCGCAGCCATACCCGCGCGGTGGGGAGAGACGTCGTCCTGGCCGCCTCGCAGATCGGGCTCACGATCACGATGCTGACGCACCAGGCGTGGCTCATGAGTGATGCGATCGTGCGGACGATCGTCCGCGTGTACGTCACGCATCGTCGGCTGCTGGAATGGGTGACCGCGGCGCAGGCGAAAGCCGGCCTCCGTCTCGATCTCCGTGGCTTCTGCCGTCGAATGGGCGGCGGGGTTGCGCTCGCCGCCGCCGCGTCGGTTGCCGTCGCGTGGGGGCGACCAGAGGCCTGGCCCGCCGCGCTGCCCTTTCTGGTGCTGTGGGCCGTGTCGCCGGCGGTGGCGCGATGGATCAGCGTGCCTCGGAGGACAGCCGTCACCCAGCCGCTCTCGTCCGAGGATGTGCGAGCCCTCCGGTCGATCGGGCGGCGGACGTGGCGGTTCTTCGCGACGTTCGTCGGTCCCGAAGACCACGCATTGCCACCCGACAACTTCCAGGAAACGCCGAGCCCGGTGGTGGCGCATCGCACGTCGCCCACGAACATCGGACTGTACCTGCTGTCCACAGTGGCCGCGCGCGATTTCGGCTGGATCGGCACGCTCGACGCGGTCGAGCGTCTCGAGGCCACGCTCGAGACGATGAACGCCCTCGAGCGTTTCCGCGGCCACTTCTACAACTGGTACGACACGAAGCACTGCTATCCTCTCGAGCCGAAGTACGTATCGTCGGTCGACAGCGGCAATCTCGCCGGCCATCTCATCGCGCTCGCGCACGCCTGTGAGGAGATGATCGACCGCCCGCGTCTCGATCGGTCGGCGCTCGCCGGGATCGAAGACACTGCGCTGCTCGTCCGTCTGTCGACGGTCGTGGCGGCCGGCGATGCACGCCCCGGCCCGGCCACCCGCGGGCGCCTGGAGGAGGCTATCGACGCCGTCACGGCGACCGTCCAGGAGCCCCCGCCCGACTCGGCGGAGTGGGCCGCGCGGCTCGCGGTGCTGAAGGCACGCGCTCAAGCGGTGCGGGACATCGCGCGCGCGCTGGTCGACGAAGACCCCGCGAGCGCGCAAGCGGACGTCCTCGTCTGGGCGGAGGCGCTCTGCGCCACCGTTGAAAGCCACGCGCGTGATCTCGACATGCCCGAGACGCTCATTCGTCGTCTCACGATCCTCGCCCGGGGCGCTCTGGCGATGGCGGGCGCCATGGACTTCGGCTTTCTCTTCGATCCAATGCGGAAGCTGTTTGCGATCGGATACCGCGTCACGGACGGCAGTCTCGACCCCGGTCGGTACGACCTGCTTGCATCGGAAGCTCGTCTCGCGAGCTTCGTCGCGATCGCCAAGGGCGACGTCCCCGTCTCGCACTGGTTCCGGCTGGGCCGAGCCCTCACCCCGGTGGAACTGGACTCGGTGCTCGTGTCCTGGTCGGGATCGATGTTCGAATACCTGATGCCCGGGCTCGTCATGCGCGCGCCGGCGGGCAGCCTGCTCGAGCAGACATCGCGGCTCGTCGTGGGCCGGCAGATCAGGTATGGCGCCGAGCGCGGCGTGCCGTGGGGTCTGTCGGAGTCGGGCTTCAACGCGCGAGATCTCGAAATGACCTACCAGTATTCGAGCTTCGGTGTGCCGGGGCTCGGACTGCGACGTGGACTCAGCGAGGACGTCGTCATCGCGCCCTACGCGACGGGCCTGGCGGCGATGATCGATCCGACCGCGGCGATTCAGAACTTCCGGCGTCTGGCGGCCGCCGGGGCCAGCGGCGCCTACGGCTTCTACGAGGCGCTCGACTACACCGCAGCCCGGCTTCCGGAGGCGGCCCAGGTCGCCGTGATTCGCGCCTATATGGCGCACCACCAGGGCATGGTGGTCGTCGCGATCGCAAACGTCGTCCACGACGGCGCGATGCGCGCGCGCTTCCATGCCGAGCCCATCGTCCAGGCCACCGAGCTGCTGCTTCAAGAACGGACGCCGCGTGACGTGGCGGTCGCCCGGCCACGTGCGGACGAGGTGCAGGCCGTCGGTGACGTGCGCGAGTTCGTTCCGCCGGTCGTGAGGCACTTCACCTCGCCACACGGCTCGCTACCACGCACACAGCTGCTCTCGAACGGACGATATGCGGTGATGCTGACGACGGCGGGCTCGGGATACAGTCGCTGGCGTGATCTCGCGATCACGCGGTGGCGGGAAGACGTCACACGCGACGCGTGGGGCACGTACGTGTTCCTTCGCGATGTCGACAGCGGTGAGAGCTGGTCGGCCGGCTACCAGCCGCGCGGAGGTCAACCGGACAGTTACGAGGTCATATTCTCCGAGGATCGGGCGGAGATCGTTCGGCGCGACGGCGCCATCGGCACCACGCTCCAGGTGATCGTGTCACCGGAGGACGATGCCGAGGTGCGTCGCGTCTCACTCACGAATCTCGGGACGAAGAGCCGGGAGATCGAGTTGACATCGTACGCCGAGATTGTCCTGGCGCCGCCGGCGGCGGACGCGGCCCACCCGGCGTTTTCCAATCTGAGCGTGCAGACGGAGTGCATCCCCGAGCTCGACACTCTGCTGGCGACCCGCCGGCCGCGGTCCCGCGGCGAGGTCCCGGTCTGGCTGGCCCACGTGGCGGTCGTCGAAGGGGACCCGGTCGGCGAGCTGCAATGGGAGACTGACCGAGCGCGGTTCCTCGGCCGCGGGCGCGGGATCCGAACGCCGGCGGCGGTGATCGACGGCCAGCCCCTCTCCAACACGACCGGCGCGGTGCTCGACCCGATCGTGAGCCTGCGACGCCGCGTACGGCTTCCGCCGCGCGACACCGTGCGCGTCGCCTTCTCGACGCTCGTCGCGCCGTCGCGCGCGGAGGCCCTCGGCCTCGCCGAGAAATATCGCGATACGGCGACGTTCGACCGCGCCGCGACGCTGGCGTGGACGCAGGCGCAGGTTCAACAGCACCACCTCGGGATCGGCCCGGACGAGGCACACCTCTTCCAGGGTCTCGCGAGCCGCGTTCTCTACTCGGAGCGGGCGCTCCGGCCCTCCGCGGACGTCCTCACGCGTCATACGGGCGGCCCCGACGCGTTGTGGGCTCACGGGATTTCGGGCGACCTCCCGATCGTCCTCGTTCAGATCGACGAGCCCGAGGACGTGGCCATCGTGCGGCAACTCCTCCGCGCGCACGAGTACTGGCGGATGAAGCAGCTTGCGGTCGATCTGGTCATCCTGAACGAACGCGCGCCATCGTACGTTCAGGATCTGCAGGCGTTGCTGGAGACGCTACTCCGCACGAGCCAGTCGGCGGGACCCCATGATGGATTTGGGTTGCACGGGAACGTGTACATCTTGAGAGCGGACCGCGTGACGGCGGCGCAACGTGACGTGCTCCAGTCCGTGGCGCGGGTGGTGCTGTCGAGCCGGCGCGGGACGCTGGCCGACCAGGTGGCGCGCGCGCAGCGGCCTGATGCGGCGCCGCCCGCTCAGCCACGGCGGGCGGCGGTCGCGCCGACGGGTGTGACGGCCCGGCGGCCGGATCTCGAGCTCTTCAACGGCCTGGGTGGCTTCGAACGGGATGGGCGCGAATACGTGACGGTCCTCGATGCGGGACGGTGGACGCCGTCGCCGTGGATCAACGTGATCGCCAATGCGGGGTTCGGCTTCCAGGTCTCCGAGTCGGGTTCGGGGTACACGTGGTCGGTCAACAGTCGCGAGAACCAGCTCACCGCCTGGTCGAACGATCCGATCAGCGATCCGCCGGGCGAGACCATCTACGTCCGGGACGAAGAGACTGGGGATTTGTGGGGGCCGACGGCGCTCCCGATCCACGAGGGGGCCTCGCCCTACGTCATCCGGCATGGGCAGGGCTACACGCGCTTCGACCACGTCTCGCACGGGATCGCGCTCGAGCTGCTGCAGCTGGTGGCGCTCGACGACCCCATCAAGATCTCGCGTCTCACGCTGACGAACGAGTCCGGACGACCGCGGCGGTTGTCCGTGACCGCCTACGTCGAGTGGGTCCTTGGCGTGTCGCGGCACGCCGCCGCGCCGTTCGTCGTCACCGAGATCGACGGGAAGACGGGCGCGATGTTCGCGCGCAACGCGTGGAGGCGCGAGTTCGGCGGTCGCGTCGCCTTTGCCGACCTCGGCGGGACCCAAGCGGCGTGGACCGCCGACCGGACGGAATTCCTCGGACGCAACGGCACGCCGGATCATCCGGCGGCGCTCGCGCCAAGACGCCGGCTCTCAGGACGGGTCGGTGCCGGCCTCGATCCGTGCAGCGCGCTCCAGACGACGATCGAGCTGGCCGCTGGAGGCCGAGCGGAGGTCGTGTTCTTCCTCGGCGAGGCGGCGAACCCCGAGGAGGCGAGGGGGCTGATCGTTCGCTACCGGACTCATGACGTGGCGGCGGCCTTGCGAGCTGTCGGCGAGCGCTGGGACGCGGTACTCGGCACGGTGCAGGTCAAGACGCCGGACCGCTCCATGGACATCCTGCTCAACCGCTGGCTGCTGTACCAGACGCTGGCGTGTCGGGTCTGGGCGCGGTCGGCGCTCTATCAGGCCGGCGGCGCCTACGGGTTTCGCGATCAGCTTCAAGACGTGATGGCGCTCGCGGTGGCCGAGCCCGCATTGGCGCGGCAGCACGTGCTGCGCGCCGCGGCGCGGCAATTCGTCGAGGGCGACGTCCAGCACTGGTGGCACCCGCCCGGCGGTCGCGGCGTCCGAACCCGTATCTCCGATGATCTGGTCTGGCTCCCGTACGTCGTCGCTCAGTATGTCGAGGTCGCCGGCGACGGTGCCGTCCTGGACGAGGTCGTCCCCTTCCTCGAAGGGCCCAAGCTCGCAGTTGGACAGGCCGAGTCATACTTCGAGCCCCGTGCCTCCGACGAGCGGGGCACGCTCTTCGAGCACTGCGCGCGCGCGCTCGACCACAGCCTGACGGCCGGACCGCACGGCCTGCCGCTGATGGGTACCGGGGATTGGAACGACGGGATGAACGAGGTGGGCGCCGAAGGGAAAGGTGAGAGCGTCTGGCTCGGGTGGTTCCTTCACACCGTTCTGTCTCAATGGGCTGACCTGGCCGACGCGCGCGGGGAGGGCAAGCGCGCCGAGAGGTGGCGGAGCTACGTGCATGCGCTGAAGGAGTCGCTCGAACGCGAGGCCTGGGACGGCCACTGGTATCGGCGCGCTTACTTCGATGATGGGACGCCGCTCGGGGCCGCCGTCAACGACGCCTGCCGTATCGATTCGATCGCGCAGTCCTGGAGCGTGATCTCGGCGGCCGCCGACCCGGCACGCCGCGAGCGCGCCATGGCGGCCGTCGACGAACATCTCGTGCGTCGTCCCGACGGCGTCGTGTTGCTGTTCACGCCGCCGTTCGACGACACGTCCCTGGAGCCCGGCTACGTCAAGGGATATGTGCCTGGCGTCCGAGAGAACGGCGGGCAGTACACGCATGCGGCGATCTGGTCGGTAATCGCCTTCGCGGCGCTCGGCGACGGGGACAAGGCCGCCGAGCTTTTCGCGATGTTGAATCCGATTAACCACGCCAGTACCGAAGCGGGCGTCCAACGCTACAAGGTCGAGCCGTACGTCGTCGCGGCGGACGTGTACGCCGAGCCGCCGCACGTCGGGCGCGGGGGCTGGACGTGGTACACGGGATCAGCGGGGTGGATGTATCGGGCCGGGCTGGAGTCGATTCTCGGGTTCCGGCTGCGCGGCACGCGGCTCGTGGTCGACCCGTGTATCCCGCGTGCATGGCACGGCTTCGAACTGGTATTCCGCTACGGCTCCGCGCGTTATGACCTCGTTGTGGAGAACCCACGGAATGCGTCGCGGGGAGTGTCGTCCGTGGAGGTCGATGGCGTCTCCCTCGACGGCGATCTCAGCATCGGGCTCGCCAACGACCGGACAACACATCGTGTCCGAATCGTCCTCGGCTGAGTTCGAGGTCACGCGAGTCCATCTACAGCGGAAGACACTGAAGAGAGACGCATCGGAGCTCGGGGAAATCGATCAGTGCAATCTTGATATGCGACGGGGCGGCCAATGCGATTTTCCGACGGAGCTCGCCCATACACTCATCCGTCCAGCTCTTCAAGTCCTCCTCTTGAAGGTGCACGAGTCGGTCTTGCGTGAAGCCGAAACTCGCCTGCCGCAAGATCTCCAACTTCTTCTTGACGAGCGCTCGTTGGGTCTCATCCAGAGGGCCCGGTGCTCGTTTCGGCGTTTTAGAACCGATCATCCACATGGCGCACCCTCGGTGCCGGCCAGACTCCGTCTCGTTGTCGAGCCGAACGCCGCGAGCGCCCGCGCTCTTCCGCCGGCTACGTCTTGGCCTTCACGAGCTCCTCGGCGCACGCACTCGCTACCCCGGAGTTAGGCGTCTTGCCCCCGCGCGGAGTGGCCCAGCCGCCCTCTTCGACGAACTGCCGTTGCCTCCACGAGTCTATCTTCAGGAACTCCGCGTGCTTTGTGGCCGCGTTAGGCTGCTGCATGAAGCTCGCGACGCAGGAAGGGGTGAGCGCGACGACCACGGCCGAGCTGGCACGTTCGACCGCGACCCGCTCGGCGGTGCTGCCGAGGACCCATCCCATCCATGAAAAGCCGACGATCATGGTTGCGACCCCGCCGCCGATCACACCCCAAACCGCTGGTTTCAGCCAAGGCGCTTGCAGTTGCATGAGAGCCCTCCTGATTCTAGGCGAAGGTATTTTCTTCCCGGGTCTGTATGAGGCAGGTGGCTTACCAGCGTCCTCCGCGTGCGGATCCGCCGAAGCCGCGTGAGTTCCCCCCTCCACCGCCACGGGTACCGCCGGACGAGGCCTTCTCCACGCGGAGTTGGCGGCCGTCGAGGTCCTTGCCGTTGAACTGCGCAATCGCCTGATCGGCCTCTTCCGCCGTGGCCATCTCCACGAAACCGAAGCCGCGTGAGTGACCGGTGTCACGATCGGTCACGACGGCAGCTGATTCGACCTGGCCGGCAGCCGCGAACACTTCACGAAGCCGTTCCGTCGATGTGGAGAACGCGAGACCGCCGATGAACAGTTTCTGCGCCATGGGGCGCCTCCTTTGTTGCTTCCACGCTGTGAGTTCATGCACGCTCCAGAGAAACGCGGACGCTGGAGTCGTGGTCTGACGAGGCGCAGGGTTCCCGTGAACCGATTCCCGGGTCAGACGACGCCGATAGTACCAAACATTATATATGAAATAAATGGTATATAATTCGTACTGAGGCGAGGGTCAAACGCATGTTCGAGAACGAAACACGTCGCTGCAAGGCCTTCAAGCGCTCGGCGGGCTTCGATGGGCTCGACGGGTGAGCAAGAGCTTCGACGCGGTGGCGCTCGCCCTGGATAGCATTCAGGGTTTCTCGGACGATGAGCGCGAGGCGGTCGTCGAGTTCCTCAAGATCGGCCGCGCCCGCGCAGCGGCCGCCCGCACGGCGCCGGCAGCGGCCGTGACCGTCCTCGCGGACCGCGTCTTCACGTGGCCCGAGTTCGATCGCTGGCAAGCCATCTTCGCCGAGCGTGGCACGTTCCCCGCGCGGTGGGACGGCCTGCAGGTGGTCCCCGCGCCCCAGACGTCGCTGGCCGCGCGCGCGGCCTACCGGCTGCGGAAACTGGATCTCCTTTTCGAGTGGCTCGACACGCTCAGGCGCGGGGCCACGGCGCTCGGCCACTATACGAGACAGGGGATACGCGCGCGAATCGTGCAGCAAGAAGACGGGCTGCGGTGTGCGGTGTGCGAATCCTTCAACGGGCACGAGGTGGGGCACGGGGGGGATACGGTGCCGCCGATTCATCCGGGCTGCCGCTGTGTGCTCATGGCGGTGACTGCGGCCCCGCACGACGAGCGGACCGGGCCGCACGCTCGACGTCGCCTACGCGCGTCCTTCTGACTGAGTTGCTCAGCTGTTCGCCACGGCCTTGCGGTGCAGCGACACCACGAATCTTTGCGAGAAGGGGCTGAAGATGGAGCCGATGCGGCGTCTTTCCGGTCCAGTGCCAGCCAAGCAAAAGCGGGGCGAGTTCGTCTGGAGCATCCCTCTCAACGACAAGCCGATGGCCGACTGGATCCAGGTGTTCCGGGGTGCCGGAGAGCGTGGAGGCATCATCAATCCGCAGCGTGTCGCCTTCCGGGACGCGGAACTTAGCTTCGAGAGTGCCGAGGCTCACGTCGCGTCGTGGGTCCGGCACATCGACAAGTGGATCACGACCGCCAACGACGCCGCTGCTCTGGCAGAGGAGAAGCGGTGGGAGGACCGGCTGCGTGAGAGCAAAAAGGTCGAAGACCAGGCGCAACAACTTCGTGATGCCGACAAGTATCGTGATCTGTAGGCGGGCCGTGGCGGCCGGGGTTCCCGCTTAGAAGCCTTTTCGTCTCATGCAACTGCGGTATGCGGCCTGATACGTGGCGTTCTTTGCTCCTTCCGCGTTCATACCGTGGATTTGCGGATCGGACGACTCGATGACTGTGCGCGTGACATCGATGGAGCTCGTGGTCATCGCGCCGGCGCGTGCGCTATCGGCCCGGACGTGGTCGCCCGTGGTCGGTGAGGCACTTCCTGTCTTGACCGCTTTGGGCGCCTCTTCGTTGCAGCCGACGGAGTCAGCGGCGGTGGGAACCTGACCGTCGGCCGTTCGCGTGACGGCCAGCGAGACGAGGAGGATCAGGGCGAGAGCACTCACAACGTTGCCCGGCATGACCATGCTGCATCCCTTTCAAGGCTGGTGCGCGGCTGTCAGCGGTTCTCGAGGTCCGCGATTCTGGCGCGGCCCTGTAATTCAGCGGCTGCTGCCGAGCGAAATTGCGTCCGCGACTCCTCGACGAGGACGCCGGCGTTGTCACGGATCACCCAAGTCCACCACATCAAGCGCCCTCGGATCTCGACAATGTGGAGTGTCATGATCGCAGTGTCCCTTACTCCCATCTCGTCGGCGCCTCCCGATCACAACGAATGGCGTACGCCCGAGCGACGTTGTCCTCTTCCTCGTACTCGACGACCACCT
>JAHFDK010000049.1 GCA_023249095.1 Candidatus Rokuibacteriota bacterium | reverse complement strand
GGCGCCAGCAGATCGAGCATCACCACGTGAGGGATTCCCCCGACACGCTGCTGCCGATCGTGCGCGCGCCCGACGACATCAGTGTGATCGTGGTCGGCGGCGCCGGGAAGCACTCGTGCTGGCAGCCGACCTTCGGCGACGGCACGCATTTCACCCGGCGCACGATCGCGCACCGCGATGGCTCACCGCTCCTGCGGGTGGCGGACGCGCGGCGGTGAAGCTGACCGTCGAGTTCCCGAGCGTCTCGTATCGCGAAGGGGCGAAGGGCGTGGCCCGTCTTGCCCAGGCAATCGAGCAGATCGGGTACGACCATATTGATATGTTCGATCACGTCGTGATGGGCTACCCGATCGCCGGCCGCCCACCGGGTCCCTATCCGCCGCAGATGCCGATTCTCGAGGCGCTCATGGCCCTCTCGTACATGGCGGCCGTCACCTCGCGCGTGACCCTCGGCACGGAGGTGCTGGTGTTGCCGCAGCGTCACCCGACGCTTGTGGCCAAGCAGGTGAGCACGCTCGATACCCTGTCGGGCGGTCGGGTACGCCTGGGCGTCGGCGTTGGGTGGCAGGAATCGGAGTACGAGGCGCTCGGCGAGGATTTTCACACGCGCGGAGTGCGAATGGACGAGGCGATCCGGCTGCTCCGCATGTACTGGAGCGACGCGCAGATCGACTTCGATGGGTCTCACTACCGCGTGACGGCGATGGGCTGCGAGCCCAAGCCGCCCCAGGGGGGCCGATTACCGATCTGGGTCGGCGGCCGGTCGGAGCGCGCCTTGCGCCGCGTGGGTGAGCTCGGCGACGGCTGGCTCGGTAACCAGATCGCCGATGCCGGGAGCGCCCGGCTCGCCATCGACTCGATCCGCCGCTACGCCACGGCGGCCGGTCGCGATCCCGCCACCATCGGCCTGCAGGCCATGGTCGCGTCGCCGCCGCGGGACGCCGCGGGCAAGCGCTTCTACGCCGAGCACGACCGCATCGTCGCCCGCGCGGTCGAGCTCAAGGCGATGGGCTTCGAGTGGATCGCGCTCAACGCGACCGCGATCTTCCAGGCCGGCGCGCGCTCCGTCGACGCCATCATCGACGTGCTGGGAGCCCTTCACACGAAGATTCGCGGCGAGGTCGGGTAGCTAAGGAGACGATATGGACTTCGAGGTTACATACACAGAAGAGCAGCAGCAGTTCCGGCGTGAGGTGCGCGCTTGGCTCGAGACGAACGTGCCGGCGGACGTCCAGCGGACACCGACGTCGCCCGAGGACAACTACCAGCGATACCTCGAGCTCCGTGCGTTCGGGCGGAAGCTCGGCGCGAAGGGCTGGCTCTATCCGACCGCGCCCGCGAAGTACGGCGGCGGCGGCCTCGACGTCGATTACGCCATCATTCTCGAGGAGGAGGTCGACCGCTTGGACCTCTCGTTGCCGCCGTACTACGACAGCGGCGGCCGGCTCGGCTCGGCGTCGATCCTCGTCTGGGGCACGGAGGAGCAGCGGCAGGCGTTCCTGCCGGCAATCTATCACGGCGAGGTGCGCACCTGGCAGCTCCTGACCGAGCCGGGCGCCGGATCCGATCTCGCCGGTGTGCGGACGACGACGGCCGTCCGCGACGGCGACGAGTACGTGATCAAAGGCCAGAAGATCTTCGTCGGGAGCGACAACGGCGCCGACCGCATCTGGCTGATCGCCTGCACGGCGCCGAACGGGCGGCGCCACGAGAACCTCTCGTGGTTCATGATCGACGCGAATCTCCCGGGCATCAGCATGCAGCCGATGGAGCTGATGGGGACGGGCGGCGAGGGCGGGACCGACAGCGGAGTCAAGCAAACGGTGTTCTTCGACGACGTGCGCGTCCCGGCATTCGCGCTGGTCGGCGGCGAGAACAAGGGCTGGACGGTCGCGACGACGCACCTCGAGCTCGAGCACGGCGGCGGCGGCCGGATCGGCCGCAATCGAGTGTGGGACCGCTTGCTCCGCTACTGCCAGGAGACCAAACGCGACGGCGTGCCGCTCACTCAGCAGCCGGACGTCCGCGACAGCCTCGCCGACATCTACATCAAGACCGAGATCACCCGGCTCTTCGGCCTCCGCAACTTCTACCTCACGTACGCGCGCAAGGCGAAGTCGTACGAGGGCCCGCAGCTCTCGTACTACCGCAAGACCGCCGGCCTCTGGATGACCGGCGCAATCTTGGAGATGGTCGGTCCCGCCGCGCTCACCACCGATCCCACGTGGGGATCGTCCGCCGGGTTCCTCGAGACCCAGCAGCGCAACGGGATCGTCTCCGTCCATCCCGGCGGCACGACCGACATCCAGCGCGTGCAGATGGCCCGCCGCATCGGCATCGGGCGGTCCACGCGTGAGAAGGCCGGCACGGTGCACGGAGCCGAGGCATGAGCGGCCGCGAGCGAGGCGCCAAATGGATCTAGCGCTGACCGAAAGCCAGGAGCTGCTCCGCAGTACCGCGCGCAGTTTCATGGAGCGCGAGGCGCCGGTCGACGTGATCGTGGGTCTTCAGAAGGTCGAATCGTCACTGGCGCCGGATCTCTGGAAGAAGGCCGCTCAGCTCGGATGGCTCGGGATCGTGGTCCCGACCGAGTACGGCGGTAGCGGCGACCAGTTGAGCGACGCCGCGGTGCTCTACGAGGAGATCGGCCGTGGGCCGCTGCCGGGCCCATTCTTCAGCTCGGGGGTCCTCGGCGCGCTGACGGTGCTGGAGGGCGCGACCGAGGAGCAGCGCCGGCGGATTCTCCCGCGCGTCGCGAGCGGCGAGCGCGTGCTGACGGTGGCCATCACCGAGCCGAACACGTCGTGGGGGCCGACGGGTGTCACGCTGGCGCCCCAGGGCCGCAACGGCAGCTACGTCCTGAACGGTACCAAGCTCTTCGTGGCCGACGCCACCTCGGCCACCGACCTGGTGGTCGCGGTCCGGACTGGCGACGGTCCGACCGACGTGAGCCTGCTTCACGTCGATGCGAGAGCCCGTGGCGTGACCGCACGCCGGCTTCCCGGCTTCGTCTCGTGGCAGTGCGAAGTGACCTTCGACAACGTCGAGGTGCCGGCGACCGCGCTCCTCGGTGGGGCGCAGCGGGGATGGGCCGCCCTCGACCGCGCGCTCGAGCGAGCGCTGCCGCTCCTGTGTGCCTACATCGTGGGCGGCTGCCAGGCCGTCTACGAGAAGTCTGTCGCCTACGCGCAGAGCCGGGTCCAGTTCGGCGTTCCGATCGGCCGGTTCCAGCGTGTGCAGGACCACGTTATCCGTCTCGTCAACCATCTCGACAGCGCGCGCTGGGCGACCTGGGAAGCGCTCTGGAAGCTCGACACCGGCCGGCCCGCCGCCGCGAGCGTCCACATGGCCAAGGCCGTCGCGAGCGAGGCGTACCCGGAGGCCTGCAACGCCGCGCACGAGGTGCACGCCGGCATGGGTGTCCTCGTCGAGTACGGGCTGGCGGCGCACACGCAGATGTCGCGGACGCTGTTCAATTATCTCGGCGATCCCCGCTGGCACAAGCGCCGCATGGCCGACGCGCTCGAGTGGTGACCGCCGGGCGCTAGGGCGGGGCGCTCCGATTCCGCGCTTCCGCGGCCGCCCACCCCGGGTCGAAGGCATGCCCGGCCTGATCGAGATCGATGACGAGCGGCGCGTGGTCCGAAGGCACGGGCTTGCCCTTCCGGGCCTCGCGATCGACCTCGGCCCAGACCATGCGCGCCGCGAGCGACTTCGTGACGAGCAGGTGGTCGATGCGCATCCCGAAGTTCTTGTGGAAGCTGCCGGCGCGATAGTCCCACCAGGTGTAACGGCCGGGCTCGGGTCGATACAGGCGATAAGCGTCGATCAATCCCCAGTGGCAAAGCCTGGTGAAGGCAAGCCGCTCGGGCTCCGAGACGTGCGTCCCGCCGTGGCACGCCACGGGATCCCAGACGTCCGCGTCGGCCGGGGCGACGTTGTAGTCGCCGCCGAGCGCCATGGCCTCGCCGGGGTCACGAGCTTCGACGAGCCACCGAGCCAGGCGGTCGAACCACGCGAGCTTGGCCCGATAGAAGGGCGAGTCGAGCGATCGCCCGTTCGGGGCGTAGAGGCTCACGACCCGGACGCCGCCGCAGACCGCGGAGATCATCCGCGCTTCGGCGAGCGGCTCGTCGTCCGGAACGTCTGGCGTCGCGGGAGCCCGTAGCGGCTGGCCGAAGTTGCTGATGACCTCGGCGATGCCGACACGGCTCGCAATGGCGACGCCGTTCCACCGGCCCTCGCCATGGTGAGCGAGCTCGTAGCCGGCGCGCTGAAAGACCTCGACCGGCGCGTCGGCGTCGCTGAGCTTCGTCTCCTGCATCAGCAGGACGTCGGGCTTCGCGCGGTCGAGCCACCAGACGACCTTCTCGAGCCGCGCTTTCAACGAGTTGACGTTCCAGGTCGCAATGCGCATCGTCCTCGATCCCCGCTGGATAGTCTACCGCGTGCCGACATCGAGGCCCGGCGGTCGGGGCAACCCGCGACGATCGCCGCCTCGTCTAGCGTGAGTACGCGGCGGTCCCGCATGATCCATCGGCCATCCACCATGACCGCCTCGACGTCGCTGACCTGTCCCTGGTGCACGAGGCAGGAGACGACCCGCAAGGCGGGGGTGAGGTGGGGCTTCCGCAGATCGATCGCGATGAGATCCGCTCGGTTCCCGGCCGCGAGCCAGCCGCCGTCGGGAATCCCGAGCGCGCGATAGCCGTTGCGCGTTGCCCAGGTCAGCACGTCCTCGGGCGTCGGCCGCCGGCCATCCTGTCGGCGAACGCGCTCCATGAAGAGCGCCGTGCGCATCACCTCGATCATGTCCTCGGCCATGTTGTCGGTGCCGAGGGTGATGAGACAGCCGGCGCGCTCGAGGTCGGCGACGCGAGGCGAGAGCCCGCGGCGGGCCGCGATCGCCGCGTTGAAGGCGACCGCGGCGCGGGATGCTCCGAGAATGTGCTCTTCCGCCGGCGTCATGCAGCGGCAATGCGCCGCCACGAGCCGGTCCGAGAGAAAGCCCTCACGCGCGAGATACTCCGTCGGCAAGACGCCGCGCTGCTCCGTGACGGCCGCCACCTCGCCCCAGATCTGGTTCAAATGCACGGTCGCGAGCGCGTCGAGCTCCGACTGGAGCTTGCGCAGGCGACCGAGAAGGCCGGGGGAGCACATGTCGGGCGCCCAGGCGGCCAGCCCGGCGCGCACGCGCCCGTCGCCCTTGCCATGCCAGCGCGTGTGAAAATCGGCGATTCGAGTCAGTCCGGCCTCCGCGAGCGCCGGATCGACCTGGAATGGCCCGGGCTGACCGATGGAGGCGCCGGCACGGTCCCACGCGCGTTCGCACAGGACGAGGCGCAGGCCGGTGTCGACCAGGGCGCCCGCGTAGCCGGCGACCCCGGCGCCCTCCTCGAGGAGGAGCGTGGTGCCGCTGTGGATCGCTTCCAGCGCGCCGAGTACCGCCATGACGCGCTCCTCGTCAGGCGTGAGCTCGGGGAGCGGCAGGGGCGCCAGGCCGCCGGTGAACGGCGGCGTGTGGGGAGGCGAGAGGTCCTCGTAGATGCCCCGCGCCAGCACGCGTGAGAGATGCGTGTGCGTGTTGGCGAGGCCCGGCAGGATCGCCCGGCCCCGGCCATCGACGCGCTCCGCGTCGGGGTAGCGCGCGAGGAGCTCGGTCATCGGTCCGAGCGCGGCGATGCGTCCGTCGCGGACGACCAGCGCGGCGTCGTAGAGTATCGAGCCGGCCTCGTCGGCCGTGACGATCGTCGTGTCGTGGATCAGGGTGGCGGCCATCCGCGATACTCTGCGGTGGCCGGCCGCGGCAGTCAAGGCCGCGCGCGGGCCCTTTCATGAGAGGGCCGGTCCGCGGTATCGTGCGGTCCTGAATGGGCGGGCCGGACCCTATCAAAGGAGACAGTCGATGCGTGATCTCGTGAAACGCCTCAACGAGCTGTGCGATGCGACGCCGTTCCAGGCCAGTTGGTACCTCAAAGATTTCGCCACGGGCGCCAGCGCCGATCGACGCGGCGACGTTCCCGTCCCGTCGGCCAGCACCCGCAAGATCTCGATCATGATGGCCGCGCTGGCGGCCGTTCACGCCGGCAAGCTCGCGCTCGATCAGAAGGTGACCATCGACGCCCGGTACCAGGACAACGACTCGGGCACGTTCCAGCACCTGACGCCGGGGTTCTGGATCACCTTGCGGGACGCCCTGGTGATGATGATCATCGTCAGCGACAACACGTGCACGGGCACCGTCGTCGAGCTGGTGGGGCTGCCGAGCGTCCAGCGCTACAGCGAATCGGTCGGCCTGACGGGGACGGTTCACCGCTACGGAATTCCGCCGAAGCTCGGCTCGGACAACTCTCTCGACCGGGTCACGACGACGACGCCGAACGACCAGGGGCTCCTGCTCGAGCTGATCTTGCGGGGAACCGACGACGCGGCGGTCGCCACGCGACTTCAGTGCACGCCGGCGCTGTGTCGGCTGGGCCTCGACATCCTCTCCTGGCAGAAGCTCAAGACGCGGCTGCCGTCGCTCTTGCCGCTCGGCACGAAGGTCGCTCACAAGACCGGCACCGGTCACCGCTGCTACAACGACGCCGGCATCATCTTCAAGGCCGATCGCCCGCTGTGCGTCCTGACGGCCTACACGGTGAATGTGCCCGAGGCGCTCGCGCACGGCACGCCGGGCTTCGCCGCCGCCTATCAGCTGATCGGTCGCATGGCCCGACTCTGCTACGACGATCTCGGGAACGGATGAAGGAGGTTCGCATGAACGTGGAGGCGAAGCTCGAAAAGCTCGGACTGGAGCTGCCGCGCCTGGAAGATCTGTACCACACGAACTCGTCGGGCGCGCACTACATCTCCCACTTCCCGGTGCAGAACCTGCTCTATCTGTCCGGGACCACGCCGAGAAAGGGCGGGCAGCCCTACCTGCCCGGCGTGGTCGGCAAGGACCTCACGCTGGCGCAGGGGTACGAAGCCGCTCGCTACGCGGTGGTCACGACGCTGGCGGCGGTCAAGTACGCCCTCGGTGATCTGGACCGGGTCCAGCAGATCGTGCACCTGCTCGGCTTCGTGAACTCCGCACCCGGCTTCGGCGATCAGCCACGCGTGATCAACGGGGCGGCGGACCTCCTGGTCGAGCTGTTGGGCGAGCGGGGCAAACCGACGCGGGCCGCGATCGGGTGCCAGGGGCTCGGCGGCAACGCCTCGGTCGAGATCATCGTGACGCTGCTCTTCACGGGCGCCGACGTTCGGCCGCCGCTGGCCCGCGACCAGTTCGTGAAATAGGACCCGTATGAACCGGCTCGCATATCTCCTAGTCGCACTTCCGTTCGCGGCCTACGCCGGCGGCTCCAACTACGGCATCACGCCCGGCGCACATCCCAACCTCGCGGGCAAGGTGAGCGAGTGGCCGGTGCCGACGCCGCTCTTCGCACGCGATCCGGCAGTCGCGCCCGATGGCAGCATCTACATCGCGGTGATGGCCGGCAATAAGGTCGCGCGGTTCGATCCCAAAACGCAGAGCTTCAAGGAGTGGGACCTGCCGGCGGGACACCGTCCGCACGGCCTGCTGGTGGACAAGCACGGGATGGTGTGGACCACCGGCAACGGCAACGGCACCATCGGCAAGCTCGATCCCGTGAGCGGCAAAATGACCGAGTTCAAAACGCCCTCCGGTGGCGGCGGACCGCACACTCTGATCATCACCGACGATCAGCGCGCGATCTGGTTCACCATGCAAAGCGGCAACAAGGTCGCGAGCCTCGATACCAGGACGGGCGCGATCAAAGAGTATCGCTCATCAGGAGGACCTTACGGCCTCGCGCTCGACAAGGCGGGCAACGTCTGGTTTTGCCGCATGGGCGACAACAAGATGGGTAAGCTTGACCCGAACACCGGGCAGATGGCCGAGGTGGACACGGGCGGCGGCTCGCGCCCGCGCCGCGTCGCTACCGCCCCCGACGGCATGCTGTGGATCACGTTTTACGGCAACGGCAAGCTCGCGAAGCTCGATCCCTCCGCCATGAAGGTTGTGAAGACGTACCCGCTACCGGCGGGCGATTCCGGGCCTTATGCCGTGACCGTGGACGGCGGCGGCGTGGTGTGGGCGAACGAGATCAGCACCGATACCGTGGTGCGCTTCGATCCGAAGGCCGAGCAGATGCGCGTCGTGCAGCTGCCCTCGAAGAGCGTCGGCATCCGCAAGATGGTGATCGACGCGAGCGGCAGGCTGTGGTACATGGGCTCGCACAACGGGCGCTTGGGCGTGGTCGAGTAGCAGGACCTTCTCACTTTCTGAGCCCGGCCACCATCGCCGCGATGGACGCGAAGGCCAGGCCGAGGGCGATCCCGGCGAGCGCGTCCGACGGCCAATGGGCGCGGAGCACGACGCGCGCCACCGCGACCAGCACGATCACGAGGCCGGCGCCGACCCGTACGAGGACTCGGACCGTGACCGGTAGCGATCCCGCGAGATAGATCACGACGCCGAAGAACGCCGCCGCCGCGGTGGCGTGACCGCTCGGGAAGCCCATCGAGGCTTCTTCGGGTCGCGGGCGCCCGATGACGATCTTCATCAACCCTTCGACGCCAGGAGCTGCCAGCATCAGCCCGATCCAGATCCACCAGCGCCTTCGAGCCCGCGGAAACGCCAGGAGCATCAGAAGCGTCGCGGGAAGGAGCAGGCGCCAGCTCCCCGCGTAGTTGATCACGCGTAGCGCCTCGACGACCGGTGGCGATGCGACAGAAAGCAACCACTGGCGCACGACTTCATCACCGGGGACCAGTGGGAGGGCGATTACGGCGAGCGCCAGCGCCACGAATCCGCCCGCGCTGACGAGCCCGACCCAGAGGGCTCTACTTCTCGGGTGTGACCTCAGCGCCACTCCCGCCACCATCGCGAACGAACCGCAGGACGCGCCGGCCGCTTTCCTCGTGGAGCGTGACGCGACCGTTGCCGTCATTGCTCTGGTAGCGGGTCAGCCCCGGGCGGACCACGCTGATCGTGCCTCTGATCTCCCTGTACGTCGGCTCGACGTAGAGCATCCCACCATAGGAGCCGTCCTGCCCGATGGTCAGGATGAGCGGCGCGTTCCCCATGGGGCCCGACATCCGTCCGCGCCACGTGCCCGCGAGATCCGCGGTGTCGACGACCGGCCTCGACGGCGGCCAGCTCGTGCAGGCGGCGAGGAGCATCGCGAGGACAAGGCTGGCGCCAGCGGGACTCGTTGTCGAGACGGGACGAGGAGTCACGGCGCTTGCGAGTGTATCAGGCCCGGCGGTTCACGCTGGCGACGACCCACAGCGCGACAAGGCTCACGCCGAAGGCGCACACGATCGCCGCGCCCGTCGGCAGGTCGAGCCCTGCGGACGCGACGATTCCGACTACGCTGACCCCGGTGCCGAACCCCCAGCCGACGAGCAGCCGCGTGGCGATCGTCCCACCCAGGATCGTGGCGGCGAGCGCCGGAACGATGAGGTAGGAAAAGACGAGCAGCACCCCCGCGATCCGAACCGAGCTGGTCACGACGACCCCGAACGAGGCATAGAAGACCAAGTCCCATAGACGAACGCGCCAGCCCTCGGTGTACGCGCGGCCGGGATCCGTCGAGATCAGGAAGAACGGACGCCGGCAGCACCAGTGGAGGACGCCGACCAGGCCGTAGAGGACGCCGACCTTCACGACGTCAGCGCCGTTCACCGTGAGGATCGAGCCGACGAGCATCGCCCGGATGTGCTCGACGCCGTGCGGAGCGCGGTCGGACAGCAGCACAGCCCCGGCCGCGGACGCTGCGTAGACGACGCCGATGACCGCCTCCTGCGAGACGCGGCGCTCCCGACTGCGGGTCAGCGCCAAGACGAACGCGCCGACGAGCGTCGCCAGCAGACCGGCGCCGTACGATTCCCAGGTGTCGAGCTCGTGACCGAAGAGGAACGCCGCGGTCGCGCCGAGGGCGGCGATCTGGGCGAGCGCAATGTCGACGAAGACGACCTCTCGCGCGAGCACGTGGACACCGAGATAGGCGTGGATGCCCGTCAGGACGAGACACATGAGAAATGGCGCCCACAGGAGCGCCAGCAGGTCACCGAGCATGCGGGCGTTCGTCGCCCGTTAGCGCAGCGCCTGGGCCAGGGCGTTCACGTTGTGATCGATGGCGGCGATATACGAGTCGGCGCCCTTCACCCCACCCACCATGGACGCGAGCACGACGGCCCTGGCGCCGGCCTCGTCGGCCACGCGGGTCGCCAGCTTCAAGTCATTCCAGGGCTCGACGATGATCACCTTGATTCGCTCCTCCTTCATCTGGCGGATGACCCGCGTCAGATGAGCGGGCGACGCTGGGATCCCGGGCCGGTCCTCGAGCGCCGCCGCCTGATTCAGCCCGAATCGGTGCAGGATATAGATCCACTGGGGATGATACACGACGACCTTAGCGCCCTTCAGTGGCTCCAGCGCCTTTGTCCAGCGCGCCATCGCCTCGTCGAGGCGAGCGAGAAACGCCTGGCGGTTCTTCTCGAACGTGGCGCGGTGCTCGGGGGCGAATCGGGCGAGGCCGTCGGCGATGTTCTGGGTGATGATCGGCGCCATGCCGGGATCCAGGGAGTAGTGAGGATTGCCCAGCGGATGCACGTCCCCCATCGAGCGGTCCACGCGCGTCCCGGGCACGTCCAGGACCTGGATACCGCGCGAGACGTCGACCCGACCCGGCGCGCCCCGGACGATCTTCGAATTGTTCGCTCCCTGGACAGCGACCTCCGCCCACGAGTCCAGGTCGAGGCCGTTCTCGATCAAAATATCGGCGCGCCGTAGCTTCAGCATGAGGCTTGGCCGGACCTCCAGCTCGTGGGCGTTCTGCGTGCCCCTGGCGAGCGACTCGACGTCGACGAGCTTGGCGCCGACCTCCTCGGTGAGCGCCTTGAGGTCCGGGATCGTCGTCACCACGCGGATCTTGTCGGCCGCTGAGACGGCCAGGACCAGCGGCGCGATGAGTGCGCACAACGCGAGCAGGATCGGAATCGCACGTCGCATGGGTCGTCTCCTCCTAGAAGGGATGCGCCGGGTGGGCGCCGAGGATGAACGTGGCCTGGAAGAGGATTTCGTCTACCCTCCGGGCACTCGCGTCGTTCAGGTTGAAGGCCTCGCGAGTCTGCGTGCTACGGTCCGTACGCTTGTACCCCAGCCGGAAGCGGAGGAACTCCGACGGCCAGAACGAGACGTACGGCTCGATCGAGTACTCGTAACCCGGGTTCTGCGGGTACTGCGACCAGTCGAATCGCAGGCCGCCGGCCCAGCGGCGCCACGGCTGCACCTCGGCGCCTAGGTACCAGCCCCAGTGGTTCCTGCGTTTCCTGTCCAGGGAATCCGTCACCCCGTCGCCGTCGGAGTCGACGTCGACGTCGACCTTCCGCAGCGAGTAGAGCGCCTCACCCGTCACCGTGACGAGGGGGTGGAGCCAACCGTCCGGGCGATACTTGTAACGGCCTTCCCAGCCCAGAATCGTGCTGGGAAGCCGCTCGGCAGTCTGACCGTTGGCGACCGACATGCCGAGCAGGATCCCGTGCTCGCTGCCGAGCTCGAAGAACGTGCGGACCCGGCCAGTGACTAATGGGGCCCGCAGCGTAGCCCGGCCGAAGGCGTCCTCGTTGTCGCCGTTGAAGACGCCGACGAGCCCCTCGAGGTAGACGGGGAGGTCGGGAATGATCGTCGCCTCGAGGCCTTTTTCGTTGAGCCCTTCGTCGCCGAAGAAGATTCGGAAGGCGTTCGGGCGGTCGATCCACGGCAGGTCGTGCGCGTGGTGTTCGTTGTTGTAGCCGAAGCGGTTGCGCACCAGACCGAGCTTCGCTTGCGTGCCGAACGGCAGCGTAAGAAGCGTAAGGTTGGCCTCGGCCAGGTGGACAGCAAGCTCGCCGGCGCGCTCTTCTTCTCCCGATTCGATTCTCACGACCGCAGACGCATACGGATCGATTTGACCGAACAAGCTCAGCTCGACCTCGCGCGGGAAGAAGCGGTTCTCCAGCCCCGCGAAGGTACCGCCGCCTGCCTTCTCGACGTTGCCCCGGGTGAGGTTGGCGACGAAGTCTCCGGCCACGCCGATGTCGAACAGAAGCTGGCCCGCGCCCCGCTGCTGGTAGAGGGAATAGGGTTCCCGAGGCCGCGCGAGGTCGATCGGCGAGACGGGGGAAACTGGGGCCGGCCGCGGCGCGGCGGTGCCGGGGGCGACCGGGGTGGGTGCTGGCGGCTGGCTCTCGAGGCGCTGCAACCGCTCGGTCACGGACTGTAACTGCTTTTGCAGCTGCTCGATTTCCCTTCGCAGCGCCGCCGCGTCCTGGGCGGTCGCCGCCGCGGGCGCCAGGACAGTGCACAGCAGGACGAAGACAAGGACCAGTACACGCATGGCGATCCTCCAGTGTGAAGTGGGTTCGTCGGCCGTTCTCTGGACATCGGAACGGCTCAGAGCTCTAGCCCGAGAGCTAGAACGACGGGCGGAGGAGCGCTAGCGGAGGGGCGGTCCCCGAGGCGCGAAGCAGCGGAGCGGGGCGCTGGCGGGGCGGGCGCAAGCGAGCGCGATCGCAGCCGCGAGTGCGAGCGCCAGCGCCAGGACCGGCATGGCGTCGAGCTGACACGCATGAGTCCCGAACGTCGCCATGAGCGTCAGGTCGTGGTCGGCGTTCCAGAACCCCGAATCCGGGCCGGCGTGCAGGTGAGGCAGGCTCGCACACGCGAGCAGGAACGCCGCGAGCCCCAGCAGGAGCGGGAGGACACGACGTTTCCTCATGGCGCCTTACACAACCACGATCGATGATCGATTGCAAGCCTCATCGCTGGCTCCGGATGGTGAACGTCAGGCTCGACTCGACGACGTGGCCATCCACCGACAGGACGCGGAATCTCACCGTGTAGCGGCCGGGTCCGAGCGGGGGCAGCGAGACCGAGAGTCGTTTCGCATCCTCCGGGGACACGACGACATCGCGGAGATCGACCTGGGCGCCTGCCTCGTCGGTCACCGACGCGCGTGAATACGCGGGCTCGAGCCGCTCGTTGAACCAGAGCTCGACCCGCGGAGGAGCCTCTGCCAGGGTCGCTCGCTGAGGCGGAACCGCCTTGACCAGGACGGCGTGGGCCAGGGCGCTCGTCGGCAAGAGCGTGAGACCGAGCACCCACGCCGGAAGGAATCGCCTCATCTCCGACCCTAGCGCGGGCGGAGGGCCATGCCGTGCGGCGCCTTGCCGACCGGGATCGTCCGCACCTGACTATGAGAAGCGAGGTCGATCACGCTGACGAGGTCGGCCCAGCGGTTGGTGACGAGCGCCCGACGACCCGTCGGCTCCATGGTCACCAGGTCGGGATACCCCTTTTGCGGGATGGTCGCGACGATCTTGTCGTCGGAGGTCCTGACCACGACGATTTTGTTGATCTTCCGAAGGGTTGTATAGAGGTACTTGCCATCGAGGGTCAGGGTCGCCTCGTGGACGATTCCCGGCAACGGGATCTCGCCCACGGCTTTGTTGGTGCCGGTATCGATCTTGAGAATCGCCTTGTTCTCGCCGGCGGCGGCGTAGAGCGTCTTGCCGTCGGCCGTGAGGGCCAGACCCATCGCGTCGCCCCCACCGTGGACGATCCGCCCCACGACCGTCCGCTGGGCGACGTCGATCACGGTGACGTCTCCCGCCGTTTCACCCGAGACGTAGAGCAGCTTGCCGTCGCGGGAGAAGATCGCGTGGGCGGGCCAGGTCGAGACGTCCACCCGCCCGTCGATCTTCTCCGCCTTGAGGTCGTAGAAGATGACCTCGTCGCTGCTCGTGTCGCTCGACCAGTCGAGGACGAGCAGATGGCTGCCGTCCGGCGTGAAGGCGAGGTTGTAGGGATTGCCCCCGATCCGCACGCGCTTGATGAGCTTTCGGGCCTCGGCGTCGATCACCCCCAGATCGTGGCTCTTGTCGTACACGACCCACGCGGTCCGGCCGTCGGGGTGGAAAACGATCCGGTTGGGCTTGCCCTGGCCGAGGGGAATCGTGCCCACGGCTTCGAGGGTGTCGGTGTCGATGATCGAGGCCGAATCGGACTTGGTGTTGGTGACGAAAAGCGTCGCGCCGGCTGCCGGCACGGCGCCGCTCAGAATTGCGATCAGGAGCAGAAATACGACAGGTCTCGGCACGGCTGCCCTCGCTTTCATCGCGTGACAATCTTCTGAATCACGGTCACCGCGACGTTTGGCGGTACTCCCCGTAGCGTAAATCGTACCGCGTCCCCTACGGAAACCGCCTCCTGAATCTTCGGGGAGGTCGCGCGAAAGCCCATGGTCATCGCCGGCATGTAGTCTCGGATGTCGCCATGGGTGATGACGAGCACGTTGAGCTCGGGGTAGATCGCTCGAACCACACCCTCGACGATCCACTCGCGCTCCACACCCGCCAGCGCCGCGGCGCGCGCCACGGCCAGCTCGCGCTCGAGCCGAGCCGTCCGCAGGCCCCACACCGCATATCCCCAGCCGCCACCGACAATGAGGGCCAGGTTGATCAGCACCACCGCCTTCCACGCCCGCATCAGTGCACGTGCTCCTCGGGCGGCGCCTCGGCGGGCGTCTTCTCCTGGTTGAGCTCCTGGATCTGGCCGAGGAGCGTCTCGAGCTCCGCCGCTTCGCCGCGGCTCTGCGCGATGGCGCGGATGTAGCCCTGACGGTCAATGAGGAACTCCGCGTGGGGCGATGCGGCGAACAGCCGGTATGCGGTGACGATGGCGGCGGCACCCTCCGTCACGATTGGAAAAAGCACGCGCGGCTCGGCGCCGAGACGGCGGATTGCGTCGGGAGCGGCGTCGGTCGGGACCGCGATCACCTCGACGCCGAGGGCGGCGAGGGTGCCCTCCCGCCCGGCGAGCTGGCTCATGCGCGGACGCGCGCCGGGCAGGTGATAGAGCACGAGCAACACGACACGCCCACGATACTCCTTGAGGGCGCGCGGTGGTGTCGGGCCCACCGCGAACGTGAAATCTGGCGCGACGAGCCAGCGGCGGTCGGGCTCGACGGTAGGCCCCATACCGCGCGCGCCGTACCCGGCCGACAGCGCCCGCAGGAAGTTGATCAGATCCCAGCGCTGCTCCTCGGTAAATCGTGCGCCGAACCCCGGCATCCCGGCCGCCGGAATACCGTTGGTCAGCCACCAGAAGAGGTCCCCCGCGGTGTGCTGCGCGGTGTGGGGCGCGCGCAGGTCGGCGGGTGGTCGAGGGAGCGGGAGGCCGGCGAGCCCGTCGCCAGCGCCTTTCGAGCCGTGACATGCCGCGCAGCTCTCACGGTAGAGCGCGGCGCCCGACGCGATCGAGGCGGCCTGGTAGGGGACGGACGGACGCAGGTACGTGGTCGGGTACGCGTCGATGGCGAGGGGTGGAAGCGCCAGGCCCGCTCCCGCCCCGAGCGCGACGAGCGCCAGCGCGACGAGCGGCAGTCGCCACGTGCGGAGTATCACGCCGGCGATCATGGCGACCAGGCCGAGCACGGCGACCTGACTGCCGACAAGCGTCCGGGTCGCCTCGGCCGTCGCTCCCTCCAGCGCCGCGATCGACAGGCGGAGCCCGAACGGCCACACGGGCGCCTCATGGCGCGCCGGCGGAGTGACGCTGAGCGCGGCAACGACTGCCAGGATCGCCAGCGCCAGGAGCCCCTCGGCGACGACGAATCCGGAGAGACGGCGCATCGCCGGGCGCCCGACGGTCGGGCCGTCGCCGGCGAGCCGGGCGAGCAGCACCGAGCGGTTCACCGCGGCCAGCAGCAGGACGAGCCCCAGGAGCACGAGCTTGGCGAGCAGGAGCCGGCCATAGCTCGTCCCCACGAACCCCGCCACGCTCCCGACGTGAATGGTCGCGAGCAACGCTCCGGTGACGGCGAGCACGACCATCGCACCGAGCGCCAGGCGCGAGAAGCGTCGCGCAGCCAGCACCGCGTACGGACGTGCGTCGGCGCCCTCGATCGTCGCCGCCGTCCTCAGCAAGAGGGCCAGCGGCAGGAGTCCGCCGACCCACACGCCGGCCACGAGCACGTGCAGGCCATCGAACGCGATCGCGCGTGCGGTGTCCGGGTCGACGGCGGCGGCATGGCCGGCGGCGGCGATCGGGACCAGCGCGGCGGCCCCAAGCAGCACCCCTTCGCCACGCACGGCGCGCCAGTCCGCGCGACGGTCGACCGACAGGCGCAGCACCAGGAAGGCCGCAAGCAGCACGAGGAGGCCGAAGCGAACGAGCCACACGCGACCGGTCTGAGTTTCGACGAGCACGCGCCCGATCGCGCTGACCTCGAGGGCCGCCGCGACGCGCCCCTCGAAGAGCGCGGTCTGGACGGCGAGCACGACCAGCCCCGAGGCGAGCGCGGCGACGGCCAGTCCACGCGCCGAGGACAGGATGCGATGCTCCCAGCGCCGGGCCGTCGAGCGGTCGGAGGGGCCCGCGATCACGATCATGGCCGAGGCGCCGACGAGGAAGATCGAGCTGGTGAGATGAACCCAGCGAGCGACGAGTCCGAGCGCGTACACCCGGCTAGTGTACCGGATGCGGAATCGGCGGCCAGCCGCCCGGCTATACTGGTCGTGACGATCGATCGTTGAGCATGCCGCCCACTGAGCGCCCCATCCGCGCCCTCTTCTTTGACGCCGGCAACACGTTGCTGCGGATGAACTACGCCGTGATTGCCGCGGAGCTGATGGGCCACGGAGTTCGCGTCACGCCGGAGGAGGTGCAGCGTGCCGAGTGGCGGGCGCGCGTCCGGCTGGACGACGAGGTCCTGGCGCGTTTCCGGCCGGGCGCCTCCACCGAAAGCCGCGCGTCCGCCGACCACTACCTGCGCTATGTGCTGGAGGAGCTCGGCGTTGCGGACGCGGCGACGATCGACAAGGTCGCCGAATGGCGGCGCACGTACAATCGGCCGGTCGGCGTCTGGAACACGGCCGATGCCCATGCGCCGGATGCGCTGGCGCTCGTGCGGCGGGCGGGGCTCCGGGCTGCCGTCATCTCGAACTCCAACGGTTCGGTCCGGTCCATCTTGAATTCGCTCGAGCTGACGACCCACCTCGACTTCGTCATCGATTCGGCCGAGGTCGGCGTCGAAAAGCCCGATCCAAAGATCTTCGAGCTTGCCCTGGCCGAGGCGCGCGTGGCTCACGCGGAGGCGGCCTACATCGGGGATCTCTACTCGATCGACGTGCGGGGCGCCCGGGCCGCGGGGATGCGCGCCGTCCTGCTCGATCCCGGCGGCCACTGGGGCGCCCGCGACTGCCCCACGGCGCCCGACCTCATGGGCGCTGTCCGTCTCGTGCTCGGGTGGCGCTGATGCGTACTCCTCGCGGGATCGGCGATCACCCGGGCTTTCGGGCCAGCGCCTGGACGTGGATGAAGGACCACAGCGCATCGGGATGGACGGCCCAGGCCCGGAAGGCGGCGGCCATTGCCTCGAGATCCGCACGCGACGCGTACCCGTACTCGACGGCGCGCTCGCCCATGGGTGAGGTCAGCAGGCGCTCGGCGTAGGCCTCGCCCCACTCGACGGTCTCGCTGAGCGTGGTGTAACACCACACGGCGGCCGTGACCTGGAGGCCCGTGACGCCGGCGGCGTTGAAGAGCGCGCGCAGCCGTCGCCCCATCCGAGGCTCGCCGCCGTTCCGATACCAGGTCTTCAGATGGACCTCCACGAAGCGGTCGATCCAGGGGTCGAGTGGCCAGTACGTCGCCGTGCCCCAGTCGACGTCGCGCACGGCGACGAGGCCGCCAGACCGCACAACGCGAAGCATCTCGCGCAGCGCCGCCCCGGGCTCGCGAAGGTGCTGGAACACCTGGTGGGCGTACGCGACGTCGAACGAGGCATCTGGGAATGGGAGCTGGTACACGCTTCCCTCTTCGTACAGAAGGTTCGTGAGGCCTCTGGCCGCCGCGTCTTGCCGAGCAGCGGCCAGGGTCTCTCGAGAGAGGTCGACGCCGACTACGAGCCCGGGAGCGAGCCGCTCGGCCAGACCGCGGGTGATGCTCCCGGGCCCACAGCCGACGTCGAGAAGCCGCATCCCGGGCCGCAACTCCGGCAGGAGGAATTCCGCGGCCTCCTCCGCCGTCCGCCGAGCGTGTTGGCGTACGGTCGCGGGGGCGTGCCCGTGAGTGTATTTTTCACGGCTCAGAGGCTCGCTGGCCAACGTGGTTAATCCGGGAGGGTCACGAACGGATAGCGCCGGAGCACGTCGTAGATCTCGCGCTTCATCTCCTCGATCTGCGCGTCGGTCCGGGCCTCGAATCGCAGTGTCAGGTACGGGTTCGTGTTCGAGGCGCGGACGAGCCCCCAGCCACGGCCGGGAAAGATGACGCGGGCACCGTCGATGTCGATCGTCTCGTAGCGTCGCTTCAGCTCTCGGGTCGCCTCCGCGACGACCCGGAACTTCTCGCCGTCGGGACAGGGCGCCTTGAGCTCCGGCGTCGCGCGCAGGTGGGGGACGGTGGCGAAGAGGCGCGAGATCGGGCCCCCGGAGCCCGCCGCCAGCTCGATGATCTTGCACGACGCCAGGATGCCGTCGTCGACGCCGTAGTAGTTCTCGGCGAAGAACATGTGGCCGCTCACCTCGCCGCCGAGCAGGATGTGGTCCTCGCGCATCTTGCGCTTGAGGTGCGAGTGGCCGGTCTTCCACATGACAGGTACTCCGCCGTGGTTCCGGATGTCGTCGACGAGGGCCTGCGAGGACTTGACGTCGAAGACGATCTTGGCGCCGGGATGGCGCGAGAGGAGATCGCGCGCGAGCAGGATCAGGATCAGATCGGCCTCGTGGCGGTGGCCGCGCTCGTCGATGACCCCGACCCGGTCCGCGTCGCCGTCGTACGCGACGCCGAGATCGGCGCCGACCTCGACCACCTTCGCTTTGAGGTCTTCCACGTTCTGCTCGTCCTCGGGGTCGGGCAGGTGATTCGGGAAGCTTCCGTCGGACTCGCAGTACAACTCGACGACGTCACAGCCGATGCGGCGCAGGAGTGCGGGGGCGTAGAGCCCCGCGACTCCGTTCCCGGCGTCGACGACGACCCGGAGGCGGCGGGCGAGCCGGACCATCCCCGCGAGGGTCTCGAAGTAGTCGTCCCCAGGGCTTCGCTGCGTGAGCTCGCCCGCGCCACTCTCGTAGTCGCCGTGCTCCGCCATGGTGCGCAGCGCCTGGATCTCCTCCTCGGAGAGCGGCACCGCGCCCGGGTGGACCATCTTCACGCCGTTGTACTCGATCGGGTTATGGCTCCCCGTGATGTTGGCGCCTCCGTCCAGCTTCCAGTGGGCGGTCGCGAAGTAGAGAATGGGCGTGGTCACGAGGCCGATGTCGACCACGCCGACGCCGGCCGCCCGCACGCCGTCGACGAACCCGGCCTTGAGCCCGTTCGACGAGAGACGGTTGTCCTGGCCGACAGCGATCCGACGGCCGCCGTTACGACGGACCAAGGTCGCGTAGGCGCGCCCGACCTGACGGAAGACGTCGGGGTTGATGTCCGGGCCGACGAGCCCGCGCACGTCGTAGGCGCGGAACACGTGCGGGTTCAACATTGTGCGGTCCTCTCGGCTACGCTATTGTGACGGCGCGGTGCGCCGCCGAAGTCGGAGGTTACCATAAGGAGACACGCATGGCGCTCATGGACGACGCCGAGCTGAGGGCTCGCACGAAGCGAACGAGTCAGAAGCTGTTCCACACCCTGAAGGGCGGCTCCGGCTTCGAGACGTGGAAGCGGTTCGACAAGGCGCTGGCGCGCGAGCTGTCCCTGTTCTTCACGGGCGTGCTGTATAGCCGCGAGGTCCTTTCGCAGCAGCAGCGCGAGCTGTGCGCCGTCGCCGCCCTCACGGCACTGCACCGGCCGAACGAAGTGCGAGCGCACATCCACGCGGCGCTCAACGTCGGCGCCACCCGGCAGGAAGTGGCGGAGGTCATCTTCCAGATGGTCACGTACGGTGGCATGCCCGTCGTCGTCGACGCGCTGGAGGTCTACGGGCAGGTGCTCGCCGAGCGCGGCGAGCCGTTCCCGGCGGAAGAGCCGTCGCGGTGAGTGAGGCCGCGCTGGCCGCCGCCGTCGAGGCGGCTCGGGCGGCCGGGCGCGTCGCGCTGAAGTACTACCGCGGCGGATTCGAGGTCATGCTCAAGCCCGACGACACGCCGGTGACGCAGGCCGACCGCGAGGCCGAGCGGCTGATCATCGAGATCCTGGGCCGCGCGTTCCCGGAGCACGGCGTGCTCGGCGAGGAGTTCGGCGGCGCGGGTACGACGGACACGCGCTGGATCATCGATCCCATCGACGGCACGAAGAACTTCGTCCGCCACATCCCGCTCTGGGCGACGTTGATCGCCCTCGAGGAGCGCGGGGAGATTACGGTCGGGGTCGTCCACAATCCCGTCACCGGCGATCTCTACACGGCCCGCCGGGGCGCCGGCGCTTTCCTCAACGGCGAGCGCATCACGGTCTCCGCCGAGGTCGATCTCGCCCGCGCCTTCCTCGTGCACGCGGGCCTGCGCACCGTCCGTCGGGCAGGGCGGTGGGAGGAGTTCATGCGGCTCGTCGACGTGACAGACCGGCAGCGCGGCTTCGGTGACTACGTGGGCTACGGCCTGGTCGCCGAGGGTAAGGCCGAGGTCTACGCCGAGCTGGACCTGAAGCCCTGGGACTTGGCGCCTTGCAAGCTCCTCGTCGAAGAGGCGGGCGGCCGCTTCACCGATTGGGACGGAACGCCGACGATCTACACCGGCACGGCGCTGGCGACGAACGGCCGTCTCCACGATGCCGCGCTCGCTCTTCTCCGCCCCTGACGCTCGTCGTCCATCCGGGAGCGCTGGGCGACGTCCTCCTGGCGATCCCAGCGCTCCGCGCCCTGCAGCAGCGCTGGCCGGACGACGCGCTCATTCTCGCGGCGCAGCCGAGGATCGGCGAGCTCTTGAGCGCGCTCGCTGTCGTGGATCGATCCTGCGACTTCGAGGCGCTCGGTCTCGCGGCGCTCTTCGAGGTCGAATCCTTCGGCATCGACTCCGAGCGTGGGTGGCCTGCGCGGTGCGCTGCGGACCTGCGTTGCGCCCGTCGCGTGGTCGCCTGGATCGGCTCGCGCGAGCCGACTTTCGTCCGCCGGCTCACGGCGCTCGCGCCCGGTACCGTCGTCGCCCCGTCGGTTGGTGCCGACCGAGGGATGGTGTGGGAGCACCTGCTGCATACGGTCGGCGCAACCGCTGAGGATCGGACGCTGCGCGTGCCGGTCGTCGTCCCGACGCCCATCGTCGACGCAGGGCGCCTCGCACTTCGTCGAGAAAGCTGGGACGGCCAGACGGGACTCCTCTTCGTCCATCCCGGTGCCGGTGGGCGTGGAAAGCGCTGGTCGACGGCGGGATTCGCCGCCGTGCTCGAGCGACTCGCGGCGACGTTGCCGCGTCTCGCCATCGTGGTTCACCGGGGCCCGGCCGATTCCGAGGCGGTCGCAGCGCTGTCCTCGCAGTTGATCCGTCGGGTGATGCTGCTCGAAGAGCCGCAGCTCCCAGCCCTCGCGGGTGCGCTGAGCCGGGCGACTGCGTATCTCGGCAACGACTCGGGAATCAGCCACCTTGCCGCAGCGCTGGGCATACCGTCGGTCGTGCTGTTCTCCGCCGAACGGGTCATCTGGTGCCCGTGGGCGGAGCATCTGGAGCCGCAAGTCGTGTCGATGCCGACCCTGGACGAGGCGGACGTGGCACGAGTCCTTGGGGTGCTGGTACCGCTTTTCCGGTGAGGCGCCGTCGGTGAGCGGAAGGAGGGAGCAGCTGAGTCGAGCGCCAGGGGCTAGAAGAAATCCGCGGCCGGGGCGGGCTCGAGCCCCAGCCTTTTCTCTGCCGCCCGGCGGAGCTCCACCGGGCTTTCATCATGGGCCGACTCGGACCCGTCCGAAAGATGAAGCCGTGCGATCGCGTCCTCCACTAGGTCGGGCTCTCCCCTGATGGCCAGGTCGAACCAGAGGTCGTGCATGTGCATCGTGTCACCCCCGGGCGCCTTGCGGCCCCTCCTTCGATCCTTTACTTCTGGAGAATGCTGTAAAGCAGGAGTTGTGCCCTGTATGGGAAGTGAGTTGAATCGGTTACTTAGTGGTCAGGAGCTCCGACGGCAAGAGGGCAGATTTCCGGAGGCATCTGGCAATGTGCCCGATGCCCGGGATCTGCTCAGCGTTGACCCACGAAGTCGTGGAAAGGTCCGGAGATGCGCACGACCTCGTTGACGGGCCAGGTACCGGCTTTGATCGTGATGACGAAGAGCTCGCCGGCCACGCCGGCCCGCCGCGTCTCAGGCGTGACCGGAGCGAAACCAAGGCTCCGCGGCGCATCGCCGTCGGTGAAGCTGGCGAACACGATGCGCTTGCCGTCCGGCGTGAGGATGAAGATTTGCCTCTCGTGGCGATCGGCAACGAACAGATGGTTGCCAGGACTCAGCCCGATGGCGGCGGCGACAGGTCCCCGATATACGACGCCCGAGGCTCCCTGAGGGGTCACCTGAACGATCTCACCCGGTCCCTGCTGGACGGGAGCTTCGGCGGTGCCGTCGCTGCCGACCCAAAGCTGGTCCTTGTCATCGACAGCAAGGAGGCGCGGCCGGGCAACGACGAGATAGCGCGGATCGACGACACGACCGTCGGGATCGAGCCGTACGACGAGGCCCTGGGCGCGGTCGGCCACATAGACGTTGCCCGACCCATCGACGGCCACGCCCTCGGGCTGCGTCAGGACCGGCGGACTGCCCCGCTCCGGCGTGCCGCCGGCGACGAGCTCGGCGCGCCCGTCGACCAACCGATAGAGTGCGCCGATCCTCCGCTCGCGGTCGAAGGTGGTGACGAGGATCTCTCGCCCGCGACGCGTCACGGCCACCTGGGGGTTCAGCAGGGGCGGGCCGTAGAAGTATCGCATCTCGGTGTCGGGAGTCAGGCGCGCGCCCCCGGCGGGGATTCGATAGAGGGGCCAGCGGTCGTACACCTCGCCACCCAGGTAGCGGCGACCGGACCTGGCGAGGTAAAGGGCGCCAGTCTGATCGAACGCGAGGGTGGACGTCGACGGGATGCCGCGGACGCCGCGCGAGGCGTCGGTGTCGAAACCTTCCCCGGTCACGTAGACCTGGGCGGTGAACCCAGTCGGCAGCTGCAGCTCCGCCGTCGCCGGCCACGGAGCCAGCAAGAGCGCCAGGACCAGGGGCCGCGTTGTCACCGGTCAGGCCTCTTCCAGATGTCGCGGTCGTGCATGAGCCTGATCTGCCGCTTGATCACCTTGTCGCGGTACTCGGCGTGCTTCATCGGTGCCCGATTCAAATAGAGGTTCTTCGGGTAGATCGGCCGCTCGTAGAGGAGCTGATAGAGCTCGGTCCGGAGATCCTTCATCCAGTTGTCCCACTGCGCGCGCGCCCGGTGGTCGCGGAGCGCCTCGACGTCGATGACGCCGCCCACGTAGGTCGAGCCGCCCCCGTAGTCCTGCCGGCCGACGATCCGTCCTTTGTAGTCGATGATAAAAGATCGCCCGCCGAACGTGTCGATGGGCGTCGTCTCCTCCGGGAACAGGTAGTAGGTCCCCATGTTCGGCGCGACGATGTACATGTTGTTGTCGAGCGCGCGGGCGCGGCTCTGGATCTCGAAGATCTCGTTCCCGGTCGCCGGGTGCGGATAGGACGCGCGGTAGACGACTTCGGCGCCGTTGAGGGCGAGCGCGCGCGCGTTCTCGGGGTACGAGCCCTCGTTCGCCATCATGATGCCGAGCCGGCCGATCTCGGTGTCGGCGACCGGCCAGAACGCGTCGAGGGTCCTGCCGTACTTCTCGATCCACCAGTCGTAGACGTCGTGGGGGCATACGGAGTGCTCGACCGGGAAGAGCGGAGAGACCTTGTAGTGCTTCAGGATCACCCGGCCGCGTGGATTGATGATGAAGCCGACGTTGAAGAAGCGATCCTTGAGGTCGGGGTGCCTGGCCTTCGCCTGCGCCATGACGAAGGCGTTGTACTCTTTCGCGATCTTGCCGAGGAAGTCGGTCTCCTCGCCTGGAATATCGATCGCGCACTCCCGCGCGAAGGTCGCGTGGTCGAGGTCGAGCACCTCGTCGTTGAACGCCTGCAAGGCACCCTCCGGGAACGCGATGAGCCGCACCGGGATGTCGAGGCTCGAGAGCCAGGAGGCCGCCTTCACCAGGTGCGAGAGATGCTCGAGGTTGAGCTTGATGTCCCCGCGCTTCCGGATACCGCGCACGGTGGGGACGAGCCCGACGGCGGTGTACGGTTTGATCATTCGCTCGCTCCTAATCTAGAGTCGCGCCGGCTCAGCGACTGGTGACGCACGTGATCTCCCGGACGCGGTCGTCGTGTAGCTCGATGGCCACCTCGTGATGTTCCGTGCCGTTGGTGCTGCGATAGAGCAGCGTGCGCCGCCCCGGGGGCGTCACGCGCTCGTGCTCCTCGTCGGGTCGGCCGAACCGCGCGACGACCTCGTCGTAGCGCGTGCCGGCCGGGGTCAGGGTGACGAGCGTTTCGCGCGAGGGCACGCTCCCGTTCGGCGCGGCGCCCGCCGCCCCGAACCGGCGCCGGGCGCGCCGACGCCGCCGGATCCGCCGGCTCACGTCCGTGCTCAGCATGAACACGCCCGCGAAGTTCGTCACCAACAGAATCACGGCGGAGATGACGATCGGTCGCCAGTTGATGCGGCCGCTGAAGTAGTGGAACTGCACCCGCACGCTCTGGGTGGTGATGTCCTGCGACGGCAGCAGCGTGAGCGCCACGACCTCGCCGCCCGCGCGCACGCGGCTCTGGCGCCGCACGGCGGTGGCCGGCGAGATCTCCTCGATCTTGAGGTGATCGGAATCCCCGAAGTTCGCGATGATCAGCGAGTACTCGCGGGCCAGGTGCACCATGCGGTCGCGCCGCTCGTAGTAGAGGGCGAAGAGGCCGAGCGCCGGCGGCCCGAGGTCGCCGAAGCCCGTGGTGAGGACCTGACGCCGGCCCCAGAAGAGGTCTTCGAGCCACGTTCCGGCCTTCGGGACGATGAGACCCCGGAGCGGGATCGCGAGCGTGACGATCGAGAGCGGGTCGGCCAGCGTCGGCGTCCACGGGATCTTGATGTAGGTCACCGCGCCGGTTTGGGCCCCGGGACGCGTGAAGTTGACGTACGAGGCGACGACATCGATCGGTGCCCCGAGCGCGGCGGTGCCGAGCTGCATCCGGTCGCGCCTCCTGAGGGTGAGCCGCCCGCTCCCCGCGACGATGAGGCCGCGGCTCTCGACCTCCCGCAGCAAGGCAGGCTCGGCCGGCCCGGGCGCGGTGCTCTCGGCGACCTCCGCGGGCCAGAGGAGGTAGAGGTCTTGCTGGATGTCGACCGGCCGACGCGTGGGTCTGGTCGTGAGACTCCACGAGAGGTTCACCGTGACGGGACCGAGCCCCGGGCTCACGTTGGCGACCACGAAGAGAGGACCGACCAGGAAATCGGGGTGCGGCCTGGAGGCGAGGAAGACCTGGCCGTGCGTCACGGCGGGCATGGCCGCGCAGAGGAGAACAGCCAGCGCCACGCAGGATTTGATCATGCCGCGCTCCTCTGCTAAGGTCCGGCTGCACTCGCCGGCCAGATCGAAAACAGTGAACAGTTAACACAGTTTTCTTCGCCGCGTACAGGGAGACCCCGGGGCGTGAGGAGGATCTCATGGAGCAAGGGCAGGCGAGGGTGACGGGGCGGGAGCGGGTCGTCGCGGCGTACAAAGGAGGCTACGCGGACCGCGTGCCCGCGTACCCGATCGCGGGCTCCTTCGCCGGATGCCTCGACGGGCTCTCGATCGAGGAGTACTGCACGAATCCGACCAAAGCCGTGCGGGCGATGCTCAACTATTACGAACGGTATCAGCCGGATATCATGATCGCCTTCAACGACCTCGCCAAGGAGGCGGAGGCCGCCGGCTGCCACGTCAAGTACTCGGACTACGTCGTGCCGTCCGTGGATCGGCACGTGCTCCAGGACGACAAGGGCCGGCTCGCGAAGCTCGAGATTCCCGATCCGCTGAGGGACGCGCGCCTGCCGGCGTTCCTCGAGCAGTGCGAGGCGCTCTCGGCGGCCCGGCTCCCGAGCGGGCTCGGCGCCGTCCTGGTGGGACCGTGGACGATCGCCATGCTTCTGCGCAACCCCGAGCTGATGTGCCTGGACACGATCGACGACCCGCCGTTCGTCCATGAGCTGATGCGCTTCGCCACCGAGTACGCCAAGCGGTTCGGCGACGCGGTGCTGGCGACGAAGATCGGCCTCAGCTACACCGACCCGACCGCGTCGTGCTCGCTGGTGGGGCCCGACACCTACCGCGAGTTCATCAAGCCCTATCATCGGGAGCTGGTGGAGTACTTCCGCGCGAAGAAGATCGGGACGACGATCCACATCTGCGGGACCACGCACCAGATCCACGAGGACCTGGTCGACGTGGGATTCGTCGCGATCACCATCGACCTCGACCAGCAGGCCGATCCCGGGCTCAAGGTGGACCAGCTCGACAAGCTGGTCACGCTCGGAAACCAGCGGGGCGTGGTCGCCATCGGCAACGTGGACGTGACGATCTTCGAGCGCGCGACGAAGCCCGAGATCGAGGCCGAGGTGCGCCGCTGCATCGACACGGTGGGCAAGCGCTCGCGCTTCGTCCTGTCGACCTCGTGCGAGCTGCCGCCGCGCGCCAACCCCGACTGCGTCAAGTGGATGATGGACGCGGCGCGGGACTACGGCCGCTACGATCGCATCCTCTCCGCGGCCTCGGTTCCCGGGGGAGCGCGGTAGGGGTCGACGGACCACGCGGCACGCGTTCGCTGCTCCGCGGCGGCTGGGCTCCATCCGGGCTCGCGGCGTCCGTGGCCCCTTTGGAGGGAACGGGTCCGTTCGACCCCTACTGCGCTCCCCCGGGAACCGAGGCGGCGGGCAGGCTCGCGACTCGCTCGATGACCCGCACGGTCACGGGGGTCGCGCGGTTGCGGAGCGCGACCTCGTGGCGCGGAAAGGCGCCGAAGTCGACCCTGGCGCGCGCGACGACGTCCTCGGAGACCACCAGCTCGCAGTTGTAGTCCTTCGTTGCCTGCTCGAGCCGGGCCGCGACGTGGACCGTGTCGCCCACCGCAGTGAAATAGGTGCTGTCACCGTAGCCCATGCGCCCGACGACCGCGTGGCCCACGTGGATGCCGATGCCCAGGCGGAGCGGCTCCTGGAGCTCGCCGCCCAGCTCGCGGCTCAGCGCGTCCACCCCGGCGATCATGGCGCGGGCCGCGGCCAGGGCCTGGCGGCAGCCCGGCTCCGGCCCGCTCTCGACGCCGAAGAGCGCCATGACGCCGTCGCCGGTGAACTGGTTGGCGATGCCGCCGGTCCGCTCGATCGCCGAGCCCACGACCTCGAAGTAGCGGTTGAGGAGATAGACGACGTCGTAGGGGAGCCGCTTCTCGGCCATTCGCGTGAAGCCGCGCAGGTCGGCGAAGACCACGGCGATCTCCTGCTCCACGCCCTGGCGCTCATGGCCGAGGAGCGCCGCGAGCGGATCGCGGGCCGCCAGCAGCGGCACGACCTCGGCGCTGTGCGCGGGGCGGAGCTGGCACGCCAGGCGGACGTCGGGCGGCGCGCCGACACGGCGGAGCACGCGGCGCTCGGCCTCGCTCGCCGGCGGCAGCGTTTCGAGGCCGCGCGAGACGCGGACACGACAGGTCGAGCAGCGACCGCGCCCGCCGCAGACCGACGCGTGCGGGAGACCGGCGTAGCGGCTCGCCTCGAGCACCGAGAAGCCGACGGGCACCGTCACGACCCGGCCGCCCGGGTACGTCAGGTTGACCGAGCGCCAGCGACGCAGGTACGCGGCCCGCCCGCCGCGTACCACGAGGGTGAGCGCCAGCAGGGCGCCGTACGTCCCGACGATGCTGTCGCTCACGCCCGCGAGCATCGCGCGGGTGGCGGGAGTTTCACGCGGCCTGATCGTCGAAGTCCACCCCGGCGTGCGCGCCAGCTCGGTGACCTCGATGCCGCCCTGAATGAAGCCGGCGAGCGCCAGCACCGGGATTGCCACCGCGATGCCGACGAGCCATACCGCCGCGCGCGGATACCACGGCCGGAACCGAAGCCAGAAGTGAATGCCCATGCAGCCGTGAATCCAGGCGATGAGCACCAGGAGCGTCTGGAACGCCCCGCGCCACGGGGAGGCCACCCAGTACACGAGCAGCACCCGCGCGTAGAAGTCGTCGATGCCGTAGAGCTCGTGCGCGAGGCGATTGCCGACGACGTGGGCGACGAGGAGCGGTGGAATCGTCAAGCCGAGCACGAGCTGCGTCGCTTCCCATGCCGGCATCCGGAGCGTGCGTCGCCGGTAGAGCGCCCAGAGACCGAGCAGCGCGTGGGTGACGAGCGCGCCGTACAGCGCGCCGGTGGCGACTGGCTGGCGCCAGAGCAGGAGGAACCACACCCGTCCGGATTCCATCGCGACGAGGGAGACGATGCCGAGCGCGTGGTTCAGGAAGTGCGTGGTCAGGTAGGCGAGCAGGATGAGCCCGGTGCCGAGACGGACGACGCGGACCGCGTGC
>JAHFDK010000282.1 GCA_023249095.1 Candidatus Rokuibacteriota bacterium | reverse complement strand
CGGCGCGCCCAAGCGGCTCGGCTCACTCACATTCGCGCTGGCGACCGTCCAAGCCCTCCGCGGGCACCGCGATCCGGTCGTGACCATCATCTTCAACGGCGGCTCGCCGCAGCACCTAGCCATCACCAACTGCGCCGTCTGCAACGGGCGGTACTTCGGCGGCGGCATGCTGGTCGCCCCGAGCGCCCGGATCGACGACGGCTGGCTCGACATCACAACCTGGTCGGGCTTCGGACTCGCCGACTTCGTCCGGCATCGCCGCGCCCTCTACGACGGCGCCCATGTCAACCTGCCGGGCACCCGCCTCGACCGGGCCCAGGCGATCACCGCAACCGCCTCGAAGCCGGTACTGCTCGAGCTCGACGGGGAGAGCGTCGGTCGTCTCCCTGTCAGCATCGACCTCCTCCCAGCGGCGCTCCGGCTCAAGGTGTGAGCACGCCTATGTTCGACCGCGTGCCGCGCCGCTACCTGGTCCCCAACGCCGTCACCGCCGCCACTCCTGCCCTGGGGGCGATCGTCCAGGCGAGCCGCGGCCGCCACGAGTCCGCGGCTTGGCTCTCATCTAGTCCGCGCTCCTGGACCGCGTCGACGGCGTCACCGAGCGGTGGATGAAGGCTTGCTCGGAGTTCGGCGTTCAGTTCGACAGCCTGGCGGACCGGCTGGCCTTTTGCGCGGCCCCCGGCCTCCTCGTGTATTTTCTCCTCACCGACGACCCGCGTTACGGTCCCACCTTTACCGCGCCATCTGCGAAGGCGCTCTGGATGGCATCGGTCCTGCCTACGTCGTGTGCGGCGCGGCGAGGCTCGCCCGCTTCAACGTCCAGACCGCCGTCGTCGGCCCGGCCTGGTCCGGCGGCCTGCCGGTGACGAGCGCGGCCGGGCTCGTGTCGACGTTCATCCTCGCCGCGTGGGAGCTCGCCCTGCTGCCCGCCGTCGTGGCCGCGAGCCCCGCCGTGCTCCTGGCGTGCGCCGTCCTGATGATCTCGACGCTGTGGCTCCCGAGTCGCGGGATCAGGCAAAGCCGGCGCAGGTCGGCCTGCTCGCTGTGGCCACGGCGCTGATCTACGGCCTCGCGCTCACGCGCACGTTGCCCATCCTGCTGTTCGCGGTCGCCCTGGCGTACCCGATCGGGGGATTCGTCCTTGGCAGGCTGCACACGACCACCCGCGCGGCTCTCCAGCATGGCGAGAGGAGAGGAGATGAGACGTGACGACGACTACCGGTTCACCAAGGATGACTCACCGCATGTCGCCCAGCGCGCGACTCGCCAGAAAGATGCTGCTGGCCGCCGCCACGCTCTTGCTCTTGACGGTCGCCTCGATGATCATGCTCGGCGTCGCGCTCGTGACCTTCTTCGAGGCCAGGAGCTGGTGCTCCGAAGTCATGGCGAGGCGCCTCAGCCATGCGGTTCTCGCGCTCTGGGGCGTCCGGCTCCAGGTGCACGGGGCCAGATCCTTCCCGGAGACGCAGACCGTCTACGTCTCCAACCACAGCTCGACGCTGGACATGTTCGCCCTGGTGGGTCTCGGGCTGCCGAAGACGCGGTTCGTCGGCGCCGAGGACCTCGACGGGTTCCTCAGATGGATGGTCCCGCTGGGAATCATGAGCTCCATCATGGGCACGCTGTGGGCGCCGCCCCCGTCGAACCCGGCGAAGCGGGCCCGCTGGTTCCAGGACACCGAGCGTCTGCTCCGGCGGACCGGCGGGTCGATCTACCTGAGCCCCGAAGGCGAGCGCGTGACGACGGGCAGCCTCGGGCCCTTCAACAAGGACAATTTCCAGCTCGCCGCGAATCTCGGCGCGCCCATCGTGCCCCTCTACATTGACATCCCGCGCGACAGCGATCCGGGAAGGGGGTTCGACGCCCTTCCCGGCACGGTCCACGTGCACGTGCAGCCGACCATCTCGACGCTCGGCTGGACGCCCGAGAGCCTCGATACGCATTCCGCGGCCATTCGCGACATGTTCGTGCGAATCCAGCAGCAGCTCCGGCGGAAAACCGAAGCAGGCGACATGGGCATCGTATGAAAGACCGTCCAACCGCTTACTGTATGGCTGGCTACTACGAGCGATGCCGGACCCCAGGGACTGGGGTGGCGGTGGAAAGTCTGTCCGGAACGGAAGTGGATCAGGCTGACGCTTCGTCAGGCAGGGGGACGCCGACTTGCAGCGCGAGCATCGCCGTGAGCTCCACGTGCTTTTCCACCCGAAGCGCCCGGAACAAGCGGTAGGCCGCTTGGAGATTCGTCGCGAGCGCCTCGCCGTGGCCCTGCGTGCGCGCCAGCCCGGCCAGATCAAGATAGGTGCGCGCGAGCTCGTAGCGCGAACGAGTGGCCGTGAACGTTTCCCGCGCTGCATTGAGGCGGGCCTCGGCCTCGGCGAAGGCGCCGCGGGACTCGGCGATCCGGCCGAGCGTCTGCTGCGCCCAGCCGAAGCCCGTCCGGAAGTTCGCGTCCCTCGTGATCTCGAGCCCCTGCAGGGCGAGGCCCTCGGCGCGCTCGAGCTTGCGCTCGCGGCGATGCGCCTCCGCCAGGAACACCGAGAACCAGCCCTGGAACGGGCGATACCGGAACCGGCCGAGTTGCTCGACCGAGCGCTCGAGGAGCGGAATCGCGGCCGCGGCGTCGCCCTTCTCAAGATACGCGTAGCCGAGGCAGCCTGTGGCGGTCGCCCGCTCGAGCGGATCCTGCAGATGCTGGAGCGCCCGCTGGCAGGCGTTGATCCCGGCCTCGGAGTCGCCGAGGGCGGCGTAGATGAGCCCGCTCACCCAGGAAGCGAACCCCATGAGCCGTGGATCGCCGAGGTCTTCTCCGATCGCGTAGGCGCGGCCCGCGGCGTCGAGGGCAGCCTCGAACTCGCCCGTCTGGGCGTAGTTGAGGCTGACCACCCAGTAGGCATAGCCGAGCCACCACCGCTCCCCGGTCCGCTCCAGGAGGGCGATCGCCCGCCGGCCGAGGTCGATGCCCTGCTGCGCCTGCCCCGACAGGGCGGCCTGGATGCCGAGGAGCGAGTGCGCTTTGCCCCTCGTTGCGTCGTCGCCGCACTGCTGCGCTTCGGCAATCGCCCGCTCGGCGTTCTCCGCAGCCCGCGCATACTGGCCGAGGAAGCCGTAGGTGCGGCCGACGAGGAAGTAGTAATGGCCGGCCAGCGCGCGGTCGCCGAGGCGGTCGAGGCGGTCCTGCTGCGGCACGAGGAGGTCGAGGACCTCCTGCACACGCCCGAGGGCGGTCAGCGATGATGCCTGACGGAGCAGGAGATCGATGAGCCGCCGGTCGCGCTCGCCCTCCGGGAGACGTCCCACATGCGCGACGGCCTCGTGCAGCGCGCGGACGGCTTCTTCGTGCGCGTAGCCTCGGGCGGCGCGCTCCGCCGAGCGTGTCAGGTACTCGACGGCCCGTGGGCTGTCGTCGGTCTTTGAGTAGTGATACGCCAGGCTGTCATACGCCTCTTCGAGGCGCCCGGCGTAGAGAGTCTCGAGCGCTCGCGCGGCCGCCGCGTGGAGTGCGCGTCGGTCCGACGCGGAAAGGCTGTCGTACGCGATCTCCTGGATCAAGGCGTGTTTGAACACGTAGGTGGGCTCACCAGCCCGGCTCTGTTCGTAAAGGAACTCGAGGCGCGTGAGCTCGTCTAGGTAGGGCTCAGCCGGCCCTTCCCAGATCGCGCTGAGCAGCCGGGGTGAGAACTCTCGTCGGAGGAGCGACGCCGCCTGGAGCAGGCGCCTCGATTTCTCGGGAAGCCGGTCGATACGCGCCAGGAGCAACTCCTGGATCGTGTCCGGGACCGCGAGCGGAGATCGCCGCTGAGCCTGCTCGCCCACCGCGCGCGAGATCTCTTCGAGGAAGAACGGGTTTCCCTCGGCCTTGTCAAGAATGAGCTGCGGTAGCTGCTCGGGCAGCGCTGACGCGGGGAGCACCGAGCGGACCAGCGCGAGGCTGTCCTGCGATGAGAGCGGCTGGAGCGGGAGCTGGGTCACATAGGACTTGTCGAGCCACGGCGGGCGATAGCCGGGACGATACGTCGCGAGGAACAGGATCGGCAAAGCTGCGAGGTGCTCGACGAGGATCGTGAAGCAGTCCTCCGACGCCCTGTCCACCCACTGGAGGTCCTCGACAACGAAGATCATAGGCCGCTGGCGGCTCCCGTTGATGACCAGGTGCCGGAAGGTCTCGATGGTGCGGGCCCGGATCGCTTCGTCGCTCAGCACCGCGAGCCGCTCGGTCCCCTCCTTCACGCCAAAGAGCTGCAGGAGATACGAACCCGACTCGCCCGGATCCATGCCTAGCTCGCGCAAGCCCGCACGGATCTTGCCGCCGATCCGCTCGTCCGGGTCGGCCTCGGCGACGAGGAACGCCTGGCGCAGCATGTCGAGGACGGGGAGATAGGGAACGGCGCTGCCGTACGAGAGGCAGCGCCCGCGCAGATACGTCACCTCTTCGCTCCGGCTGCGCTGGCGGAGCTCGAAGACGAGCCGCGACTTGCCAATCCCGGCTTCGCCCACAATGCCAACGGCCTGACCGTGTCCGGCCACGGCGGTGGCCACCCGGCTCTGCAGGAGCTGCAGATCCTGGTCGCGGCCGACGAAGCGCGCCATGCGGCGGCCGGGTCCGAGCCCACGCCGCTCGTGGCCGAGCCGCCACATTTGCCCCGGCGCGCTCGAGGTTCGCACCCCGAGTGGAACGATCTCGAACCCTCGCTCGAGGAGCGACACCGCGGTCTCACTGACGGTGGTCGTTCCGATCTCCGCGGCGCCCATGAGCGTGTCGAGGACCGCCAGCCCGGAACGCTTGTCCTCGGGATCGATGGCGGCGCCATCAGCGGCGTGGCCGACCAGGTAGTGACCCACGTGGAGGCCGATCCGGAGCTCAAACGGCTCGGTGCCGTCCCGGCGCGCGCGCTCGGCCGCTTTGTGCATCGCCATCGCCGCGTGGGCTGCGCGCCGCGGCGCGTCTTCGACCGGCTCCAGTCCGAACGCGGCAACGATCCCCCCCGGGGCCAATTCCTCGATCTGCCCCCCGAAGCTCTGCACCTTCTCAACGAGCGCCTGGAAGGCGCGCCTGGCGTAGAGGGGCGAATCGGTCGCCGACGAGCTCGCGTTCGCGCGGAGCAACGTGACGCGACGTCGCTCCCAGCGCACGGCCGAGGCGGGCGCGGGCGGTGTGGGCCGCGCGGGCGGACTCGAGACAACGGCCGGCGCCGGGCGCGCGGGCTCGGCACGCGTTGTCCTGGACGGCGCGCCGCTCTCGCGCTGGAGGCCATATTTCTCGAGCCGGTAACGGAGCGTGTTCCGCGTAACGCTGAGCCGCGCCGCGGCGCGCGAGATATTCCAGCCCGTCTCCTGGAGCACGGTGAGCAGGTGCGCGCGCTCGTTGGACTCCATGGCCTCGGCGAGCGGCCGCGCGTGCTCGGGGATCCCCGAGGGGGCGGCTGGCGCGGTCGCGGGCAGCGCCAGCAGCGCCGCGGTCACTTCGGACGCTTCCGCGAGCAGTGCGACCCGCTCGATGATATTTGACAACTCACGGACGTTGCCCGGCCAGCGGTAGGCGGCAAGTGCGGTCTGCGCATCCGCCGCGAAGCTCTTCGGCGGCAGGCCGTACTCCGAGCAGGCGCGCGCGAGGAAGTGGTCCGCGAGACGCCGAACGTCGTCACCCCGCTCGCGGAGCGGCGGCACCCAGAGCATGAGGACCGCAAGCCGGTGGTAGAGATCCTCGCGGAATCGCCGCTCACGCATCGCGACAGCGAGGTCCTCGTTCGTCGCGGTCAGGATCCAGACGTCCACCGCCTCGATCCGCGTGCTGCCGAGTCGGCGCACCGAGCGCTCCTCGATCACCTTGAGCAGTTTGGCCTGGAGCCCGTCCGGGAGGAGCCCGATCTCGTCGAGGAAGATCGTTCCGCGATGCGCCGTCTGAAAGAGCCCCGGCTTGCCCTGCCGCGCATCGGTGAACGCGCCCCGTTCGTAGCCGAAGAGCTCCGCCTCAAGCAGGGTTTCGGGAATCGCCGCGCAGTTGACGTCCACGAAGGGCCCCTCGGCGCGCGGGCCGAGGCGGTGGATCAGCCGTGCGATGAGCCCCTTACCCGTGCCGGTCTCCCCCTGGATCAGGATCGGCGGGAAGTGACGGGCCCCTTGACGGCGCTCGAGAAGTCGTCGGATCTGCCGGCGGACGGCCTCAATCCCGGAACTCTCGCCGATCAGATCGGTCAGCACGTCCATGGATTCCCCAATCCTATTGTCCCGTAATCCTACTTCGAGCAGCTTTCCACCACCACCACCACGCGCAGGAGGAATGGGCTGGCCGTACGCAACCCAATGATCTCGTTTCATTGTTGGCCGGGGATGATCGCGGTTGGATCATCGTTCACTCCTTCAGTGGTCTCGAGACAGCAATGAGCACGCCGTTCCGTCGATGGGGGGCTCTCCGCCTGAGTCCCTGGCGCGCTGACCGGGGCCCCCGACCTTTGGCGGGCCTTCGTGCGCTTCCACCACCACCGCTGGTCAGTCGCGCTCCACAAGTCCTTGTTTTTACGAATCCTGCAGCCTGGCGCGGTACTTGCCCCTGCACTCACCCGTGACGAGGCGTGATCGGGTGAGTGGCCCTTTTTCGAACAAGGAGGCCGGGGATGATTGCCAATCAGAAAACACTGCCGTGGCGGCGCGTGCTGGTTCTGTTCCTACTGCTCTCCGTACCGCTTGTGCCGGCCGCGTTCGCCGACGAGTTCACCGGGCTCGTCGTCTTCGGCGACAGCCTGTCGGACCCGGGGAATCACTTCGTTGCGTTTGGGCTGATCGCTCAGCAGCCGTTCGCGCCGATTCCCGATGCCCCATACGCCATCGGGGGTCATCACTTCAGCGATGGCGCGACCTGGGCCGAGCACCTCGCCGCAGCGCTGCGCCTGCCGACCAGCGGTAAACCGGCGCTTCGCGTGCCTGGCGTCTTCACCAACTACGCCGTCGGTCGGGCCCGAGCCCGCGCCGGTGCGCCCGTGTTCCCGGCCTACGATCTGAGTACGCAAGTCGGCCTGTTCCTGTCGGACTTCGGGGGCCACGCGTCGTCCGAGGCTCTGTACGTGGTCTGGATCGGCGCGAACGATCTCGACGATGCCTTGAACGCCCTGGTCAGCGATCCCTCCGGAGCCACGAGCATTGGCATCATCCAGGCTGCGGTCATCACCGTGGCGGGTAACATCCAGGCGCTCTGGGCAGCCGGTGCCCGGACCTTTCTGATCCTGAACGTGCCGGATCTCGCAATTACGCCGGCGGTTCGTGCCCTCGGTCCCCCGGCCCAGTTTGCAGCGACACAGCTCACGGTGGCCTACAATGGGGCGCTCGATCAAGTCTTGAACGCGCTGCAGCTGCCGCAGATCCGCTTCCTTCGTCTCGACGTCAACGCGCTATTCGCCGAGGTGTTGGCCGCACCGCTGGCCGCTGGCTTGACGAACGTCGAGGACTCCTGCCTCACGTTCGGCGTTACTGGCGGCGCCCTTTGCGCGACGCCGCAGAGGTATCTATTCTGGGATGGCATCCATCCGACGGAGGCGGGACACGACATCATCGCGAACGCCGCATTGCACGCCCTCACCCGTCCCTGATGACGAAGGCAGGCCGTCCGCACACCGAGGTCGGGCTGGCGGAAGGTACCGCCTGCCAGGTAATTCGCGCTGACGGTCAACCCTTCGGGAGTCGAGCGGGATAGACCCGAGAGGAGAAACTCCCATGGCATACCGACGGCTCCTGCAACTCTTTCTGGGACTCTTCGCCATCGTGTCTCTCGTTGCGTGCGGGAATGTCCAGGTTAAACCCGAAGAACCCATCGGCACGGCGAGTC
>JAHFDK010000281.1 GCA_023249095.1 Candidatus Rokuibacteriota bacterium | reverse complement strand
ACCTTTCCGATCACTCGCTCTGTCCGCGCTGACTTGGGAAGCGTTTTTTTGGGGCCTGGAGCGAAGAGGGTGGCAATGACATCGGCTGGCACTACAGAAGCGCGGCAGCGGGCCGCCCGGGCGCGCCAGGCCAGCATTCTGGCGCAATTCGTCGATGGCAAGAGCGCGCAGACGGCCAGCTCCAGGATCCGCGACCTGGCAACGCTGCTGGTGCACTGCTACCCAAAGCCGTTGCTGTCGATCGACGAAGACGACGTCGAAGACTTCGCCGCGCGGCTCGACCGTCTCGGCGAGTTGGGCGCCGAGCGGCGGGCGCGCTGTATCCGCACGTGTCGGGCCTTTGTCAAATTCGCCGCGCCCTGGCGCGAGTGAAGTTCGCCGAAGTTCGCCCATGCGCTTGACATCTCGCGTCGATCGGACTACCGTGGCCGGGACAACTGAAAAGCAAGTGGCCCGGCAAGCGTTTGCGCGCCTACCGGGCCTGACCCTGAAAGAGCCAGGGCCGGCGGGATCATACCAAGGGCGTATGAGCCGACCTCCGATTCTCGGGGTCGGCTCTTTTCGTTGATCTCGCGCGGAGGTTGTCGTTATGGACGCGCAGCCGAATGAGTGGCCACCTCGGCCCCGATTGATAGGGGTGTTCCCCTGCAAGGAACAGGCCTCGGTCTGGATCGACTCGGACGGCGCGCCGAGGGTCCTGCAGGTAGATGGCAAGACTTACAAAGTCGCGCACAGCCCGCGGATGGGCTTTCACGTGCTGCGGGGCTTGTGGGAGGTCTTGCTATTCGGGGACATGCAGGACGACCGGATCGAAGCGCCTTCGGAGGGAATGGCCGAGATGCAGCGCCGCTTCGGCGGCCGGGCGGAGCTTGTGCCTCCGGAGGAAAGGGCCGAGATGCAGCGCCTCTTGGGCGACCGGGCGGAGCTTTTTCAAGATGCCGAGTAAGGCGGCGAACGGCGAAGGCTCCGTCTTCTTCGCGAAGGGCCTAGGCTGGTGCGCCAAGATCACCCAGGACGGCCGGCGCGTGACCCGCAAGGCGAAAGTCCAGACGAAGGAGGGCGCCGAGAAGCTCCTACGCCGGCTCCAGCGGGAGGCGGACAAGGGACCGATCGGGCGCCGCTCCCCGCTGCTCAAGCGATACGTCCCCGAGTGGCTGGCTGCCGCGGAGCTGCGGGGCTGCCGGCCGCGGACGCTTGAGCTGTATGAACACCGCATCAACAAGCATGTTCTGCCGCTGCTCGGCAATACGCGCCTTGACAAGCTCACCGTACGCCTGGTGCGAGAGCTATACACCGCGAAGCTCAAGGGCAGTGGTCAGAGCCGGCCGCTTTCGCCCGCCACCGTGGCCCACATGCACCAGCTGCTCGGCAATCTCCTGAAGCACGCCATGCGGGAGGGCCACGTCGGGCGCAACGTGCTCCAGGCGATCGATCCGCCGAAGGTGCCGAAATTCGAGGCTCGCCCGCTCCAGCTCGAAGACGCCCGGCGTCTGTTGGACGCTGCGCGAGCCCACAGGTACGGGACTCTGTGGACGTTCCTGCTCGGGACGGGCTGCCGCTTCGGCGAGGCCGCCGGGTTGACCTGGGACGCGGTCGACCTCGAGGCGGGGACTATTGGTATCCACCAGGCCGCCATCAGGGTGCGGAAGGATGGCAGGTACCGGATGGTCCTGGCTCCGCCGAAAACGCCAGCTGGCCGCCGGACGCTGCCGATACCGCCCTGGGTGGCTGCCGTGCTGAAGACCCAGCGGGACAGGGTCGAATTTATGCAGCGAAAGGCCGAGCCGGTCTGGCAGGAGATGGGGCTTGTTTTCCCGTCGGGAGTCGGCACGCCGCTCCGGGAGTCGCACGTTCGCGAGGCCTGGATCCAGTTCTTGAAGGCTGCGGGGCTGCCGGAGAAGACGCGGATGCACGATCTTCGCCATACCTTCGCGACGCTCATGCTCGACGATGGCGGCGACCTGGTCGCGCTGCAACGCAACCTCGGTCACAGCCGGCTCAACGTGACGGCGGATCTGTACGTCGGGCGCGTGCCGGCCGCGCAGAGGCGGGCTGTCGAGCGCTACGGCGAGCTGCTCGCGGGGGCCAACTAATGCCGTTCCCTGGCACGGGGACGCACAGACACGCATAGCGCTGCATCGGCGCGTAGGTCTAGCATAGGTCTACGCGGATGGAAACGGCCCGATTTCGTGACCGCAGACGGCCAATGGTGCCGAAGGGGGGATTCGTTTAAACCCCTGTAGGGGCCTGCATCGGCGACGGCAAGACCCCCGCTTCGTTCACGAATGGGGCGCCGAGCAGGCCCCTACCCTTGGGTGCAGCCGAGGGGCTGTAGGTCTAACGTTGGTCTACGGCGTCGGCTGACGGCGCTCGATGCGCAGCAGCTCGGCGCCGACTCGACCCATCACACGAAGCGGCGCGCGGCCGGTGCTCGACCGTCCCCGAGAGCAGGTTTGCTAGACCCGTTTTGCGGCACTTGAGGGATGCAGGTAACCGCAATCACGGGCACGCTGCTGCATGTTCGCCTTATGCTGCATTTCTCGCGGTTATGAGGTCCTAGCGCTCCGACTTCTCTCGTAGGCGTAACGTCGGCGTTACGTTGAACGCTCTTGTTGACATGTAGCTAAGTGCATATTCGTGCCTGTGGCCCCAAGTCGAAGCAGGGAGGCAACAGGATGGTCGTAGAAGAACGCCGCGCGATATCCGTCAGGCCGGCGGAGGCTGCCCGGATGGTCGGCATGAGTGAGCGCAAGATGCGCCAGCTGATCGCCGATGGTCGTATCGAATCGGTGCTGGTTGACAGGTCGAGGCACATTCCTATCGCCGCCCTCGAACGCTTTTTCGGGAGCGCAGGCCACGGAGCCGGCTGCGGCGGCCACTGACATGGCGAACCTTCAGATAGCAGTCGAACTGTTCGGCAAGGATTCAGCCAGCGGCCCGATCAGCGCGGTCCACAAGGGCCTGACAGGCCTGGCCGGCGCGGCTACGGCGCCGCTGGGCGCGCTGGGGGCGCTGGGCAGTGCCTTCGGGAACGTGGCGCAGATCGCGGGCGGCTTCGCGCTGGGCGGCGGGCTCATGAGCCTGCCGGGCTTCCTCCAGGGCGCCGCCCAGGCCGCGGCCGAGGACGAGGCCTCGACCCTCCGGCTAAGCCGCACCATCCAGAACATGGGCGGCGACTACGACGAGATCATGGGTAAGGTCAACGGCGCGATCGAGTCTGGCCAGAAGCTGGCCTTTTCGGATGATGACGTCCGCAACTCCTTCCAGTTCCTGGCCCAGGCCACCGGTGACAGCGACGAAGCGCTGAAGCGGCAGAAGCTGGCGATGGACCTCAGCCGCGGCGCCAACATCCCGCTCAGCCAGGCCACCAAGATGCTCGGCAAGCTCACTGACGAGAACATCCAGGTGTTCAAGAAGATGGGCATCGTCATGAAGGACGGCGCCACCGAGGCGGAGGTCCTGGCCGAGGTCCAAAAGCGCTTCGGCGGCCAGAGCGAGGCCTACGCCAACTCGACCGCCGGGCAATTCGAGCAAGCCAAGATCGCCATGAGCGAGACCGTCGAGGCGATCGGCGGGGCGGTGCTGCCGATCCTGGCCCGGCTGGGCAAGGTGCTGACCGATGTGCTGCCGGGCGTTCAAGCATTCGTCGGCGGCCTATCGACCGGCATCTCGGAGAAGGTCGGGCCGGTGCTCGACAAGCTCGGGACGGTCTTCTCGGCGCTGTTCGCCGCCTTCACGAAGGACGCGGGGGCCATCGGCATCATCGGCGACGTGATCAAGGACACCTTCGGCGAAGGCGTCTACAACGCCATCCAGCCGTTCCTGCAAGCGTTCATGGACGCTATCCCCCAGTTCCAACAGTTCGGCCGCATGGTAGGGCAGGTCTTCGCGACGTTCGGCGAGATCATCGGGGCCGTTTTCGGCGGCGATCTGGCGCGCGCCGGGTCGCTCCTGGACGGGTTTCTCACCGAAACGCTCGGGGAGATCGGCGATAATCTGGCTCTCTGGGGGGGTGCCTTCCTGGCTTGGATCGGTCCGATGATCCCGCCGCTGCTCCAGCAGCTCATCGGCCTCTACCAGCAGATGTCAACCTGGATGGTCGGTACCGCGTTGCCGGCGGTCGTCAAGACGCTGGGCAGCTGGGCCGGCGCGTTCATCGACTGGGTTGGCCCGTTGATCCCGCCGCTGCTGCGCGAGCTGGGCAGTCTGCTTGTGCAGTTCGGCGGCTGGATCCTCGGTACGGCGCTACCGATGCTCGTCAAGAACCTGGCCGAGTGGGGCGCGGCGCTGGTGGGCTGGATCGCCCCGCGGATCGGGCCGCTGCTGCTCGAGGTGGGCACGCTGATCGCCGAGCTGGGGCTCTGGCTGATCACGACGGCTCTGCCGAAGCTGCTGGGCTGGGCCGGCGACCTGGGGCTGGGATTGGTCAGAGGCATCGTCGATGCGGTCGCCAACCTCGGCAAAGCGCTGGGCAAGGCGCTCGCGGATGCCATCCGCTCGATTCGGATCGACATCGGGCCCTTCCACCTGTCCAGCGAGGGTTTCACGATCGACGTGCCGCGGCTGCCCGCGCCTATCGGCAACGAGCTGATGGGCTTCGCGACTGGCGGCATCGTGCCCGGTCCGCGCAACGCGCCCCAGCTGGCGATAGTCCACGGGGGCGAGCGGATCATTCCGACCGTGGACTCAGGGGCCGAGGGTTGGGGCTCCGGGCTGGCGATCCACTTTCACGCGCCGGTCTACGGGATGGACGACTTCCAGTCGCGGCTAGAGGAGGCCTTCCGACGCTTCCAAGGGGGCATGGCGCAGAGCGCGCGGATGGGCCTGGCCTAGGACATTCTCGATGCCGTGGCTCGAGGTGCACAACACCTTTCCGACTCACCGGAAGACCTTGCGGGCAGCGAGCTTACTGCGGATCAAGCGGCAGGTGTTGATGGGGCACCTGCTAACTGTTTGGTTGTGGGCGCTTGAAAACGCCGACGGCGAGGGCCGCTTGGGGCAGCTGTCCGACACCGAGCTCGCGGAGGTCGCCGAGTGGGATGTCGAGGATGGGAAGCGGCTCCGGGACGCGCTGATAGAGTCCGGCTTCCTGGAAGTGGTGGAGCATGGCGAGCTGGCCATCCACAACTGGCCCCGCTACACGGACAAGCTGACCGCGTTACGAGCGGCGGGCGCGGCACGGAAGCGGCGCTCCCGTGAGAAGCAGAGGGAAGCAGCCGAGGGTGATCAGGCCGCGCGGTCACGTGACAAGTCACAGGCGAATGGTCGAATGTCACGCGCTACCGGACCTAACCGGACCGGACCGGACCAAACCGAACCGGACGCTCCCCCCCTCACCCCCCTGTCGGGGGGAGCCAAGTACAAGCTTTTCGCGTTCACTGAAGCCATTCCCGGGGTGGGGGAGCTCCGCAAGCGCCGCCAGCTCGGCCTGCTCGAGCAGTACCTGGCCGAGGGCCACGAGCTGAAGCTTGAAAACGGCCGGGCCGACGCCGAGAGCCAGGCCGAGCTACTCGCCTGGTGGGCCGCCAACGGCCACATTCCCGCTCAGGCGTCATCGTGAGCGACTTTCAGATCATCCCGACCGAGAAAGTCCCGGCCGAGGCCCAGCTTGCGGCTGCGGGGGCCGTGACGATGGCGACGCGCGTCCTGGGGCTGCCTGGCTGCTGGGTGCGGTGGTACACGGGCCCCAAGCCCACGTCACCCAGCTGGGAAGGGTCACAGGCCGTCCTGTGGCTCCGCCCGGAGTACACCCAGATGGACACTCTGCTCGCCGTTCTCTACCAGTGTCGGCTGCTCTGGCGCCAGCAGCTCGGGGCCGACCCGAAGGCTGACACCGAGGCCGATCGCGACGCGACGGAGTGGGCGGTAGAGCGGATGTGCGACTTCATCACGAAGGCGAACCAGGGGCTCCTGTCGTGAGCGACCAGGTCGAGCAGCTAGCCGACGACGAGGCCGCCCCTGCCGAGCAGAAACGCCCGCCAGACATCAGCCAGCTTGTCAGGACGGACATCTTCGCGAGGCCGAGCGAGATCGCGGACCCGGAAGCCCTGATAGCGGCGCAGTGCTGGGATTCGCGGCTGTGGCACCGGTAGAACGGCCGTGCTATGTTCTTCGCAGAGTCCGCTCGAGCAGCGGCGATTGCCTGAGTCATGCCGGCGCCGCCCGGCGGACGCCAATCACAGATACGGTGAAGCGTCCGCCGGGCGGCCCTGGGGATTCGAGGGCGCGGGCGTCCGCTGTGCTATGGGCGGGGCCACGGGGCGGACTCCGGACCAGGGTTCAGCTCGAATCGGCCGGTATGGCTGGGGACCGCGCGAGCGGTATGGCCGGGGACCGAGCCGGGCAGGGGCGGGACTCCCCGAGTACGCCGAAGCGGCGCCGAGCCAGGACGCTGGCGCGACGCGGCGACGGCGATCACCCATGCTCGACCGCGCGATATCTGCGGCCGGGCTACTCGTGGATGGCCGCCGCGTCTCTATTCCTATCAGCGCGTCGGCCCTCCGCGATGGAGGGCCCTAACGTGACTTCAACGCAACAACTGGCCGAGCGCAGGGACGCCAAGGCGTCCGAGGCCACGGCCATCATTGACCGGATCGAGCGCGAGCAGCGCTTGCCCTCGGCGGAAGAGAAGGCGACCGTTCAGCGGCTCGTCAAAGAGGCGCAAGAGGCCGCCGCCATGGTCAAGGCGCAGAACCACTTCTACGGGTTCGTCAAGCAGATCGAGGACCTGGTGCCTGGCAGGGGCCGCAACCTTCAGGCCGCCGACGGCTCCGGGCGTGTTGCCGGAAGCTGGGCCGAAGCGGTCGAGAAGCAGATGGGCGACACGTACGGCCGAGTCAAGGCGCTGACCAGCGGCACCATTACGGTGCCGAGCCTCTCGACGACCCTCGTGCGACTTCCGAACCGTCCACCGACGCTGCTGGATGTCATCCCGACTGAGCAGGTGTCGCCCGACACGGGCAGGTACGCCTACCTTCAGCAGACGGTCAACACCCAGAACGCCGCCGTGGTAGCCAACTCGGCCCTCAAGCCGACGAGCGTTTACACGGTTCAGAAAGTCGAAGGCGCGGTCACGACGATCGCCCACTTGTCCGAGCAGCTGGAGCGGCAGATGCTCTCCGACGTGCGCCTGTTCCAGGACTTCGTCTCGGGCAGTCTGCGGGATGGCGTGATCATGGCCCTCGAGGGTGAGATCATCGCAGGCGACGGTACCGGCGCGCACCTGCTCGGGCTGAGCGCCACATCCGGCATTCAAACGCAGGCGAAGGGTGCGGACCCAACGCCTGACACCCTGAGAAAAGCGATCACCAAGCTGCAGCTGGTCAACCTGGCCTCGGGCTTTTTCCTGATTCACCCCAGCGATTGGGAAGAGATCGAGCTGCTCAGGACGGCGGACGGCCTTTATATCAGCAGAACGTCGCCCGACAATACGCCGCCGGTTGACACCTTCAACCGCACGGCCTGGGGCGTGCCGGTGGTCGTGACGGCCGCGCTGACCGCGGGGACTGGCTACCTGGTCGACACGGGCAGCGTGATGCTCTTCGAGCGCGAGGGCGTCCAGGTCGATTGGTCGGAGAACATCTACGACTCGGGCGCGGGCGCGACGGATTTCCAGCGAAACTTGATCCGTTTCCGCGCTGAAGGCCGCTGGGGATTCGGCGTGACGCGGCCCGGCGGGGTGTGCAAGATCACGGGTATTTGAGCGATTTGCCGCGCCCGGGCTGGCTACTCGGCCCGGGCGCAGCGATCGAGGAAGAGCGCGAGTGGGCGATCGGCTGGCGAGATCAGAAGGGGAAGGGGCGTCCGGATCGATGACGACAAAACGCGCCGGATA
>JAHFDK010000280.1 GCA_023249095.1 Candidatus Rokuibacteriota bacterium | reverse complement strand
TCGAGGAGTCGAAGTCGGCGGACACGGTGCTGGACGTGGTCGAGGGCATGCAGTTCGACCGCGGCTACCTCTCGCCCTACTTCGTCACCGACCCCGAGCGCATGGAAGTCGTGCTGGAAGACGCGCTCGTGCTGATCCACGAGAAGAAGATCAGCGTGATGAAGGACATGCTCCCGCTGCTCGAGCAGGTCGCCCGCGCGGGTAAGCCCCTGCTCATCATCGCCGAAGAGGTGGAGGGCGAGGCGCTGGCCACGCTCGTGGTCAACAAGCTGCGCGGCACGCTGCACACGGTCGCGGTGAAGGCGCCGGGCTTCGGCGACCGCCGCAAGGCGATGCTCGAGGACATCTCCGTCCTGACGGGCGGCAAGGCCATCACCGAGGATCTCGGCATCAAGCTGGAGAACATCAAGCTCAACGATCTGGGACGCGCCAAGAAGGTGGTCATCGACAAGGACAACACGACCCTCGTCGAGGGCGGCGGCAAGACGAAGGAGATCGAGGGCCGCATCAAGCAGATCCGGGCCCAGATCGAGGAGACGACCTCCGATTACGACCGCGAGAAGCTGCAGGAGCGGCTGGCGAAGCTGGCCGGCGGCGTGGCCGTGGTGAAGGTCGGCGCGGCCACCGAGACGGCGATGAAGGAGAAGAAGGCCCGCGTCGAGGATGCGCTCAATGCCACGCGGGCGGCCGTCGAGGAGGGCATCGTGCCCGGCGGCGGCGTCGCGCTACTCCGCGCCGCGAAGGCGATCGACGGCCTCAAGCTCTCGGGCGACGAGAAGGTGGGCGCGATGATCGTCAAGCGGGCGCTCGAGGAGCCCATTCGCCAGATCGTCGAGAACGCGGGCGCCGAGGGCAGCGTGATCGTCGAGAAGGTGAAGAGCGAGACGGCCCCAAACCGCGGGTACGACGCTGAGAGCATGGAGTACGTCGACATGTTGCAGGCCGGCATCATCGACCCGACCAAGGTCGAACGGGTCGCGCTGCAGAACGCGGCGTCGGTCGCGTCGCTGCTGCTCACCACCGAGGCGTTGATCACGGATCTGCCGGAGGACAAGCCGGCGGCCATGCCGGCGATGCCTCACGGAGATTTCTAGGGGTTACGCTTCGAGCCCGTGCGATGCGCGGGCGCCGGCCCGGGTCTCATGGCCCGGGCCGGTTTTTTCCTAGCTGATCTCGCGTCTTCCCTCGAGGGCCTTCGAGAGGGTCACCTGGTCGGCGTATTCGAGATCGCCGCCGACCGGCAGGCCGCGCGCGATCCGCGTGATACGCACGCCGAGCGGGCGCAGCAGCTTCGCCAGATAGAGCGCCGTCGCTTCGCCTTCCACGTTCGGGTTGGTGGCCAGGATGACCTCGCCGGGCGCACTCGCCTCGAGCCGCGCCAGTAACTCCCGCACCTTCAGGTCGTCCGGCCCGATACCGTCGAGCGGTGAGAGCGCGCCCAGAAGCACGTGATAGCGGCCACGATACTCGCCCGTGCGCTCCATCGCCAGGAGATCGTTCGGCTCCTCGACGACGCACAGGAGGCGCCCGTCGCGCGCAGGGTCTGCGCAGATGCGACAGGGGTCCCGGTCGGTGACGTTGAAGCAGGTCCCGCAGTAGACGATGCGCTCCTTCACGGCGATGAGCGACTCGGACAGCTCGCGGACTTCCGCGACGGGGCGCTTGAGCAGAAAGAACGTCAGCCGCTGGGCCGTCCTGGGCCCGATGCCGGGAAGGCGCTGGAAGGCTTCGATCAGCCGGGCGACGGGCTCGGGGTAATACGCCAACGAGGCCCGGCCCTACATGCCGAGACCGGGGATCTTGAGACCGCCGGTCAGCTTGCCGAGCTCCTGCTGGACGAGCTCCCGCGATTTTCTGAGCGCCTCGTTGCACGCGGCCAGCACCAGGTCCTCGAGCATCTGGACGTCGTCCCTGTTGACGACCTCGGGATCGATCTTGACCGCGATGAGCTCCTGCTTGCCGTTCGCCTCGACCGTCACCATGCCGCCGCCGGCGGTGGCCTCCACCTTCTTCTTTCCGACCTCTTCCTGCAGGGCCGCCATCTGCGCCTGCAGCTTCTGGGCTTCCTTCATCATGTTCCCGAACCCCTTCACTGGCCTTCTCCTTCCGGCAGGCGCGGCCGCACCGCGACCACCTCGCCCTGAAATTCGGCGATCGCTGCCTGCACCGCAGGGTGCGTCGCGATGGCGCCGGTGGTCTCGGCGCCCGACACCACGTTGACCCGCTCGGCTCCGGCCACACAGCGCCGCACCGCCTGCACGACGAGCTCGCGGTTCGCGGCGTCCGCAAGCATCTCACGGTGGAAGTGGTTCCCGAGCAGGACGATCGTCAGCTCGCGATCGCTCACGCCGCTCGGCCGCGCCTGCGTCAGCACGGCCGCGAGCGTCGGCCTCGTCTTCATCACTTCGTCCACGACCCGCTCCCAGGCCGTCGTCAGATCCGTGTCGGCCATCAGAGCCGCGCCGGCCGCCGGAACCGCGGGCGGCGCCGGCGCGGATGACGGGACGTGTACCGGTGCGGGCGCCGGCGCCGGCGAAGCCGGACGCGCGGGCGGCACTCCGCCGGACGCCGGCGCCGGGGGCCGCCGTGGCTCCGCACGTGGCGCCGCGGACTCCGTGCCCGGCAGGAGGCTCGTCTGCGCGGCCGCCGGGGGCGGCGCCGGCGTCGCCAGCGCGTGCTGCCGGATCTCCCGCTGCGCCTCGTCGACACGTCGCAACAGGTCGTCGAGCGTCTGGGGCACCGGCCGCCGGGTGGCGCGCACCGTCGCGATCTCCAGCTCGACGCGCGGGTGTGGCGACTCGCGCAGGAGCGCGTCGGCCTCGAGGAAGGCGCGAAGCACGTAGAGGAGCTCGTCGAGGCTCGCCGTCTCCCCGAGCTTGCGCAGCTCGTTGCCCTCGGTGTGGGTGAGGTCGGCGGGCTTCGCGTTCGGCGCGGCCTTCAGCACGAGCGTGAGGCGCAGCAGCTCGATGACGTCGCGCGTGAATGCCAGGAGATCCTCACCATCGCGCGTCGCGCGGTCGATCGCCTCGAGCGCCGCCGCCGTGTCGTGTCCGACCACCGCCGCTGCGAAGGCACGCACTGCCACCGGCGCCGACGCGCCCAGCAGCTTCGCGGTGGTCTCCGCCGCGAGCCGGCCGTCGCCGTAGGCGATCGCCGTGTCGAGCAGCGAGAGCGCGTCGCGGAGCGAGCCCTCCGCGGCCCGCACGATGACCGGCAGCGCCGCCGGCTCGAACGGGATCTTCTCCTGGGTCAGGATGTGCTCGAGCGACGTCCGGAGCGTCTCGGGCGCGATCGGACGGAAGTCGAAGCGCTGCACCCGCGAGAGCACGGTCGCCGGAATCTCGCGGGGGTCGGTCGTGGCGAGCACGAAGACGATGTGCGGCGGCGGCTCTTCCAGGGTCTTCAGCAACGCGTTGAAGGCGGCCTCGGTCAGCTGGTGGACCTCGTCGATGATGTAGACCTTGTAGCGCCCGCGCGCCGGCGTGTACTTCACGTTCTCGCGGAGCGTCCGGATCTCCTCGATGCCCCGGTTGGACGCCCCGTCGATCTCGATCACGTCCACGAGCGTCCCGGCCTGACCCTCGGTGCACACCGCGCACTTGCCGCACGGCTCGGGGCCGGACCGGTCGGCACAGAGCAGCGCCCGGGCGAGCAGGCGCGCGGTGGTCGTCTTGCCGATGCCTCGCGGGCCGGCGAAGAGATATGCGTGGGCGATGCGCCCGGAGGCGAGCGCGTTCCGGAGCGTCCGCGTGATCGCGTCCTGGCCGACGACCGCCTCGAACGTCTGCGGCCGCCACTTCCGGGCCAAGACCTGATAGCTCATGCGTTGACTCGACGAGCGGAGCCACCCGTGCCTATCACTCGCCACCCTCGGTCCAAGCCGGACTCACGCTCCGATACAATGACCGTGCACCCTCCTTCGAACGTCCCGTCCTGCGATCTCTCCCCGGAGCCTGCTCCAGTCAGGTACTCCCACGGCACACGAGAGGGTCGCCTTACCGTTGCTCCCTTCCGGGCCTGGCGGGGTTCGACGATTCCCGTTGCGTGGGGCCCAACCTTCGACGCCGCCCCGTGAAGCTCACTCAACACGGTCCGCCCTCGAGAGGGAATTCAACCCCGCTGAAGCGGATTGCGGGTTACAGGGCACCGCTAACTCCCCGTCTAGCACGGCCAAGCTGAAAATTCTGGCGGAGGGGCCGGGATTCGAACCCGGGGCACAGGGGTTACCCATGCACGGCATTTCCAGTGCCGCACCTTCGGCCGCTCGGTCACCCCTCCATACATCGAGAAGAATTGGCGGAGGGGAGAGGATTTGAACCCCCGAGGGACCTTCTGGGCCCCTATCCGATTTCGAGTCGGACGCCTTCAACCGGGCTCGGCCACCCCTCCGCACCAATTGTCACCCTAAGTCTTGTCCAAGTTCTAGAATGCTCGCCGCCACCGGCCAACCACGGTGGGCACCGATGCGATCTTCTCGACGGCAGCAGCCTAGTGGTCCGATGACAGGTGCGCGCGCCACCCGCGAAGCTCCTGGACCGTTCGCAAGTCTACCCCAGCGGCGACGAGCCTGGAAGCGAAGGTGTGCCGGAGCGCGTGCCATCGGCCAGGGGATGCAGATCTGGCTTGCCCTCCTGTAGACTCCCATCTACCTACGCTCTCGGAGGATGACATCATGCGCATCGTTGTCCATGGGCAGCAGGCGTTCGGCAAGAGCGTGCTGGACGCCCTGCTGGAGCGCCGGGAAAACGTCGTCGGCGTCTACTGTGCCCCTGAGCCGGCCCAGGGGGGAGGGCGGGTCGATCCCCTGAAGGAGGCCGCGCTCGCCCGTGGCCTCCCGGTCTATCAGCCGCGATCCTTTCGCAACAAGCCAGAGGTGTGGGAGGAATTCGCGCGCCTCAAGGCGGATCTCTGCGTGATGGCTTACGTCACGCTCATCGTGCCCGAGGAGGTGCTGAATCAGCCCACGCGCGGCACCATCCAATACCATCCCTCTCTGCTCCCTCGCCACCGCGGCCCCAGCTCCATCAACTGGCCGATCATGATGGGCGAGACGCGGACCGGCCTGAGCATCTTCTGGCCCGATCAGGGTCTGGATACGGGGCCGATCTTGCTGCAGAAGGACGTCGAGATCCGGGACAGCGACACCCTGGGCAGCCTCTACTTCGAACGGCTGTATCCGCTTGGGGTCGCGGCGCTGCTCGAGGCCGTGGATCTGGTGCGCGCCGGCACGGCGCCGAGAATCGTTCAGGACGAGTCCCAGGCGACGTACGAAGGGTGGTGCAAGAAGGAACACGTCCAGATCGACTGGGAGAAGCCCATCCAGGCCATCTGGAACCTCATCCGCGGTGCGGATCCACAACCGGGTGCGTGGACCACGTATGAGGGAACGACCGTGCAGCTCCTCGACGCCAAGAAGCTCGTGGGCGCCACGCCCGGTCGGCCCGGAGAAGTGATCGCCGTCGATGACGCGGGGTTGACGGTCGCCGCGACCGGCGGCCAGATCCAGGTGACCCGCGTGCGGCCCGAGGGTGGTCAGAAAGTCAACGCGGGGGCGTTTGCCAAGAACGCGGGGTTACTCCGGGGCGTGCGGTTGGGAGCGACGTGAAGCGCCTCTCGCGAGATCCAGCGATATGACGACGCCGGACAATCCGCACGGCCTCGCGCGCGGTCTCACCAATTACGGCGATCCGGACTTCGCGCTCTACCTGCGCCGCTCGTTCGCGACGTCGATGGGCTACTCGAAGGCGATGCTGGCTCGGCCGGTGATCGGCATCGCGCAGTCGGCAAGCGGCTTCAACAATTGCCACCGGCACTTCCCGGAGCTGATCGAGGCGGTCAAGCGCGGCGTGCTCGCCGCCGGCGGCCTTCCCATCGACTTCCCGACGATCTCGCTCGGCGAGGTGTTCCTCGCCCCGACGAGCATGATGTTCCGGAACCTCATGGCGATGGACGTTGAGGAGATGATCCGCGCCCAGCCGATGGACGCCGTCGTGCTGGTGGGCGGCTGCGACAAGACGGTGCCGGCCCAGCTCATGGGCGCGGCCTCCGCCGACGTGCCCGCGGTCCAGCTCCTGGCGGGGCCGATGCTGCCGATGGCCTATCGCGGCGAGCGCCTCGGCGCGTGCACGGATTGCCGGCGGTTCTGGGCCAAGTACCGCGCGGGCGGGGTCACCGCCGCGGAGATCGAGCGTATCGAGGAGAACCTGGCAACGACGGCGGGCACCTGCGCCGTGATGGGCACCGCTAGCACGATGGCCTCGATCGCGGAGGCGCTGGGGATGGCGCTGCCGGGGACGGCCGCGATTCCGGCAGTCCACGCCGACCGCCTCCGCGCGGCCGAGGCGAGTGGGCAGCAGGCGGTGGCGCTGGCGGCGACGCGCCTCAGGCCGAGCCAGATCATCACGGCGCGCTCGGTCGAGAACGCGCTCCGCGTGCTTCTCGCCATCGGCGGCTCGACCAACGCGCTCATTCATCTCACCGCGGTGGCCGGGCGCGTGGGCGTCGAGGTCTCGTTGCGGCGCCTCAACGCACTGAGCGACGAGACCCCGGTCCTCGTAGATCTGAAGCCGACCGGACAGCACTACATGTCGGACCTGAACGCGGCCGGCGGCCTCGGCGCCGTGCTGCGCGACCTTTCACCGCTGCTCCACCTCGACTGCCTCACCGTGACGGGCGCGACGCTCGGCGAGCGACTCGCCGCGGAAGGCACGTGGGTGGACCGCGACGTCGTGCGCCCGCTCGCCGATCCCTACCAGAAGGTCGGCGGTCTCGCGGCGCTCTTCGGCAGCCTGGCGCCCGGTGGCGCGATCATCAAGCGCTCGGCCGCCGACCCGGCGCTCTTCGAGCGCGAAGGACGGGCGGTGGTCTTCACCTCGCTCGACGATCTCTCGGCGCGGATCGACGCACCGGATCTCGACGTGCGGCCCGACGACTTCCTCGTGCTCCAGAACGCCGGACCGAAGAGCGGCTACGCGATGCCCGAAGCCGGGTACCTGCCGATCCCCGCGCAGCTCGCGCGCGCCGGCGTCAAGGACATGGTGCGGATCTCCGACGCCCGCATGAGCGGGACGGCCTACGGCACGATCGTCCTGCACGTCTCGCCGGAGGCGGCCGTCGGCGGGCCGCTCGCGCTGGTGCGCAACGGCGACCGCATCCGCTTGAGTGTCACCGAACGACGCCTCGACCTCCTGGTCGAGGCCACGGAGCTCGCGCGGCGCCGCGCGGCGCTCCCGCGCCCGGCGACGCTACCGGCCCGCGGCTATGCGAAGCTCTACATGGACCACGTGCTCCAGGCCGAGCACGGCTGCGACTTCGACTTCCTGCGAAAGGCGTGACGCCCGGCGCATCCCGGGCGGGCGATTTGAGTCGGATCAGCGAGGGCGTGACGCCGCCGCGCGCACCCGGCGCCAGAGGCGCTCGCGCGTCAGCGGCATCTCCGTCACCTCGACACCAAGCGGGCGGAGCGCGTCCGCCACCGCGTTGGCGATCGCGGCGGGCGCCGGTAAGGTCCCGCCCTCCCCCGCGCCCTTGACGCCAAGCGGGTTGAGGGGTGAGGGCGTGACCACGTGGTGGACCTCGAGGCGAGGCACATCGGTCGCCCGCGGCAGCGCGTAGTCCATCAACGTACCCGTCACGAGCTGTCCGGCTCCGTCGTAGACGATTTCCTCGAGCAGGGCGTTGCCAATGCCGTGGGCGATGCCGCCGTGGATCTGGCCCTCGACCACCATCGGGTTGATCATCGTGCCGCAGTCATCCACGGCGATGTATTTCAGGATGCGCACCGTGCCGGTCTCCGGGTCGACCTCGACGACCGCGGCGTGCGCGCCGTTCGAATACGTCGACTGCAGGACGTGGACGTAGCCCGTGGCTTCGAGCCCGGGGT
>JAHFDK010000489.1 GCA_023249095.1 Candidatus Rokuibacteriota bacterium | reverse complement strand
GCGGGATGCTGCCAGTATGTGCTCGCGCACCCAGCAAAGAACAGAGCCAACGCAATCGAGACGAGGGCCACCGCGTGGGGATGCTTCTTCATAGCGACCTCCTTGCCCTTCCGCTTGTTGGTTTTTCGGGCGTGGCAACCTGCGATCACGTGCGTCCTCCTCTCTTGACGTTAGCAAAAACGAGGGGCCGGTGTCAGGTCCTGGCCCCTCTAGTTTGCGGGCTCCGCCTTCTTGTCGGCCTTCTTCTCCTTCAAGAACGCGAACGGGCTGCACACGAACTCCTTGTCGTCGACCTTGACGAACACGCCGCCCCTGCGCTCATGCCGGACGACCTTGCCGGTCTTGCCGCTCGCCCACTTGACCTGGCCGTGGGACGTGACCTGCTTCCCGACCGGCAGCTGCCGCTGCGCGGCCAGCTTCTTGAGCGTGTACTTCCACGCCTGCCGCAGCGAGTCCGGGACGATCCGGTATAACAGCCGGCGACGGTCACCGCATAGCGGCCGGAGATTGGGACGGAGAACTTCGGAGACTTCCCATGCTGCACCTCCGTCTCCATCCATCAGCGACGCCGAGATCGTCGCGGCGATCCGCGCGGTGCTGGCGGCGACGCCCTTCCACGGCGAAGGGTATCGCAAGGTGCGGGCGCTCGCGCAGTTTCCCTGATACGTTTGCCCATGGCGCATTCCTCCGGTGGCCGCCTGCCACGGCGGCCGGCTGGCCGTGCACTTCACCAACCGGAAGAATGCGCCATCTCTCTTTTCCACATGACTGGGGACGCCACCGCGCTCCTCGCCGATTTGGCAGACGGTGGCCATTGTGGCTCGTGTGGTCAGTGAATGAGGTTGGTGGTCGCGATCATCTGCCCGTCGGACGTGGCCGGCTCTGACAGATGAGCCGGCCACGCGCGCTCGACGGATCCGCGCGAGACTCTGGTCCTCTGACTATCCCCGCCTGATGCGAATGTTCCTGAACGCTATCACCTGCCCGGGATAGGACTGGATACCAACATAGCCCGCCGGCTGCCCGGCTACGGTACCGATCCCCCGCTCCTTGTCGGTGTTCTCGTACACGGTGGTCTGCTCCCTGGCCCCGGTCGAGAGGTTCTGCAGGTCGACCGTGCACTGGTTACCGCTGACCCGGATTTCGTACTCGAACCACGCGCCGGGCACGAGCGCCGGGCCGGGGCGGTACCGTTGCCAGGCGTCATCGTGACGGTTCAAGTGGTAGATGAAATCGCCTGCGGGAATCTTGTAGATGGCCCCCGTCCGATTCTTCCACAACCCATCAGGCTCCGGCCGGATTCCGTAGAAGTCTTTGTTCACGTCACCCTTCGCGGTGTCGTCGATCTGGATCTCGAAGCCCGAGTACACCGCGGTCCACGCAGGATTGGCATCGATCGGTGCATGGTCCGCCTGCGCGCGAGCCCGGATCGCCGTTCCCGCCGGCGACAGAGGATTCCGGAACCGGACGAAGACACCGCTGTTGTGGCGCAGCACGTCGAAGATCCGGAACTGCAGCCGTAGCGTGAAGTCGTCGAACGCCTCCTTGGCGTACCACAGGATCGAGAAGTCGTTGCGTCCGTACGAGATGAGCTCCCCGTTGACGAGCACGAAGCCCTGACCGCCCGGTCCCACCTGCCGCCAACCGTTGAACGACTGCTCGGTGCCGTCGAACAGGGGCTCGAACCCCGCCTCGGCCGCCAGCACGCTCGGCCGAGGAAGCACCGTCTCCGTCAGCAGGTCGGCGGTTCGGCGCGCGAGGGCAACGCCGCTGAGCATCGGATTCGGCGACCCGGTGGTCGGGAACAGCGCCGGCGCGGCCACGTAACAGTTCGTCGTATCGTGGATGCGTCCAAACTCGTTCGTCACTGAGGACGCGGGGTCGGCCCCCATCCACAGCGTCCCTGCGTCGTGGTGAGTCGTGCCCAACGCGTCACGCCGCCGCGCGTGGTCGAAGTAGAGGGTCAGATCCTCGGCCGATGCAGCGGGGGGAACGGGAATTGTCACCTCACCCGCTTTCCCGAGGATCTCGAAAGGCTCGCTGCCCGCGAACATGAGCGCGACCTGGTCCGTGAACCGGTCCATGGCTTCCCAGACCTTCCGGTCGATCTCGGTCTCCCTGCTGCCGCCGGCCGTCCCCAGCGCGTCCCCGATCTCAACGTAGGCGGCGGCGCGATCGAAGTCGGAGTCGAATCGCGCCAGCTCGACCTTGCTGTCCGGATTGTGCGGCGACATCTCGCCGATCGCGCGGAGGGTGATGACCACGTGCGTGTCATCCGCGCGCAGCATGGCCGACACGTGCTCGACGTCCGGGATCTTCTTGAAGAGCTCCGCCTCCGCGTCGTCACCCAGCGACGATAGGCCGGAAGCCGTGATCTGGAGATGGAAGTAGCGGTCCACGCCGTCGATCGCCGCCTTACCCTTCACGAAAAGGGCCGACGCCTGGAGCGCCCTCGATGTCGATGGCGGCAGGTGCTTGACGGCGTTCGCCGGCACACGGATGGTGAGGTTCGACCGCAGGTGTGCCATGAGGTTCCGGCCCATCCGCTGCCCCGCACGCCATCCGAGAGAATCCTGGAACGTGTTGAGCGCGAGCCGCGTGCTC
>JAHFDK010000279.1 GCA_023249095.1 Candidatus Rokuibacteriota bacterium | reverse complement strand
CCAGGAGCGAAGCCGCAGCAGATCGTTTCACTTTCCCCTCCACTCCTCAGAGGGACGACGCCTCAGTAAGCTCAGCGTACCACCTCGCATCGCAGCGTGCCCATCGGCGAGCGGCAGGCTTTTCTCGGACCCCCACGCTCACTGCACCCAGCCGTAACCTCGATGGTAGTACCGGTAAGGGCGATACGAGCCGTGCGCGGGTCGACCAGGGATGACGACGACGGGCCGAGGTGCCACGATCACAGGTAGGCCGACCACCGGCGCTGGCACCGGCACGAGAACGCAACCTGACATGCCCACGGCGGCGACGAAGAGCAGGGCGGCCGTCAGACGGGCCAATCCGACTCGACGAGCCATGTGTAAGTCCTCCTGCCGAGCTTAGACGCGGCCTGGAGCAAGCCTGTTTAGTGGTCGCGTGTGCGCTCGGCTCCGTATGTAGTACCCTCCCCCTCGGCCCGGGCCTGTTCCAGCGGCGAGCGTGGTACCATGCAAAAGCTCGAAAAATCACACCGGAGCGTAGATGAAAGTCGCGGTCGAAGCGGTCGAAGGCTGCAAGCGGCGTCTGGCGGTCGAGGCACCGGCCGACGTCGTGCAGCAGGAATGGGAGCGGGCCTACGGCCGCGTCCAGAAGCAGGCGCGGCTGCCCGGATTCCGGAAGGGCCACGTCCCGCGCTCGCTCGTCAAGGTGCACTTCTCCGACGACGTGCGCCGAGAGGTCGCCGAGCACCTGATTCCCGACGTCTACCGCAAGGCGCTCTCCGAGGCGAAGCTCGATCCCGTCAACGAGCCCGACCTCCAGGAGGTCCGGCTGGAGGAGGGTGCGCCGCTCAGCTTCGTCGCCGTCGTCGAGGTCAAGCCGTCGATCGCGCTCGACGAGTACAAGGGTGTCGAGGTCCAGCACGCGCCGACGACGGTCACCGCCGACGAGCTCGCCGCCGCGCTCGAGCACATGCGCGAGCAGCAGGCGCAGTTCCACGCGGTCGAGCGTCCGGCCGCGACGGGCGATCTCGTCGTGGTCGATTACACGCTCGCCATCGACGGCCACGACCCGTCGAGCCAGACCGGCTACGAGTTCCTGGTGGGTGCCAAGAACGTGCTCCCCGAGATCGACGACGCGGCGGTCGGCCTGCGCGCGGGCGAGGAGCGCCAGGTCCCCCTGCGCTTCGCCGACGACCACCGGCGCGAGGACCTGCGTGGGCGGGGCGGTCAGGCCACCGTCAAGGTCGTCGAGGTCAAGGAGAAGGCGCTGCCCGCGCTCGACGACGACTTCGCGAAGTCGCTCGGCGAGTTCGAGACGCTGGAGGCCCTGCGGGCCGAGCTCCTGAAGCAGCTCGAAGCGCGGCGCGAACACGACGAGCGCCGGGCGCTGCAGGAGAAGATTGTCGACGCCGTGGTCGCGCGGCACGAGTTCACGGTGCCGGACGCGCTGGTGATGCGCCAGGTCGCCCACCGGATCGAGCACGCGCGGGAGTCCGTGCGGCGGCAGGGGATCGATCCGGAGCGGATGCCGTGGGACTACCAGAAGCTGATCGCCGAGCTGCGCCCCAACGCCGAGAAGATGGTCCGCCGCGCCCTCCTGCTCGAAGCGATCGCCGACAAGGAGGCGATCGCGCCCTCCGAGGCCGACGTGGACGCCGAGGTGGAGAAGCTCGCCCAGGCGAGCCAACGGCCGACGCCCGCCGTCAGGCGTATGATGGAGAAGAGCGGCGACCTCGACGGGCTGCGCCAGGGGCTGCGTGATCGCATGACCCTCGAGTTGCTCGTCGCCAACGCCAATGTCAAAGCGTAACCAGACGAGCGGGCAAACAGGAGACTCTTGATGGCTCTGGTCCCGATGGTCGTCGAGCAGACACCGCGCGGCGAGCGGGCGTTCGACATCTTCTCGCGCCTCCTGAAGGAGCGCATCATCTTCCTGCCGACCTTCATCGAGGACGAGCTGGCGAATCTCGTGATCGCCCAGATGCTCTACCTCGAGGCGGACGATCCCGACAAGGACATCAGCCTCTACATCAACTCGCCCGGCGGGTCGGTGACCGCGGGGATGGCGATCTACGACACGATGCAGTACGTGAAGCCCGCCATCTCGACGATCTGCATGGGCCAGGCGGCCTCGATGGCCGCGCTCCTGCTCTGCGCCGGCGCCAAGGGCAAGCGGTTCGCCCTGCCGCACTCGCGGATCCTGATCCACCAGCCGCTGGGCGGCGCGCAGGGCCAGGCGACCGACATCGACATCCAGGCCCGGGAAATCCTCCGGATGCGCGAGGAGCTGAATCGCATCCTGCAGTACCACACCGGCCAGTCCATGGATAAGATCGAGCACGACACCGACCGGGACTTTTTCATGACCGCGGAGCAGGCGAAGGACTATAGAATCGTCGACGACGTGATCTCCTCGAAGCCGACGACCCGACCCGTGACCCAAGCGGCGGCACTCGCGATCCAGAAGTAGCCCGCGGATGCCCCGAACGCGCGAAAGCAACGGAACCCTGCGGTGCTCGTTCTGCGGAAAGAGCCAGAACGACGTCCGCAAGCTGATCGCCGGTCCGACCGTCTACATCTGCGACGAGTGCATCGAGCTCTGCAACGACATCATCGCGGAGGAGTGGGAAGAGGAAAAGTCCCGCGAGCTCCGGAGCCTTCCGAAGCCGGCCGAGATCAAGACCGCCCTCGACCAGTACGTCATCGGCCAGGAGCGCGCCAAGAAGGTCCTGGCGGTCGCGGTGCACAACCACTACAAACGGATCGAGTCGGGCGGCGGCGAGACGGGCGACGTCGAGCTGCAGAAGTCGAACATCCTCCTGATCGGCCCGACGGGCACCGGCAAGACCCTGCTCGCCCAGACGCTCGCGAAGATGCTGCGGGTGCCGTTCACGATCGCCGACGCGACGACGCTCACCGAGGCGGGGTACGTCGGGGAAGATGTAGAAAACATCATTCTCCGACTCCTACAGTCCGCGGACTACGACGTCGAGCGCGCGGAGCGCGGGATCGTCTACATCGACGAGATCGATAAAATAGCGCGCAAGTCCGAGAACCCGTCGATCACGCGGGACGTGTCGGGGGAAGGGGTCCAGCAGGCGCTGCTGAAGATCCTCGAAGGCACCGTGGCCAACGTGCCGCCCCAGGGCGGGCGGAAGCATCCGCACCAGGAGTTCATCCAGGTCGATACCTCCAACGTGTTGTTCCTGTGCGGCGGCGCCTTTGTCGGCCTCGACAAGATCATCGAGAATCGCGTCGGCCGCTCCGGGATGGGTTTCGGGGCCGAGATCAAGAGCCGCGAGGAGCGCCGGATCGGCGACCTGCTGGCGATGATCCAGCCGGAGGATCTCCTGAAGTACGGCCTCATCCCCGAGTTCGTCGGCCGGCTCCCGGTGATCGCGACGCTCCACGACCTCGACGACCAGGCGCTGGTGCGCATCCTGCGCGAGCCGAAGAACGCGATCATCAAGCAGTACCAGAAGTACTTCGACCTCGAGAAAGTGCGGCTCAAGTTCACCGACGACGCGGTGGCGGCGATCGCGCGCGAGGCGCTCAAGCGCGGCACGGGCGCGCGGGGGCTGCGCGCCATCCTGGAAGAGGTCATGCTCGAGATCATGTACGAGTTGCCCTCCATCCAGGGGCTGAAGGAATGCGTGATTACCCGCGAAGTCATCCTCAATCGCGAAAGGCCGATCCTGGTCTCCGAAGCGAAAGAACAGACGGCCTGAGCGGCACCCTCTTTGTAGTCGCGACCCCGATCGGCAACCTGGAGGACATCACCCTGCGCGCGTTGCGCGTCCTCCGCGAGGCCAACCTCGTCGCCTGCGAGGACACGCGGCGGACCCGCGCCCTGCTCACGCACTTCGATATTCACAAGCCGACCGTCAGCTACTACGAGCACAACAAGCTCACGCGCGGGCGGGAGCTCCTGCGGGAGCTCGCGGCCGGGCGCTCGATCGCGCTCGTCACGGACGCGGGCACGCCGGGGATCTCCGACCCGGGCGTCCTGCTCGTGCGCGAGGCGCGCGCCCACGGCGTCCCGGTGGTGCCGGTGCCGGGGCCCGCCGCGCTCGTCGCCGCGCTCTCGGCCGCGGGCATCTCCGGGGACCGGTTCGTGTTCGATGGCTTCCTGCCGGTGAAGCCCGGCAAGCGGATCAATCGGCTCACGGCGCTCCGAGCGCTCGACACGACGGTCGTGCTGTACGAGTCGCCGCACCGCATCATCGCCACCCTGGGCGCGATCGGCGAAGTCTACGGTGAGGTCGAGCTGGTGGTGGCGCGCGAGCTCACCAAGCAGTTCGAGGAGATCGTGACCGCCACGCCGGCGGCGCACCTCGTGCGCCTGGCGGCCTCCGAGCCGCGCGGCGAGTTCACGCTGGTGATTCCGGCGGTCGGCCGAACGGCGCCCGGCGCGTCGGCCTAGGGCAGCAGGTCGGCGACGACGATCCGCGCTCCAGGTGCGGCGAGCGGTGCGACCGCATCCGACGGCGCATAGCTTCGGACATCGGCATAGGCTGGACGGCTTTTGAAAGTTGGGCCAGTCGGATCGCGATGAACCTCGAGGACCCGGTCGACGAGGTTCACGATCCAATAGTCCGGGACGGCCGCTCGCGCGTAGAGGCGTCCCTTGAGGATTCGATCCGCTCGCAGGCTGTCGTGCGCGACCTCGACCACGAGGACCGGGGCCGAGGGGTGTTCGCGTAGGTGGTCGCGCGGGGCGCCCTGGACGACCGCAACGTCGGGCTCGGGCTCTGAATCAGCATCGAGCGCGAGCGGCAGCTGGACCCGGACGGACCATCCCGTGCCGAATGCGGCCCGCAGGGCCTCCTCGACCAGTTGAGTCGCCACGGCGTGGGGCGTCCTCTGCGGCTCTCTCACCACCAAGCGGCCATCCAGCAGCTCAACAGGCTCATCCTCGTGGAGCACGCCCAACTCGATCAACCGGTCGTACTCCTGCCGCGTCCAGCGCCGCGTGCGGATGGCCGGCTCGCCCATGGCACGTCTCATGGCGACACCCTAGCGACTCCGGGTCGCGGGGTCAATGTCCTCACGGTGATACAGGCGTTTGTGCCGTCGTCGAGCGAACCGTATACTTCGAGAGGCTATGACCGTTCCCAAAGCGCTGACCATCGCCGGCTCCGATTCCGGCGGCGGCGCGGGCATCCAGGCGGATCTCAAGACTTTCTCGGCGTTCCGCGTGTTCGGGATGAGCGTGATCACCGCCGTGACCGCCCAGAACTCGCTCGGCGTCCAGGGTATCTTCAACCTGCCGCCCGAGTTCGTCGGCCGGCAGATCGACTCGGTCCTCTCGGACTTCGACGCCGACGCCGTGAAGATCGGCATGCTTTCGACAGCGGCGATCATCGGCGAGGTGGCGGAACGGCTGAGCGCGCACGGGCGTGAGGGGAGGATCGTGCTCGATCCCGTGATGATCGCCAAGTCGGGCGATCCGCTCCTGCAGCCGCAGGCGCGGGCGGCGCTCGTCAAGGAGTTGCTGCCGCTCGCGCTGGTGGTCACGCCGAACCTCCACGAGGCGGAGGCGCTGGCGGGGATGTCCGTCGCGACCGAGCGCGACATGGAAGAGGCGGCGCGCCGGATCCTCGCGCTCGGCCCGAAGAACGTGCTGGTGAAGGGCGGCCACCTCCGGGAAACGGCCACCGACATCCTCTGGAACGGGCGCGACCTCACGCGCTTCACCACGGTGCGGCTCGACTCGACGAGCACCCACGGGACGGGCTGCACCTTCGCCTCCGCGATCGCCGCCTGTCTGGCCCGCGGCTACGCGCTCCGGGACGCCATCAGCGAGGCGAAGGCGTACGTCACCGCCGCGATCCGCGAGGGGTTTCAGGCCGGGCGCGGCGTGGGCGCGCTGCGGCACTTCGTCGCGAGCTGGTAGGACATGGCGCCCTCTGTCGACGACAAGATGTCCTTCCTGGAGCACCTGGGCGAGCTCCGCGATAGGATCGTCCGGGCCCTGATCGCGCTCCTCGTCGGCACCGTGATCGGACTGCCGTTCAGCCAGCGCATCGTGGACTGGCTGGCGCGACCGGTCACCCGGCTGAACTATTCGCTGGTCTTCACGGCGCCGGCCGAGGCCTTCTGGGTGCAGATGAAGGTGGGGCTGATCGTCGGCCTGTTCATCGCCGCGCCCGCGATCCTCTGGCAGGTCTGGGCGTTCATCGCGCCGGGGCTGCACACGCACGAAAGGAAGTACGCGGCGCCGTTCGTGATCATCGGCTCGCTGCTCTTCCTCGGCGGGGGCGCCTTTTCCCTGTTCGTGGTGACGCCCTACGCGATCCAGTTCCTGCTGAGCTACGCCCGCCCGGGCCTCACCCCGATGATCACGCTGCAGAACCACGTCGACTTCCTGCTGAAGTTCACGCTGGCCTTCGGCGCCGTGTTCGAGCTGCCGCTGGCCCTCACGCTGCTGTCGCGCGTCGGCATCGTGAATCCAAAGATGCTGGCGAAGAACCGCAAGTACGCGATCCTCGGCGCGTTCGTCGCCGGCGCGGTGCTCACGCCCACCCCCGACGCCTTCAACCAGGCGATGATGGCCGGGCCGCTGATCATCCTCTACGAGGTCGGGATCGTGTGCGCGCGCATCTTCGGGCGGAAGCCCGCGCCCGCGCCGACGCCGGCGCCCGCCGAATCGGCCTAGATGGACTTCGCCTCTCTCGATCTCCCCGAGCCCGTCATGCAGGGGATCCGCGAGGCGGGCTTCGTGACGGCGACGCCGATCCAGGAGGCGGCCCTGCCGCTCGCGCTGCGCGGCAAGGACGTGGCCGGCCAGTCGCAAACCGGCACCGGGAAGACTGCCGCGTTCCTCATTGCGGCCTTCACCAAGATGCTGCGCTCGCCGTTGCCGGCGCCGCCGCCGGGCACGGGTGCGCCCCGCATGCTCGTCATCGCGCCCACGCGCGAGCTGGTCGTGCAGATCGACTCCGACGCGCGGCTCCTCGGGCGGTTCACGCCGTTCCGGACTCTGGCCGTCTACGGCGGCATCGACTACGCAAAGCAGCGCGAGGCCCTGGCCGAGGGCTGCGATCTTCTGGTCGGCACGCCCGGCCGTCTCATCGACTACCTCAAGCAGCGCGTCTGGACGCCCCGGCGCGTCGAGATCCTCGTCATCGACGAGGCCGACCGGATGTTCGACATGGGCTTCATCGCCGACCTCCGGTTCATCCTCCGCCGCCTGCCGCCGCATGAAAAGCGGCAGTCGTATCTCTTCTCCGCGACGCTCTCGTTCCGGGTGCTCGAGCTCACCTGGGAGTTCATGAACAACCCGGCTCAGATCACGATCATGCCGCAGCAGAAGACGGCCGAGCGCGTCGAACAGTCGCTCTTCCACGTCGGCCGGGACGAGAAGTTCCCACTGCTGCTGGGTCTCTTGCGCCGTGAGGGCGGCGACCGGATCCTGATCTTCTCGAACACGCGCGAGGAGGCCCGGCGTCTCGAGGATCGACTCATTCGCAACGGCTGGGAGACGCGCGCGCTCACGGGCGACGTCGACCAGAAGCGACGTCTCAAGATTTTGAACGACTTCAAGGAGGGACGGCTGCCCATCCTGGTCGCGACCGACGTCGCCTCGCGCGGGCTGCACATCGAGGCGGTGAGCCACGTCGTCAACTGGGACCTGCCCCAGGAGGCCGAGGACTACGTGCACCGTATCGGCCGCACGGCGCGCGCCGGGGCCGGCGGCAAGGCGATCGGCCTGGTGGACGAGGCGAGTGCCCTGGCGCTCGAGGCGATCGAGAAATTCATCGGCCAGAAGATCGCGGTGGAGTGGGCGGACGACGACCTCTTCATGCCGGAGATCAAGCCGACGGCGGACGAGCGCCGGCGCTACGCCGAGGAGCGGCGCGCACGTCTGGCGGCGCGCGACCGGTTCGGCGACCGGGGGCGCGACCGCGGTCGCCCGGGCGGCCGTCCC
>JAHFDK010000278.1 GCA_023249095.1 Candidatus Rokuibacteriota bacterium | reverse complement strand
CGGTGACCTTGGTCGGCTTCGAAGGGTCTCGTCCTGATCAGCTCGCGGCACAGGCGATCTACCCGCCCGACCTTACGCCTGTGCCAGCGGATGCTCCTTCGGTGCGGTCCGAGCGTATCGACGGCCGCATTGAGTCGCTGGCCGGGGACACGGTGGTGTTGGTGCGGGCGACCGACGGCAATGAGGTCACGATCCTGCTGCGTGGCGTCAGCACCACGACCCGAGGGCTGCTGCAGCGCGGTGACGCGGTGACGGTGTTTGGCCAACCCAGCGAAACCGTGCCACCGCACCCCTCCCTTCCGCTATCCGGGATCTCGACCTGCCGTGGTGTCTCGTCACCCCTGTACAGGCGCTCGTAGCGCGACTCCCCACTGGGCGTGCACCACGGCCCTCCTCGTCGAGGCGCAAGTCCCCCCGTGGCGGCTCAATGCGCATGGGGCCGCTGGGCGCTCTCGACGTGGTGGCCGAAGACTCCAGCGCTCCTGAATCTCCAAGACCCCGCTGCCGGTGAGTTCCCTTGGCGAGAATGGTACAGGGGCCGCTATGTCGTGTACCCCCCACACTGCGGTGAACTGAGGATATGATGCCCTGCCGCCGCGCTCAGCCAAGTTCAACAACGAGCGGGACAACGCCGGAGCGGGTTCTCGCCCCGGTAAGATTTTAGACGGCGCGATACGGCGACTTCCCTTCTGGGGAGTTTTTTGGTAAGTTTTTTCGGCGCTTGCTGATTCCCGCCTGCAAGATTCGAACGAGATTCAGAGGCGCCGAACTCTGGGCATCATGAAGATTCAATGACCCTTCCTAGGACACACCCAGTCAGCGGCAAGGCCGCCATGGAAGCACAGATTCTCGTGTCGCTCACCATTTTCGGGCTGGTGACGTCTATCACGATGGTGGGGCCCCTGCTGGTCGATCTTTCGAGGGAATTCCGCATCTCCGTCGGGACAGCTGGGCTGTTGGCTGCTGCTTCTGCTGTTCCGCAGGCACTGGCCTCTCCTTTCGCCGGCCTGCTCTCCGATCGTCTTGGTCGGCGCCCCATGATTGTCGGTGCTCTAACGGCCGTCGGGGCGTTGACGCTCGCAGGGGCCGCTGTGCCATTCTTCATGGCACTCGTGGTACTCCGATTCCTCGCAGGCCTGCTCGGGTCCTGTGGCCCGACGAGCTTGATGGCATCCATCGGAGACCTCTTTCCCTTCGAACGGCGCTCTCGGGCGATGGCGTGGTTCAACATGGGGTTCGGTTTGGCCGCGATCGCCGGCGTGCCCGTCGTCGGCGCCTTGGCGGGGCTCTTCGGATGGCGCCCCGCATTCGCGATCACGGGTCTCGGATTACTGGTATTGGCGGCACTCGTACGTCTGAGGTTCCCTGCCTCGCCGCCGGTCGCAACGGGGAGCGATCTGGCCGAAAGTTACCGAGCCGTCTTCGCCGCACCTGGCCTTCTCAGCTTTCTGTCGGCAAACTTCGTCGAACGGTCGATGTTCGCCACGATTACCCTCTATCTTCCAGCGTTTCTCATGCAGCAGTACCGCTTGACGACGATACAGGTCGCGCCCCTCTTGGCTGTCGTGGCGGTTGGTACTATCATCGGCAACCTCTTCGGCGGCTGGCTCGGCGATCGTCTTCCGAAGCCTATCATTTTCATCGTATTTCAGACCGTCGCCGGCACCGTGGGGTTCCTGCTCTTCGGTCTCGACCTGCTCTTCTCCACGGCGGTTTTTCTCGCGGTTCTCTTCGGACTGCTCAACGCCGTGAGCCGCCCAGGGGTCCTCGCTTACGGGTCAGAGCTCGCACCCGGGCGCCGTGGTGCCCTGTTCGGACTCATGGGCTTTACGAACCAGGGGGGCCTCGCCCTCGGGTCGGTTCTCGGCGCCCTGGCCATCGCGATTGGAAGCTACGGAGCCGTTTCGATTATCGTCGCCTGTCAGGGCGTTCTCGCATCCACCTTGGCAGCTCCTCTCCTTGCTCGAAACCCGCCCCGTCCCGCGGCCGAACTGATGGAATAGCGCCTATCGCGTCACGCCCGCCACGAAGCTCTGAGCGTCAGCGTGGCTTCACGCGCCTTATCGTTCACTTCTCCGTTGCGCTAAGCAATCCAGCTCAAATGAACCGAATCTGGCGCTTGTTGCATACGGCGTTCGCCTCGGCGACGCTCATCCGCATGCATTCCGCGTGGCCCCTGTCGTCGCTCGGAATGGCGCTTATCCAGAACGATCTCAACACCCTCTTCGTTCTCGAAGCGCCGTTGGAGGTCTTCCCACAGCGGCCGTTGATTCGCCGCGATGACCGCGATGTTTCGCCTTGTGCCGTTCTCGAGCTTCGCGTGACGAATGCTTTGCCACCGCCGAAAAATCTCGGCGCCAATCCATTGCGGGTCAAAAAAGGCCGGGACCTCGGGTGCGGTAGTCATCCCTTGCGCCGCCTCAGCCTCCGCCTCTTCCAGCAACTCGTCCCAGTACTGGACATGGCGATCGATCTCTCTCTTGAGAGTCTGGACGACCGACGCCACCGCGGCATCGTGGCCCTGCGAACGCTGAATGACCGGCCGTAACGCGGCCCTGAAGTGCTCGAGCTCCAGATCGACGTGCAACCGCCACCACACGGACTCGCCGAACCCGACCTTCGCAAGGAAGTGCTCCAATACATAGGCGTTTCGGATGGAGTGCAGGATTTCTCGGGCACTGATCGCCGTGACCGCCTCGAAGAAGTTCTCCTCACTCAACCCGTATCGTTCGAAATACGATGCATCGTAGCGGCGTGTCGCTCCGCCGGCTCTCATCGCGCGAATTTCAGCCTCCGACATGCCGAGTTCGACAAGAAAGCCTCGAAACAGCCTGTCATGACCGTCGCGCATCTCCACGGAGATATGGTCCGCGAGGGAGAGAATTGCAGCGCGAACGTCCTCCTCGTCGCAGCTACCGCTCTTGACAATGCAGAGGCCGAACCACGCCTGAAACCGATCGCGAAGCAGACGATACTGCCCGAAGATATATCGCAGGGTTGCCACTGACACGCTTCCCGCCCGCAGCGCCGGGAAGAAGCGACTCCCTTCAAGCGCAGCGTGGCAGTAGCTGACGATTTCTTCGGCCACGGCGTTTTCCGTACCTGCGACACCCGATTCAGCTGCCGCGCCCACATGTGGGACTTCCGTTGCGCCGGTCTTGACTGAATCTCGGTTCATCGCTTTCCCCCCTGTGCCACCAGTTCGATCCAAGGCGAACGTGTAGTCCAGAGGGCGCGATGATAGCCGAAAATGCCATGCTTCGGGAGGTCTTGCTACCGCGATGACGCGCAGGCCCGCGTCACGCTTCGATGACGCGCCGTAGCTCCTCGGGCTGGAAGGGTTTGGAGAGGATCCGCGCGGCCGTCGTTTTCAGAAATTCGGTCGTTTCGGGACTCATCACATCGCCTGTGACAAAGACGATTCGACGACACAGCCCCGGGTGAGCCGCCTGAAGCTCCCTGTACAAACCAATACCGTCAAGCACTGGCATCCTAATATCGCTGAGGATCAAGTCGAACGACGCCTCACGAAGCTTAGCGAGCGCCACCTTGCCGTTCTCCGCTGTCTCGACCTCGTGACCATCGGTACGGACCATGTCAGCCACGACGGACGCAACGTCGACATCATCGTCAACGACGAGAATTCGTTTCGCCATGTGCTTCTGAATGGGGGCAGGGCTTGGTTGCGGCACTGCTGCAACATCAGCCCCCGCCTCCAGCGGCAGTTCGACGGTAAATGTTGCGCCTTCTCCAGGCTGGCTGACGACCCGAATCGTTCCGTTGTGGCGCTCAATAATACTGTGGCACAGTGACAGGCCCAAGCCCGTGCCCTGGTCGACAGGCTTCGTGGTGAAGAATGGATCGAAGACCTTTCGTTGCACCTCGTGTGGGATGCCGGGCCCAGTGTCACTGATTTCAAGCGTCACTCGCGCGACGTCGGCCTGAAATCGCGTGGCCACACGCAGCTCGCGAGGTCCGTGACCTTCAAGCATCGCATCGCGGGCGTTCGAGACCAAGTTGAGCACCACTTCAAGCAATTGATGTGGATCGCCCCAAATGTCCGGGAGGTTCGCGTCAACGTTCCCGACCACGCCGATGTCTGCCACCCGCAGCTGAGACTCCAAGAGGTCAAGCGCACGGCCAACCACCTCATTGAGATTGACACGCTCTCGTGTCGGGGGTTGCTTCCGCGCCAGTGATAGAAACATCTTGACGATCCGTGCGCAACGCTGGCCGGCGTCAGCGATACGTGTTAGGCCCTTCCCGACTACATCGGAGGTCACATGGGCTCGCAGCACGTGGACGGACCCCAAGATCACGCTCAAGGGGTTGTTCAGTTCATGGGCTACGCCCGCCAACAGACGGCCCATACTGGCCAGCTTCTCATTTTGGCGAAGTGCCTCCTCGGAACGTTGCCGGTCGACTAGGAGTTGCTCCTTAATGATCGCGACGGCCGCTTGATCCGCCAAGGCTGAGAGCAGGGCGATGTCGTCGTCGCTAAAGCGGCGCCTCGCCCTCGTGAAAATAGTCAGCGTACCCAGGATCCGGGCATCTGCCTCGAGTGGGACCCCGAGGAAGCTCTCGAATCCGAGCTCCAACGCCGCTCCATGGTGTTCAGGGTGATGGCAGATATCGGCGGCGAGATCTTCCACAACGAGTGGCTTTCCGGTCATCACCACCGTCCCGCTGAGACCCTCGTGGCAAGCGATTCGAGACCGCGCCATGACCCCGGCCGCAGATTCGGTCTGAGCTCTGACGACCAGCTCACCGCCCTCGAGGAGTCGCAGTCCCGCAGCGTCAGCGTTCAACAGCCGTGCGGATTCCTCGACAATCTGCGCAAGAACGTCTTCAGTTTTCGGCACGGCGACCAGATGACGAGCGATTCCGTAGAGAACCGAGAGCCGTTGCCTCTCGCGTTCCGCGACTTCGTACAATCGTGCTTTCTCTAATGCCAGAGCGGCCTGATCGGCAAACGCCTCAGCGAGCGCAAGCTCCGACTCATCGAACCTTCGTCCGAAGGGGTCTGCAATCGATAGGGTGCCGCCAACCTCCGCGTTGAGGAGGAGCGGCACCGCCATGACCGCTCGATCACCAGTCTCCCCGATCCGGCGTCGCATCTCGTCGGTCAATGCGATCCGCGAATCGTTGAGTACGTCAGCACTCCAAACAGCCCGCCCTTCATTGACGGCGCACGCTGACAGGCCCATGCCCGCGGGAATCCGGTCGCCCGTGCTGAAACTGGCTTCCGCGGATGCAGCGGATGCGAGCACGAGGAGCGACCCGTCCCCTTGGCGTCGGTCAATGTTCGCCGAGCGTGCTTGAAAGAGCTGGCGCACCTTGTCGACGAGCCGTGAGGCTAAATCTTCGACGTTGTGGCTCTGAGTCAGCATCTTGGCGACTTCGGCAAGGTGCTCAGCCGCACGCCGCCGCCGGATCGAATCTTCATAGAGACGGGCATTGCGAAATGCCAACGCAGCTTGGTCAGCAAAGGCCTGGGCCACGGCAATAGACTCTTGGTCGAATCTCCGTCCCTTCTCATCGCGTACGACCAAAGCGCCGATGACGTCCCCCTGCACGATCATCGGCAGGGCTAAGATCGCACGGTACTGTGCCTCCTCAAGCCGCGAACGCACCTCCGGCGTCAGAACGACCCGCCCATCCGTGAGAACGTCGGCGGTGAAGACGGGGACGCGGTCCCGTACCGCGAGTGCCCCCACCCCGCTGCCTCTCGGCAGATGCCCGCCCCACTGAGGGCCGGCATCCGCAATACTCGCCACGGGAATCAGGTCCCCGGTCTTTGAGTCCAGTCGAAAAACTGAAGCCGATCGTGCATTCAAAATCGTTCGGACGCTCGTCACGATTCGCTGGGCTACCTCTGAGGGCTCAAGGGATTGCGAGAGGACCCGACTGACTGCAGCGAGCGCCTCCGCCGCGCGCCGTCGTGCCTCGCTCGTGCTGAAGAAGCGCGCATTCCGAATGGCAACGGCCGCATGGCCCGCGAAGATCTCGATGATCTCCTTCTCGCCGGCGGTGGGACCTGTCGCGTCGGGGAAGTAGACATTCAGCACGCCGAAGAGCTCGGGACCCCCCTGGATCGGCACGCCGTAATATGCCGTCCGACCGCCGAGCGCACTCGAGTCTCGTGTTACGGGACGTGGATCCGTACGGATGTCTCGAATAAGTAGCGGTCTTCTCGACTCAACAACCGTGTGGGTCACACCTTGACCAAAAGGAATGAACGGGACATGTCCGTCCGCTGCACCACCCGCGATCGCAGCAAGTCGGTAACCTCCCGCCTCTGCGTCGACCAACCTGACGATACAGAGCGCCTCGGGGCAGAAGCGGATGATGGCGCTCGTAACGTGATCCAGTGCTGAGTCAAGTTCGACTGCGCTCGATACCGCCCTGGCCAGATCGGCAATAGTCCGAGTGTCGAGACCGATTGTCTGCCTGCGGGGATGGGAAATGCGCGGCCTACCCGGAGTACTCACGTAGGTCATCACGCTAGAGCGCAGCAAATCGGATACCAGATCCAGAATTCGCTGTAAGTGGCCGATACTCCGGGATATTCCACGACATAACCATTGCTATCGCCCGGCGGTTGGCTGATTCCTAGTCGGTCGCCTCTTTGCCAGTTATCGCCTTGGGATCCGCCGCCGAAAAACTACGAAGATAAGCATCTAGGCCTAGGCAGCTTCCAGAGGATAGATCGAGACTATTGGTCGGGCGGCTAGCTCGATCAGTCGCATGCGTCGCGCGTTGAAGTATGGGGACGGTAGACGGCGAGGAGCGGAGCGATCAGCGACAGCAGAGGGCCCGGCACGGCGAGCGCGCGGACCCGAGTCGCGAAGGCCTCGGTGCTGCCGGAGGGCACCGGTAGCCGTGCTGACACCGGAGCGCCCGGATGAGCGAAATGTACCGCGTGCGGGTGAGGACGAGTGCATCGCGGACCAGGAGGCGCCCGCGCACGTGCCGCTGGGGATCGGAGAGGCGATGCGCCCGGCGGTAGGCGCGAGCACGCAGGCGTCGGCCAGGGCGCGCGCGTCCCGGCGATCGGTCTTCACCTTCCGCGGGCGCGTCGCATACATGGGGGAGAAGTTCGGGTCGGCGACGACGACCTCGTGCTCCAACGACTCGAGACACCGCGCGACCCATTCGCTGTCGGTCGAGGCCTCGATCACGATGCGCGCCCGGGGCCGATCGCCGAGCACGGCCGCGAAGCGCTCGGGCTCCGTGCGGATCCGTCGCTCGATCAACTCGCCGCCCTCGGCCAGGATACAGATCTGGCTTTCCCTCTTGTGGACGTCGATGCCAATATGGTCCATGGCTGGCCTCCCCTCTCTGCGGCGATGACCGCGGGTGCTCTTGTGGGGCAGCGTATGCCACCACGCCGAGCGGAGGCCAGCCGCTTCATCCCATCTACGCTCATTTCCGGGTCAGGCGGACCGAGATGGATCCGGTCAAGCGTGCGGGCTACTTCATCCGGATGAACGACCTCGTGATCCAGAACGTCGTGGTCGTGCCGCTCCTCTGGCGCAGCAACGCGTCGGCCGTCTCGAACCGGCTCCGCGGCACCGAGATCAGCGGCTGGGACTCGAACTTCTGGAGCCTCGCGCACTGGTACAAGGAAGCCTCGCCCGGCGCGATTGCCGCTTGGCGCAGTGACCACCGGGGTAGTATTCTTCGTTCGCTCCACGAGTGCGATCGCACCGGCGCCGATGCCCGTGCGTCCTATGGCAACCATTTCGGCCCGAGGAAGGATGAGGATGAAACGAGAGGCCATTAGAACCCTTGCCGTCGTCGGCGCCTTCGTTGCGCTCGTCGTGCTGAGGGCCGGCCCGGCCTGGGCCGGGCACCGGCCGAACAACGAAGTCCTGATCGGCGGCGCAATCTCCCAGACCGGGCAGTACGCCGAGCCGGGCGGCCGGCAGGTCTA
>JAHFDK010000277.1 GCA_023249095.1 Candidatus Rokuibacteriota bacterium | reverse complement strand
AATACCTGGCACCACCCACCATAGGGGGCGATTGCTCCCACCCTTATCCTGCAGGGATGACGGCCAGTCGGTAGTGCATCAGTTTGGAGCTACGAGGTCCGGAGCGCGACGGTGGCGACGGCGACGTAGCCGTCCCCGTCGCGCGCCATCGTCCACATCACGAGGGACTTGTCGGCGATCGGCCCCAGGAAGCGATCCCTGGCGTTCGTCGTGTCGCGGTTCGGGTGCCGATCGTATGGGGCGCGCGCGTAGACGGCGTTCGTGACCTCGTCGGGAAAATAGAGCTGGGTGGTGGCCGCCTCCGCGCCGACGCGAAGCTTCAGGTGCACGTGCGGGGTGCGGCCCTGGTACCAGCCCGGATAGATCGTTCGGAACCGGACGCCGCCGGCGCCGTCCGTCAGCTGCGTGCCCCGCAGAAACGTCTTGTCGTCCACCGGCTCGACGTGCCGCGGGGCGATGGCGGCGCCCTCGTAGCCGGAGTAGATGCCGAGCGCATCGCATTGCCAGACGTCCACGGCGGCTTTGGGGATCGGCGCGCAGGACGCGGAGGCCTCGAGCACGCGGAGAATGAGCTGTAGCGGCACGCCGGGCTTGCCCTCGGAGATGGCTTCGCGAATGCGAGCCTGGTCCAGGTAGAACGGGCCTTCGATCTGCTCCGGCGTCAGCGTGCACGCTGGTTGCGCGAGCGCGCGTCGCCCCCACGCCGCGGCGACAGGGCCGAACGCGAGACTGCCGAGAACCCCCACCGCCGTTCGCCTGTTCATGTTTCCTTTCGACGGCGCCACGCGGCGCCGCGTTTACCGCGGCCCCGACCGTTTCCTGGCCGTGAACGCGGCGATGCGTTCCTGGATTGCCTTTGAAATCCGGCAGGCGGATAATCACGAACCCATAGGAGGCGCCGTGACTCCCGAGACCAGGACCAAACCCCAGGTGGCGATCATGAACGCGGTCCACGACCTGCCCGTGCTGGTTGCCCGCGACAAGGGGTTCTTCAGGGACGAGGGGCTCGACCTCGAGTTCGTGACCACGCCGGGGATGGCCCAGGCCACGACCTCGCATACCGTCAAGTTCGATTCCGTCTTCGAGCGCCCGCTCGACTCCGTCTACAACGAGGGTGGCATCGACTGTTACCGCATGTGCGAATGGGGCATCATGAAGCGCGCCGTCGAGGCCAACGCGCAGGGGCTGCGCGGGCGCAAGATCGTGGCGCTGGGCGCCTCCATGTCGAAGTTCGCCATCGTCGTGGCCCGCGACTCCAAGATTTACGAGCCCGAGATGCTGAAGGACAAGCCGATCGCGGTGACGCCGAACAACGGCTCGGAGTTCACCACGCTGAAGATGATGGAAGGCTTCCTCACGCCCGAGCACGTCAAGAGGACCAACGTAGGGTCGATGCTCAAGCGCCTCGAGGCGGTGCGCGACGGCAAGGTGGCGGCGGCGAGCCTGGTGGAGCCATGGATCAGCGTGGCGCAGAAGTGGGGGCTGCGCATCCTGGTCGAGTCGCACTCGACGCGCAGCGAGGCCGCGGGCGACGACCTCGACGGTCCGACGCTCGCCAAGATGTTCCGCGCGCAGGCCAGGGCAGTCGACCTGCTCGAAAAGGACCCGACGCCGTTCGTTCACTACCTGGTGCGCGAGACGGGCGGCCTGCTCGAGCCGCACGAGCTGCAGACCTGGCGCCTGCTGCACGCCGCACCGCAGCCCTACACTCGCGAGCGCTTCGAGGATACCTACAGCTGGACGGTGAAGTGGAACATGACCGTACCCGGCGCGACCTACGAGAACACCGTCGACAACCGCGCGTGGGAGTAGGTTCGGGCATCGCGTCCTACCAGTTAGCCACCGCTGATTCCGCAGCCAGAGGTTTCGCAGGAAGGATGACGCCATGAGCGGTCCGCTTCGCGTCGTGCACTACGTGAACCAGTTCTTCGGTGGCATTGGCGGCGAGGACCACGCGCACGTCGGCGTGACGGTGAGGGCCGGCGCCGTGGGCCCGGGGCGCGTCCTCGAGAAGGCGCTCGGATCATCGTCCGGTTAAGCGCGTTGAGCCGCTCGGGACGGTTTTGGGTGACGACGGTCACAGCGCCGTCGGGTCGCACGAGGATCGTAGCTCATCGGCGCCGCGCGCCGGTGGATCGACTGTAGACCAAGGCCGGGGTCGGGCGCAGCCCGAAAGGCAACCGGGGCGAGGGACGGTTGTGCCGCGCGCGATGCACTGTCATGCTCGCCGTGAAAGACACCCGACCGGGATCGGCAGGTACGCTGGAGCAGAGGAGGACGCGGATGGGAGAGGTATCGTCGCTGCGCGCCGGACGGTTCATGCGCCTGCCGCGGCGGTCCGACGAGCGCTGGCAAGGCGGGCTCATGCGGCTGCCATCGTGGGTGGACGAGCCTGACGGTCCGTTCCGGCCGTGGGCGGCCGCCTGGGTGAGCCGGAGCACCGGCCTCGTCCACGTGAAGATCGAACCCGTCCGGGACTCGCACGACTGGACACTGGCGCTGGACGCGCTGATCGAGTTCGGCCTCAAGCGCGGGCTCGTCGAGTGCCGGCCGGCCGTCCTCGAGGTGGCCGACGAGGACCTGGGCCATCGGGTGCGTGAAGCCCTTGGCGACCGCGATCTCGCGATCGCGCCGGCGCCGGGCCTGCCGGCGGTCAGGGAAGTCCTCGCTGCGATGGACGAGCACGCGCAGGGCCGCCGGCTGCCGCCCGGCGCGCTCGACGGCAAGGGAGTCACCGTAGACCGGATGCGCGCGTTCGTCGCGGCCGCGGGGCGCTTCTGGGAGGCCGCGCCGTGGCGCCACCTCGGCGACGAGGACCTCGTGCACGTCGAGGCGCCGGCCGCGGCGCGCGGCCTTGCGCACGTGGTCGTGCTCGGCGCCGCGGGCCAGACCTTCGGGCTCGGGTTCTTTGACTCGGTGAAGGACCACGAGGCCGTCCAGGAAGCTCGCGCGCCGGGCGCGATCGAGCGTCCACGGTGGTCCGTGCTCTTCGGCCCGATCACGGATCTGCCCTTCGGCGACGCCGACCTCTGGGAGGATCATCGGCTTCCGGTCGCCGGCGACGAGGCCTACCCCCTCGCTATCCGGTTCGGGGGCGCCGAGGTGCGGCGGCCGGACGCTGCCACGCTCGCGTACCTGGAAGGCCTGCTCGCTGCGCTCGCCGCCACTACCGAGGACGAGATCGACCGGGGACGGTGGTCGCGGGAGGTCGAGACGTACAACGGCACGGTGCTCTACCGCCTTGCGATCCCGGCGCTGCTCGAGCCGCTCGACGCGCTGGTGCCGGGGCGTCGGGGCGAGCTGCCCGACCGGCGCGCGATGGAGCGGTTCACCGCGGAGATTGGACGTTTCATGGCGCGGTCGGAGTTCGACAGCCTGGAGGACGCCAACCGGGCGATCGCCGAGCGCTTCCACGGCCCGCTCGACGCGCTCCCCTCGACGGCGTCGAGTCCACTCGAGCGGGCGCAAGACCTCGCCTACCGGGCGTTCGAGGCGCACGGCCGGCGGCGCGTCCAGCTCGCGCGAAAGGCCCTCGAGCTGTCTCGCGACTGCGCCGACGCGTGGGTGATCCTCGGCGAGAGCGCGACGGACCTGGAGCGCGCGCGCGAGCTGTACGCCGAGGGCGTGAGCGCGGGCGAGCGAGCCCTGGGTCCGCAGCTCTTCGAGCAGGAGGCGGGACACTTCTGGGGCCTGGTCGAGACGCGCCCGTACATGCGCGCCCGCCTGGGCCTCGCTCAGATGCTCGAGACGCTCGACCGGCGGGACGAGGCGATCGCCCACTACCGGGAGCTGCTCCGTCTCAACCCGAACGACAACCAGGGCGTCCGCGAGCTGGTCCTCCCGGCCTTGCTCACAGCCGGACACGACGACGACGCGGCTGCGCTCCTCGACCGGTACGCCGACGATGCGACGGCCGTCTGGCGTTACGGCCACGCGCTCGTGACGTTCCGGGGCAAGGGCGACAGCGCCGTGGCGCGCGCGCGGCTGCACGAGGCGCTGCGCGCCAACCGCCGGGTCGCGAAGTACCTCGGCGGCGCGGCCCCGCTGCCGGACGAGGAGCCCGAGACGTACGCGCTTGGCAGCGAAGAGGAAGCGGTCATCGCCGCGCAGACGCTCGCGGAGGCGTGGCAGGCGACGCCGGGCGCCGCGGAGTGGCTCGCGGCCGCGGGCGGCGGAGGGCGACGCGCGCCGAAGAAGCGCCGGCGGTGAGGCGATGGATCTCCAGCAGAACATCTTCGGCCCGCTCGGACTACACGACGGCGATCGACCTGCTCATCCGGTTCGAGACGGAAGTGTACCCGGCGCTCTGATATCAGTGGACCTCACCGGGGTGACCGGGTGAAAACGCGCGGTCCCAGGGCCCGAGCGCTGGCACGGTTCGGCGCCCTGGGCCCGGGCGAGCTGCGCGTGGCACTCGAGTGCGTGCTCGCGCTCCAGCCGAATCTGGCGGACGATGTGGCCCGCATCGCGGCGGCCCTCTCCGCCGGAGCGGAGGGACATGGCCCGGAGGGCGGCCCCGACGCCTCCTCGGAGATCGAAGCCATCGCCGGCGAACTGGAGAAGGAGCTCGTCTCGCTCGATATCCTCGATCTCAGCCGTCCGCGCCTCGATCCGTTCGAGCACGGTGGCGATGCCAATGATGCGAGGGATCGACTGCACCAGGCCGTCGCGCCGAGCGTCGAGGCAATGGTGCGACTCATCCAGCTCGGGCGCCAGGTGGCAAGACTGCGCGTGCTCCAGGGCGTGCTGCTCGGGCTGTATCGCGTGCGGGAGGGCGAGCGTCTGGGTGAGCTACTCGCCGGGGCACCGGACCCGGACGAGACGGCCGTTTGGGTCTGGGAGACCTGGCAGCGGACGACGCGGGGCCGGGTAGCGCTCCACCGAAGAGTTCGTTCGCCGTCACTTCCCCGAGTGGACCCGGCTGCTGCGTCAGCGCCGGCGACGCTGAGCGGAGGTGACAGCACTCGGTGAGTGGATTTTCTTAAATACACCAACAAGATACTGATTGCCTCCGTCGAGGTTGCTGTAGACTCAGGGCGGTGAGTAACGAACCTCGTCGCAAGCGGACAGCGGCCAGGTCAGGGCGGGTCGCGGAGAGCTACGCGCACTACGAGGCCAAGAGTCCGATGCGCCCCGACGTCGGGACGCAGCCGCAGTTTCGGAAGAAGAAGCCGCCGGCCACCTACCGGTGCGATTCGTCGCTCTCCCCCGCGCTGAACTGGGACGGCCAGAACCCCGCGCGTGAACTCGGCGAGTGGCTGCTCGACCTCATCCAGCGTGCCGCCGCCCTCCCGGCGCCTCACACGTTCGACCGTCCACAGGAGTTCAAGACCGCCGACGGCACGGTGCTGGCCACGGTGCGAACGCTGCACGAGGCCGTCGAGATGCTCCGGCGCATCGGCCGGCCCTTCCTCGACTGGACCGGCAAGGCCGAGCGCCTGTCGTTCGACGTCCCCACCCTGCCGTTGTTCATCCACGAGCGCCTCTCCACCAAGGCCATAGTCGAGACGCTCACCGGCCACCGCCGCGACAAGCAGCAGACGATGTTCGAGCTATTCGGCGACCCGCAGCACTCCGTCGCCGACCAGGTCCTGCGCGCGTACGAGTATCCGGACAAGTGGGTGAACCGCCTCGTGCTCGGCGATTCGCTCGTGGTGATGAACTCCCTCCTGCACTACGAGGGCCTCGGCGGCCAGGTCCAGATGATCTACATGGACCCGCCCTACGGCGTGAAGTTCGGCTCCAACTTCCAGCCCTTCGTGCGCCGCCGCGACGTCAGCCACAACGACGACGCCGACATGACCCGCGAGCCCGAGATGGTGAAGGTCCTATCGGGACACGTGGGAGCTGGGCCTGCACTCCTACCTGACGTACATGCGCGACCGTCTGCTTCTCTCCCGCGAGCTGCTGAGGCCATCGGGCAGCATCTTTGTGCAGATCAGCGACGAGAATCTTCATCACGTCCGCGAACTCATGGACGAAGTCTTCGGAGCGGCCAATTTCGTTGTGCTTATCGCCTATCGGCGACTCGGAATGATGGTCGGTGAGACCGTTCAGTCTTCGGCACACTATCTCCTCTGGTACGCGACGGACAAGGATCGTCTCTTCGCCAACAAACTATTTCAGCAGCAAATTGCGGGCACTGGCTCTGGCGATCACTACAGTCAGCTAGAGCACGTCAAGACGGGTGAGGTTCGACCGATGGCGCCGGCCGAACGGATCAATCCGGAACTCGTATCCGAAGAGTGGCGACCCTTTCAGCTCATTAGCCTGACGACCGGTGGGTTCCGCCCGAATACCACTATAGATTTCGAGTTTGACGGTCGCACCTATCATCCCGGGCCCAACAAGTGTTGGCGAACTACACGTGAGGGTCTAGAGCGACTCGTCAAAGCAAAGCGGGTGGTCCGCGCTGGGAACACGCTCCGGTACAAGCAATATCTCGACGACTTCCCGCTGACTGAGGTTACGACGATCTGGGAAGACACAGCTCGAGACTCCGAGAATTACTACGTCGTTCAGACTCCTAGCGGCATCGTCCGTCGCTGTGTGCTGATGACCACAAGGCCGGGTGACTTGGTCCTTGATCCAACCTGCGGCAGCGGGACAAGCGCCTTCGTCGGCGAACAGTGGGGTCGTCGATGGATCACGATCGATACCAGCAGAGTGCCGCTAGCTTTGACAAGGCAACGAATGCTCACGGCGACTTTCCCGTACTACCAGCTGAACGACCCATCACACGGACCAGCGAGCGGGTTCGTCTACGCCCGCAACAAGAATCGGAGGGGTGAGGAGGTTGGAGGAATCGTCTCCCACGTTACTCTCAAGGCCATTGCAAACAACGAACCTCCTGATGAGGAGGTGCTCGTCGACCGGCCCGAGATCGACAACAGCTTTGTTCGTGTGACCGGCGCGTTCACGGTCGAGGCGACGATCCCTGCGCCCGTCGACTGGGAGGGCGACGGCGTCCCCGAAACCGGCGAAGAGAGCGCCGAGGCCTACGGTTCCTTCATCGACCGCATGCTGGAGATCCTTCGCAAGTCGCCTGTACTCCACGTGGGTGGTGGCAAGACCGTTACCCTGCGCAACGTCCGCCCACCCGCGACCACGGACAAGTCGCCGTCAAGGTCATCGACGATCGCGGCAACGAGCTCCTGGTGGTGAAGAGCCTGCGAGACGCCAGCGCGTGATCCACCGCGTTCGCCTGCGCCGCTTCAAGCGGTTCGGCGACGTCGAGTTCGTCCTTCCTGGGCACGTCGTCCTCGCCGGGCCCAACAACACGGGCAAGACCACCGTCCTCCAGGCCATCGCGGCCTGGTCTCTCGCCCTCGACCGCTGGAAGCAGCTCAACGACTTCCAGCGCCACGGTGGCGCCTACACGCGGGCGCCGATCGCGCGGCAGGCCTTTTCGGCGGTGCCCCTGCGCACGTTCGATCTGCTGTGGCGGGAACGCGACTACACCGGGAGCGTCGAGATCGAGATCCAGGACACTGCGGGGTGGACGGTCGCCATCGAGCTGATCGCCGACAGCACGGAGCAGATCTACGTGCGGCCGCGCGCTACGGCGGCGCCGGATGTCGTGCGTCAGGCGAGCCTCTCGGCAGTCTTCGTTCCTGCCATGAGCGGGCTCGGAACCGAGGAGCCGGTCTACCAGCGCCCGAAGGTCGATCAGCTCCTCGGCCAAGCCAAGCCCGGGGACGTTCTCCGGAATCTCCTCGTCGAGGCCTCCAACTCGGAGAGCGCGTGGGCCAGCCTTCAGGATTCCATCCGGCGGCTGTTCGGCTTCGAGCTGTCGCCTCCCGATGCTGCCGGCGCTCACATTCTCGCGGAGTATCGAGAGCGGCCAGACGGGCCCCGGCTCGACATCGCCAGCGCCGGCAGCGGATTCCAGCAGGTGCTCATGCTCTTCACCTTCCTCCAGACCCGACCAGGGTCCGTGCTGCTGCTGG
>JAHFDK010000008.1 GCA_023249095.1 Candidatus Rokuibacteriota bacterium | reverse complement strand
GGCGGAACAGGGATCGAACCTGTGACCTCGGCCTTGTAAGGGCCGCGCTCTCCCAGCTGAGCTATCCGCCCGTCCGTGAAAGATCAGCGAGTTGCGGGACGCTAGCCTATCGTAGCACCGCCCGCGTCTTCTGCTGATCCCTAGTCAAGCAGGCGTAGATGGCGCTGACAGTCTTGGCGTTCCTCATGCGTAGCCAACCAGGCGCGTGCCACTCTTCCCCATCGTGAGCTCGGTCTTGTGCTGCGTGCCATGAATGTCTTGATAGGAAATACTGATGGGAAGATCGTGAAGCTTCTGAACGTTGGGGTCAAGACCGGAGACGAAACTGAACAGTGTTTTGGCTTGCCCTTTTCGGACGTGGGTCAGCTCAGTAGTCGCACGCACGTCGTTTCCTGCTTCAATCACGTCCACCGTCGAGAACTTCGCCACATAGTCCGGAGTTGAGGCGCCATCAACGTCGAATTCGATATCGTCAATCTGGATGTGTAGTGCGGCCCCCCGCCCCATGTTGCGCAGCACGAGGGCATCCGGCTGGGACACAATCTCGGTCACGAATACGAAGGGCTGAACGTGCAGGGCGTTCTGTCTGGTCATCTCCTTGCGCATGCGCTGGGTTTCGACGGTGTACCAGGCGATCACGCCACCGGTTCCGGTCAAGACGATCAAGGTGAGCCAACCGAGCAGCGAGCACTCGCTCATCTGGTCTTCTCCTCGAGGTGCCGCGCGCTGGGCCCCTCGAGCCCGCCCTTGCCAGGCCCGCGCCCTTTCAGGCGCGGAGTCCGAGCGCAGCCAGGCGCCCGGCGGTCGGCACGCCGTCGGCGTCCCAGCCGCGCAGCGCGTAGTATGCGTCGAGCATCACGCCGAGCTCCGCCGGCGGGCAGTGCATCCCGGCCGAGGGCCCGTCGGGGATCGGCTCGTGCATCACCCTCCATGGCAGCACGTCCTGGGCACGGCGCACGCCCTCGCGCACGTTGAACAAGCGCTCCAGGTTGATGATGCGCTCGCCCACGCGCTCGAGCTCCTCGACCGTCACGTCCCAGCCGGTGACCGCGCGGACCATCGTCGCGTACGGCTCGCCGATGAACAGGCCGAAGCCCCGCTCCGCGGTGAAGCGACACAGGACCAGCGAGTCGCCGAGCGCCGTGAAATGCTGGCTCCGCACGGCGAACGCGGGCTTGTCATTCGTGCCCCGCCGGTCGAAGCCTTGGGCGTACTGGGGCGTGGGGCGCGTGTCGTGGTGGCTTCCACCGCGGGTCGCCGTGGCGTAGCCGATCGAGAGCCCCTTGAGTGCGCGCGCGGAGTGGGCCGGTAGCTCGAGGCCTTTGACCGCGTAGACGAGCTTCGTGGCCTCGGGATGGACCGACGCGGCGAGCCGCCAGGCGCCCTCCGCCAGGCGCGCCCCGAAGCCCTCGCGGCGGGCGGTCATCTTGACGAGTCGGACCATGCCGCGCCAATCGCCCCAGCCGAAGGGCACGCCGATCTCGTTCTTGTCGAGCCAGCCGCGCTCGAGCGCCTCGGCCACGAACGCGAGCGTGACGCCGAGCGAGATGGTGTCCATCCCGAGCAGGTCACAGAGGTCGTTGGCGAGGATGAGCGCCTCGGGGTTCGAGATGCCGAGCATCGGGCCCAGCGCGAAGATCGTCTCGTACTCGGGCATCTTCGCCTTCGTGCCGGCGAACTCGCCGTCGGCGATCGCGTACTGCTTGCCGCAGGCGACCGGGCACTTGAGGCAGGTCGTGTCGCGGTCGTGGTAGTGGAGCTTCATCTCCTCGCCGCTGACCGCCCGCGCCTCCGCGAACGTTTCCTGGCGCAGGTTGTAGGCGCCGAGACCGCCGAGGGCGTTGATCGGGCCGACGAGAAAGGGCGTGCCGAAGGCCGTGAGCGCCTTGGTTCCGGTCTTGAGCGGCTCGCGCGTTTCCTCGATGAGCGCCTTGAGCGCCGCGGCGTCGGCGATCTCGGTCTTGCGCGCGCCCCGCACCACGACGGCCTTGAGATTCTTCGAGCCAAGCACGGCGCCGATGCCACCGCGTCCCGACACACCCTCGCGGTTCTTCCAGTAGTGGGCCATCGCCGCGAAGCGCACGCGGTGCTCGCCCGCCGGGCCGATCGCGATCGCATCGGCGTCGGCGCCTTCGGCGGTGGCCAGCGCGTTCACCGCCTCGCGCGTCGTCGTGCCCCAGAGCTCGGGTGCCGGCTTCACCTCGGCGCCCGCCTCGGTCACCAGCAGGTACGACGGCGCCGCCGCGCGGCCGGTGATCAACACGGCGTCGAAGCCCGTGCGCTTGAGCGTCGCGGGGAAGCGCCCGCCGAAGGTCGAGTCGAAGAAAAGACCGGTCAGGGGCGACTTGCTGGCGACGCAGGCACGGCTGTTGCCCGGCACCGTCGTGTCGGTGATGGGTCCCACGCTGAAGACGACCGCGTTGTCGGGCGCGAACGGGTCGGTCCGCGGCGGGAGGCGGTCGTAGAGCAAGCGCGCGGCGAGGCCGTTACCGCCCAGCAGCCCCCGGGCCGTGCCCTCGTCGAGCGTCTGGGTGCGCGTCGTCCCCGTCGTCAGATCGACGAGCAGGACGCGACCGCCGTAACCCTTCAACGCCCGATGTCCTTCAGTCCCTTGCGGGCCGTGTCGGCCAGCTCAGCCGGGACGCCCGTCTGCGCCAGGAGCTTCCTGTACACCACCTCCGCCGCGTCGTTCTGCTTCAGCGCCGCGAAGCTCGCACCGGCACCGAGCAGACCGCGACGACCGGCCGGCGAGTCGGGCAGGACGTACGCCGCCGTCATGAAGTACTCGGCGGCGGCGAGATGGTCGCCCTCCCCCTGGTAGGTCTCGCCGATCCCGCCGGCGGCGGCCGCGACCACGGCCTTGTCGTCGGTCCGCACCAGCCGCTCGAGCACGCCGCGCGCCGCGCCCCAGCGCTTTTCCTGCGTGAGCAGCCGCGCGTAACCGAACGCCGCCTCGGGGCGAAGGTCGGTGGCACCCCCGTCCTTCACGCCACGCGCGTAGGCGTCGAGCGCGCCGGCGCGGTCGCCGGTCACCTCACGGGCCCGCGCCAGCGCGGCCCAGGCGCGGGGTGCGCGCGGGTCGTTCGGCGAGGTCGCCACGAACTGCTCGAGGGCCGGGCGAGCCGCCTCGGGCCGGCCCGTCTCCACCTGCGCCTCGGCCAACGTGACCCGGGCGGGATCGAGAAACGGGCTCTTCGGATAACGTCTCTCCAGCAGCGTGTACGCCTCGGTCACGACGGGCCACGCCGACACCGCCGCGGCGCCGGCGCCGACACGCTCCAACGCGTCGTCCGCCGTCTCGTCGGATGGGAACTCCTCGGCGAGCCGCTTGGCCGTCGAGAGCGCGCCAGGCCAATCCTTCTCCTCGACGGCGATCCCGGTCAGGACGTAGAGCAGCCGCGGCGCCGCGAGTCCCTTCGGCGCGAGTCCGAGCGCCGCGAGCGCCGGCTGTTTGAATTCCTTCACCCCGCCTCGCTGGAAGGCGACCACCGCCAGCCCGTATGCGGCGACAGCCGCGACCTCCGCCGTGCCGGCGTCGCGGGCCTCGGTGAGCTTGCTCGTCGCGAACTCCAACTGCCCCTGGGCGAGCGCGGCGGCACCGAGGCCGAGCGTGGCGAGGGGCCCGACCCCCTCACGCTGCGCCTGCGTGAACGCGCTGGCCGCCTCGCCCGGACGCCCGGCGGCGAGGAGGGCCGCGCCGAGCGCGGACTGGGCCCGACCGAGGAGCGGCGGGAACGGCGCGCGCCGGATCCAGTCGCGGAGCGCGGGCTGCGCGGCGCCCACGTCCCCGGTGCGCACCATGAGCATCGCGCGATTGAGCCGGGCGAACTCCGTTCGCGGCGCTCGGGGGAAGCTCGAAATGACGCGCTCGAGGAGCTGTCGCGCCTCCTCGCGGTCGGCGTCGCTGCGCAGCGCCAGCTCCGAGGCGAGCTCGAGCGCATCAGGCGCGCTTGGATCGCCGGGGAGCGCCTGCGCGAACTCCAGGAACTCCCGGCGCGCGTCCTCGAGGCGGTCGTGACGCAGCAGTGACCACGCGAGCCCGAGCCGCGCGGCGGGCGCCTGGGCGTGGGTCGGAAATTCGACGAGGACGCGGCGGAAGGCGGCCGCGGCCGTCAGGTGCTCGCCCGCGTGATACGCGGCCTCGGCCCGCAGCAACAGCCCAGCGACGCGCGCGTCGGTCGAGGTCGCGGCAGAGACGACGCCGGGAAGGTCGCGAGCGGCCTGGGCGAACTCGCGCAGCTCGAAGTTGGCCTGGGCCAGCCGGTACGCCGCGTACCAGCCCGTCGCGCTCGCGGGATCCATTTTCTGCGCCAGCTCGTACTGTGTGCGCGCGTCATCCCGGTTCCCGCCGAGCCGGTACGCCTCCCCCTTCAACAGGATGGCATGCGCGCGCACACCGGTCGTGAGCGTCGCGCCCAGCAACTCCTGGACGAGCGCCGGTACCTCCGCTGGCTTTTTCGCATCGATCAGGACACGCGCGAGGCGGATCTGGAGCGGCACGACCAGCGGCGAGCGACGCGCCTCCAGCCCGCGGACCATGTTCTTCGCGCCGTCCGGATCGGAGGGGAACAGCGCGAGCGCGAGCCCCGCCTCGACCCACTGGCGTTCGGGGCCCCCACTCCTCGTCGACGCCAGGTACGCACGAAAAGCGGCCGCGCTATCAAGATAGCGCTCGGCCGCCAGGTTCCACCAACCGAGCCGCGCCCAACCCGCCTCCAGCAGCGGGTGCGGCCCCCCCCGGACGAACAGGGTGAGCTCGCGAACCGATCGCTCGTACTGGCCGGCGCGCCCGAGCGCCTCGCCGAGCCAGAACGAAACGTCGCGCGCGAGCGAGGCCGGAGCGCCGTGAGACGCGAGCGCTGTCCATGCCGCCACCGCCTCGTCGTGCCGACCGAGCGCGTAGTTGGCGAGCCCGAGGCCGTGCCGCGCCCAGGCCTCCAGCACGGACGGCGTCGCCGTCTGGAACTGGGTGAAGGTGTCGCGCGCCCGGGCCATCTGGTTGAGCCGGAGCGCGGTCCAGCCGCTCGAATGCAGGCTCCAGACTGCGAACTCCGAGGTCCTCGGGCCACCGGCGACCTGACGGAAGAGCGCGTCCGCCTGCTGGAAGCGGTCGAGCCGATAGTAGGTCTCGGCGAGCCAGTACCGCGCTTCCGCCACGAAGTCGCGATCCGAGCCGCGGCGGACCGCCGCTTCGAGATCCTGGGCCGCGTCGTAGTACTCGCCCTTGGCGTAGTGCGCCCGCCCGCACTCGAGGGCTTTCGACACGATACCGAGCGCCGCACCGACGCATGCGAGGGTGCCCGGCGGACCGAGGGCGGCAGTCAGCTTGTCAGCCGTCGGCGCCACGATGGGCGCCAGCGGCATCGTCGGGAGCTCCGAGGGTGAAGGCGGCAGCGGCAAGTCCGCGGCGGCGACCGGCGGTTTCTCGATCGGTGCCTCGGCGAAGGGCACGAGCACGGTCAGATCCGGCGGCGGCGGAACCAGCGGTAGCACGGTCGCCGCCGGCGCCGGGCCCGGCAGCCCGACGAGCGCGGCGAGCAGGACGAGCGCGAGCCGGCGTGGCGTCACGAGCGCTTCTCGCCGCTCGTGGACGACTTGCTGAGCCGGGCCTTGACCGCCGCCGCCCGGTCGCGCGCCCAGTCCCGCAGTGTCACGTCGGGGCTCTTGCTGGCGACGGACTCGTACGCCGTGAGCGCGGCGCGCAGCTCTCCAAGCTGCTCGCGCGCGAGGCCGAGGCCGGCGAGCGCCCGATAGCGGTCACCGGCTTCGAGGTTCTTCACGGCGCCGACGGCTTCGAACGACTTCGCCGCGTCCCGGGGGCGGTTGAGCTTCAGCTCCGACTCGCCCTCCAGCAGGAGCGCCTCGGCACGGACCGCATCATCGTTGCTCGCGGTGGCCGCCTTCGCCTGGGCCGCGGCATCCTGCCAGCTCTTCCGCTTGAACGCCGCGCGGGCCAGCTCGAGAGCGGCCTGGTGGGCCAGCGGGTGGCTCGGGAACTCCTTGCGGAGTCGCCGCCATGCGGTCTCCTGGTTCTGGAGCTGCCCGGTCCGGCCCGCGATCAATCCGGCATCGTAGAACGCCTCGGGGCTCGGTGGTGACTGCTGCATCAGCTGCGCGTAGGCGCCCTGCTGCTGGGTCCGGTTTCCGTACTTGGCGAGTGTCGCGGTGACCGTCTGACGAGCGGCCGGTGCCAACCGATGTGACGGATACGCCGCGACGAACGCTTTGAGGTCGTTGACGCCCACCTCCCGGTCGCCCATGGCCAGGCGTGTCGAGCCGAGCAGGTACTGTGCGTCAGGAACAAGCCGGTGTTTCGGATACTTCGTCGCGAAACCCGTGAGCAGTGGCAGGGCGTCGGCATAGCGCTTGAGCTCGAAGAGTGTTTCCGCGAGATAGAAGTTCGCGGACGGCGCCTGCGGGTGTTCGGGCCAGGTCGTGACGAGGTCACGCAAGGCCTTGGCCGCGGCCTCCGGCCTGCGCAGCTCGAGCTCGCTCAGGGCGAGACCGTAGGCAGCGTCGGGCGCCAGCGGCGAGGCCGCATCCTGTCGCATCACGTCGTCATAGGCCGCGCGAGCTTCGGCAAAGCGCTTGACGCGGTAGAGCGCCTCGGCTTCCCAGAAGCGTCCCTCGAGCCGCCGAGCGGGCGGCGCCAGCGTACGAAAGCGGCGGAAGGCCTCGAGCGCCAGCTCCGCGTCGCCCAGCGCGAGCCGCGCCCGCCCCACGAGCAGCACGGCCGATGGCAGCCGCGGGTCGTTCGGGTATTCGGCGATGAAGCGCTCGAGGACCCGGCGGGCGAGCGGGTGAAGCCCGTCCGCGGAGGCCTGCTCGCCGACGAGCCAGAGCCGTTCGGCTTCATCGAGCGCGAGCGCGAACGGCGTGGAGAGGGCGACTAGCAGGAGCGACGCCAACGCCAACACGGAAAGCAGCGTGCGCGTCATGATGACAACTCATGGTAGCACGCTTGTGGTACGGTCTCAGCGTGGCTGTGTGCGTGTTCGACCTCGACCACACTCTCATCCAGACACCCCTCGATCTCACGGCCATGGCTGTGGACATGCGGGCGCTCATCGAGGCGGCGAGCGGCCCCCTCCCGGCCCGGCACGAGCGCTATCGCGTGGGCGAGCTGATCGCGTACTGCCGGTCGCAGGCGCCGGCGCTGGAGTCCGCTGCATGGGACCTGGCACTCGACCACGAGCGGCGCGCGATGGAGGCGGCCACGCTCGAGTCGGGCGCGCTCGCGGCGCTCGAGGGTGCGCGCCGCGCCGGGTTCGCGACGGCGCTCTGGACGAACAACGCGCGGGCACTCACCCTACCCGCGCTCGAGCGCCTCGGCCTGGCCGGTGACCTCGACCTGGTCGTCACGCGCGACGACATGCGCGCGCTCAAGCCGGACCCTGACGGGTGGCGCGTGATTTCAGAACATTTCAGAGGTCGCCTCGCCGGGGGCACCGGCTCAGCTCCCACTGCCCCACATTTCAGCGGTCGCCTCGCCGGAGGCACCCCGGCGGTCGTCGTCGGCGACTCGTGGGTCGACGGTGTGGCCGCGGCCGCGGCGGGCGTTCCGTTCATCGCCTACCGCGCCCGGCAGGCAGATCTCGACCGCTGGAAGGTGACGCCGATCGCGCTACTCGCGGATCTGGCGCTCCTCCCCGCCTGGCTCGAGGCCCGAGGCAACGGGCGGCCCTAGCGTGGAGCTCTTCGGAGAGCCCGAGCGAGCCGCGGCTGCCCCGCGGACGCCGGCGCCCTTGGCCGACCGGGTGCGACCGCGCTCGCTCGACGAGATCGTAGGGCAGGAGCATCTGCTGGGGACCGGCCGGGTGCTGCGAGCCGCGATCGAGACGGGCGAGCTGCACTCGATGATTCTCTGGGGTCCCCCGGGCTCCGGCAAGACGACACTCGCGTCGTTGATGGCGCACGTGACGGGAGCCCGCTTCGTCGCCTTCTCGGCGGTCCTGTCGGGAGTCAAGGAGATCCGCGAGGTGATCGGCGAGGCGGAGCGCCAGCGCGCCCGCCAGGGGATGCGCACCATCGTCTTCGTCGACGAGATCCACCGGTTCAACCGCGCCCAGCAGGACGCCTTTCTCCCCCACGTTGAGAAAGGCACGGTCGTCCTTGTCGGCGCCACGACCGAGAACCCGTCCTTCGAGGTGAATTCCGCGCTGCTTTCGCGCTGCCGGGTCTATGTCCTTCGCGGACTCGAGGAGGACGATTTGCTCGCGATCATGCGGCGGGCGCTCGCGGACGGCGAGCGCGGCCTAGCCCAGCTCCACCCCGAGGTGACCGCCGAGGCGCTTCGCTCGATCGCGGGCGTGGCGAACGGTGACGCGCGGGTCGCGCTGAACGTACTCGAGCTGGCCGTGCTGCTGGCGCCCGTCGCGGGTGGCCGGCGGCGCGTCACCGAGGCTTCGATCCGGGAGGCGGCGCAGCGGCGGACGCTCCTTTACGACAAGTCCGGCGAGGAGCACTACAACCTGATCTCGGCGCTCCACAAGTCGCTGCGCGACTCGGATCCCGACGCGGCGCTCTACTGGCTCACACGCATGCTCGATGCCGGCGAGGACCGGCTCTACATCGCCCGCCGCCTGGTGCGCTTCGCCTCCGAGGATGTCGGTAACGCCGACCCCGGCGCGCTCTCGCTCACGCTCGCGGCGAAGGAGGCATACGACTTCCTCGGGGATCCCGAAGGGGAGTTGGCCCTGGCCCAGGCGACGCTCTACCTGGCGCTCGCGCCGAAGTCCAACGCCGTGTATGCCGCCTACAACGAGGCGAAGGAGGACGTGAGCCAGCGGCCGGCGGAGCCTGTGCCGCTGCACATCCGCAACGCTCCAACGCGCCTCATGAAGGATCTGGGCTACGGCGCGGGATATCAGTACGCCCACGACGCCCCAAGCGCGCGAGTCGATCAGGAGGACTTGCCCGAGTCGCTCCGCGGGCGCCAGTACTATCGCCCGACCGACCGTGGGCTCGAGGCCGAGCTGGGGCGCCGCCTCGCCGAGTGGAGACGCTGGCGCTCGGAGCGGTGAGCGCCTAGGGTATAGCCATGTGGCCGCTCAACCTGCTCAAGAAGCGCCACTGGGTCGTCCTGGCGATCTGCTTTCTCTTCCTCCTCTCGTACAGCGGTTTCGTGAGCTGGGCCAAGGTCGCTCAGGCGCTCGAGCAGCTCGCGGATCAGCCGGCGGTGCGCGAGCGGTTCGCGACCCCCATCGGTCGGGGCGAGGCGATCGTCACCTCGTTCATGTTCTTTCTGCTGACACCGCTGGCGCTGGCTGCTGCCGGCGGGGTCGTCGCGTTCCTCGGGGCGATCGGGGCCGGCATCCTCCGCATGATCATTCCTTTTCGTGACCTGCCGCAGGGGATCTTCTTGGCCGTGGCGTACCTCGGAGTCGCCATCACGGTATGGCTCCTGCGCGACCTGTGGATGCAGCCGGCGTGGGAGTTCGTGGGCCTCATCGCCAAGGCCCTCCTCATCGCGACTCAGTAGGCGCCCGGTCGGACTCGATCGGGCGGGTCGCGCGTCGTGTGCTGCTAGAATGATTTGCATGTCTCGCCTGCGCGTGGGCGTCGTCTTCGGCGGCCGCTCCGGGGAGCACGAGGTGTCGCTCGCCTCCGCGGCGTCGGTGATCGCCGCGCTCGAGGAGCGCGGTCACGCCGTCGTCCCGATCGGCATCGCTCGCAACGGGCGCTGGGTCGTCGGCGGCGATCCCCTGCGGGCGCTCGCGGCCGAGGCGCGCGTCGCGCTCCCGTCGGACGACGCCGACGGGGCCGTGAAGAAGGCTCTCGCGAACCGCGCCGAAGCCGTCGAGAGCGCCTCCGTCAAGAGCCTCGCACGCACCGAGCCCGCCGGCAGTCTCCCACCCGAGCTCCGCCAGGGACTGGACGTGGTCGTGATCATGCTGCACGGTCCGTACGGCGAGGACGGCACGATCCAGGGCCTGTTCGAGCTCGCCGACGTTCCGTACGTCGGCGCGGGCGTTCTCGCTTCCGCCGTCGGGATGGACAAGGTCACGATGAAGGCCGTGTTCCAGGCTCACGGCCTGCCCATCGTCGAGCACGTCGTGGTCACCCGACACGAGTGGCGCAGCGCGCCCGATCGCGTCGCGGCGCGTGTGGCCGAGACCGTCGGCTTTCCCTGCTTCGTCAAGCCCTCGAACCTGGGCTCGAGCGTCGGGATCAGCAAGGTGAGCGAGGCGGGAGCGCTGGCCGCCGCGGTAGATCTCGCCGCTCGTCACGATCGCAAGATCCTCGTCGAGCGCGCCGTGCGGGGGCGTGAGATCGAGGTGAGCGTGCTCGGCAACGACGAGCCGATCGCCTCGTTCCCTGGCGAGATCAGTTACGACGCCGACTGGTACGACTATTCGACCAAGTACCTGGAGGGCCAGGCGCGAGTCACCGTGCCAGCGCCCGTGTCGCCCGAGACCACAGGGCGGATCCGCGAGCTGGCGATCGCCGCCTTCCGCGCGGTCGACTGTTCGGGCATGGCGCGCGTCGACTTTTTTCTCGAGGGCGATCGCGTGCTGGTCAACGAGATCAACACGATCCCCGGCTTCACTGCGACGAGCGGCTACGCGAAGATGTGGGCGGCCTCCGGGCTCGGCTACACCGCGCTGATCGACCGCCTGATCGAGCTCGCCCTCGAGCGTCATCACGACAAGGGGGGAACCGGGCCGGCCACGGGGCTCGCGAGTTGACTCCCCGAACGTCGAGCGCCGGAGGCTCTGCGGACCAGGAGCTCGCGGGTTGACTCCCCGAACGTCGAGCGCCGGAGGCTCTGCGGAGGCGCTCCGACGGTTAACTCCAGTGGACGTCGTCATCGCGGGCGGCGGCACGGGCGGCCACACGAGCCCGGGCCTGGCTGTCGCGGCCCTCCTGCGCGAGCGCTCGAGGACGTGCGCCTGGATCGGCTCTCGCTCCGGCATCGAAGCTCAGCGCGTGCCTCAGAGCGGCATCCCGTACATCGCCATCTCCACCGGCAAGCTCAGGCGCTACTGGGCGTGGCAGAACGTGGCGGACCTCCTCGTCAACGTGCCGGCGGGTACGCTGAGCGTCCTTCGCATCTTGCGGACCCTCCGCCCCCGCGTCGTCTTCGGCACCGGCGGCTTCGTTGCGCTTCCCGTCGTGTTCGGCGCCGCGCTCCTGCGGTTGCCTGTCGTCCTCCACGAGCAGACGGCGGTCCCGGGCCTCGCGAACCGGATCGGCGCCCGGTTCGCGCGCCGTATCGCGGTCACGTTTCCCGACCGGGCGGGCCGCCTTCCCGCAGCCCGCGTGGTCGTGACGGGCAATCCCCTCCGGCCCGAGCTCCGCGCGGGCTCGAGGTCGAGCGCCATCGCCCGCTTCCAGCTCGATCCGGTCGTCCCCCTCGTGTACGTCACCGGCGGCGCCCTGGGCGCTCACCGGATCAATCGGGTCGTCGGGGACGCGTTGGCGTCGCTCGCCGAGCAGGCGCAGCTCATCCATCAGTGTGGCGAGAACCCGGCCACGGGTGATCGCCAGTGGCTCGAAGACCGGCGCGCCGCGCTGCCTCCAGCCCTGGCGCGCCGCTACACTGTCGTGCCCTACATCGGCGCCGAGCTCGCCGGGATCTATGCCGCGGCGGCGCTCGTGGTCGCCCGCGCGGGGGCCGGGACGGTGAACGAGTGCTGCCAGCTCGGCGTGCCCGCGCTGTACGTTCCGCTGCCCGGGACCCGTGGTGACGAGCAAACGGAGAACGCGCGGATCGTCGAGCGCGTCGGAGGCGCGGTCGTGCTCCCCCAGTCGATGCTCACGACGGAGCGGCTCGTTCGCGAGGTTCGCGCGCTCCTCGCCGACCCCGCGGGACTGAAGCAGATGGGCGAGCACGCGCGGACTCTCGCCGTCCCCGACGCCGCGGAGCGAATCGTCGCTCTCCTCTGGGACTTCTGCCGATGACCCTCCAAGCGCCCGGGCCCGGTCAACGCGCGGGGGCCTGGCCCCGGAGATCCGGGCGCAACGGGCAGTCGTCGCAGCGCGGCACGGTGCGGCAGTTCGACTTGCCGACAGCCACGAGCAGCGCGTGAAACTCGTTGAACAGGCCGGGATCGGACGGCAGGTGTGCCTCGAGCCACGCGCGGGCCTCTTCATAGCCCGCCGTCGGGCCGATCAGACGGTGGCGAGCGAGAACGCGGCGCGCATAGGCGTCGGCGACGAACACTGGCCGGCCCACGGCATAGAGAAGGATTGCATCGGCTGTCTCCGGGCCGAGTCCGGGGATCTCGAGCAGGCTCCGGCGCAGCGGGCCGAGCGGTGCCGTCCGCATCCGATCGAAGCTCCCGCTCGAGCGCTCCACGAGCCAGCGCGTCAGCGCGTGGAGCCGGCGCGCCTTCACGCGGTGGGTGCCGGCCGGGCGGATCACGCGCGCCAGATCGGAGACCGAGAGGTCGGCGACCCGGGCGGGCGTCAGCAGCCGGCGGGAGCGGAGCGCTGCGATGGCGAGGGCGGCATTGACCCACGCGGTGTGCTGGGTAAGCACGGCGCCAACAGCGACCTCGTAGGGCGTGCGGCCGGGCCACCAGCGCTGGCGGCCGAAGCGCCGGAGCAGCGCCCCGTACAGGCGCAGCAGTCGGCGCTTGGCGCGATCCCGGGGTATCCTGCGCCGCCCCGGCCGCGCTTGGGGCGCTGAGCCGATGCTCGGGCTCATCGTTCTTCTGCAGACCCTGGTCCTCGCGGTGAGCGGCCCGCCCACCTCACCGGAGTACCTTCCCATTCGGGTTGCGGAGGCTGAGGGCTACTTCGCGCTCGAGGGGCTTGCCGTCAGGGTCAAGACGACCCGGGCCGAATCGGGAGCCGCCGAGGCGCTGGCCCAGGGCCAGGCCGACCTCGCGGCGACGACGCTCGAGGCGATGCTGCGCTTCGGCCTCCGGGCGCCGAGCCAGGCGCCGCGGCTCGTCTTCGGGCTCACGGCTGCACCGCCGGTCGCTCTGCTGGTCGGGGCATCCCACGTCGGCACCGTCCGCTCCATCGACGACCTGTCCGCGCTGCGAGTCGGGGTCACGACGCCGGGCGCGCCCGAGCACGCGTGGTTCGGCTGGCTCCTTGCGCGAGCGGGAAAGAGCGTCGCCCAGGTCAGCGTGATGAGCCTCGGCGGACGGGGGCTCGTCGCCGCTATCGACTCCGGCGAGGTCCACGTCGCGCTCGTCCCCGAGCCGATGGCCACCCAGCTTCTGAGCCAGGGGCGGGCCAAATTGCTCGCCGATTTTCGAACCCCGCGCGCCGTCGCCGAGACACTGGGAACCAGTACTGTGAACGCCGCGGTCTTCGCCCGCGCCGACCGGCGCCCTCCAGACCGGGACCTGTTCGCCATGACGCGGGCCCTTAGAAAGGCCGAGCAGCGCATCCGGACCGGCGAGGCCCGCGAGGTGGCCGGCAAGCTTCCGACACAGGTGGTGGGCGAGCCCGAGGACTTCGCGGCCCGCTTCACAACCTCGCGCCCGCTCTATCTGCCCGACGGCCTGGTCTCCGCCGACCAGATCCAGCAGACGATCGCGATCATCCGGGCGCACACGCCCCTGCCCCAGTCGGTTCGGATCCCGCGCCCCGAGGAAATGCTTCAGATCAAGGCCCCGACCGCTCGCTGACGACGCCGAATCCTTCCAAAAGCCGGCGCGTCGTCTCCACGGGCAGCCCGATGACGTTGGTGTACGAGCCGACGATGCCGTCGACCAGTGCGCCCTGAAGATCCTGAATCGCGTAGGCGCCGGCCTTGTCGAGCGGCGCGCCCGATGCCACGTACGTCTCGATCGTCGCATCCGGGTACGCTGCCATGATCACGCGGCTCACGACCGTCGTGGATGCGGCGCGGCCGGTCGTGCCGTCCACGATTGCGACGCCCGTCATGACCTCGTGCAGTCGGCCCCGCAAGCGGACGAGCATGTCGCGGGCTTCCTCGCGGCCGGACGGCTTGCCGAGTGGCATGCCGTCGATGACGACGATCGTGTCCGCCGCCAGGACGATCGCGGCGCCGGCGCAGGCGGCGACCGCCCGAGCCTTGCGAAGGGCGAGCTCGGCGACGGCGTCGGGGGTCGGCCCGCCGTCCAGCGTCTCCTCGATCTCGCTCGGTATCACCTCGAACTCCGGACAAATTCCACGCAGAAGCTCCCGCCGTCGCGGGGATGCCGACGCCAGGATCAACCTCATGGCTCTAGTCGGGTCGCCGGGGGGAGGGCGTGAGGGGACCGGCCGGGATCCGTGTAGTCAGCGTTGACCTCGCGCTGCGCACATGATCTTCAAGTCCCGGATCGCAGCAGTCGGATACCGGCCGGTCCCCTCACGCCCTCCCCCCGGCGAGCCGCCTAGAGACGGCGAAGAGTGACCGCGGCGAGGACGATCCCCACGACGCCGACCAGATTGACCTTGAGGCTCAGGCCGAAGGTCATGGCCAGGAATCGCAGATCCAGTGTCGCGGGCGGCGCGAGGCCGATCGTCGGCCCGCGCGTGATCAAGTCCTGGGCGCGGCCGGCCGGGAGAAGGCTGCCGAGAATCTCGCCGAGAAGGGAGCCCACGACCAAGCCGGCGATGACGACCAGGAGGATCAGCCCGATGCCGCGCTGGGCTGCCATCTGAGAACGACCTTCAGGCGAAGATCAGGGGGTGCGCGTCGGTGACGATACGGGTCTGTTTCGCGACAGCCTTGCGGATGAACTTCGGGAGGCTGAAGGCGTGCTGGTGAGTCACGCCGTCCCAGTACTCGAGTGAGCCCTTGACCCTCTCGGCGATGAGCTTGTCCACCGCCTGAGCCCCTTGACGGGCTGGATCGACCGTCTTCGACGCGACGATGAACCCCCAGGGGGTGCCGAAACAGGAGATGAAGCTCTGATAGGCGGCGACCACCGGAAAGATCTCGCGAAGGGTTCGGTGGATCGACGTGAAGAACCCGAGCTCTCCGAGCTTCGTCATGCCCGCCTGCATCGTCATCGTCCCGCCGGGCGTGAGCCGGTCTCGCACGAGGGCGTAGAACTCCTGGGTGAAGAGCATGCAGGCCGGGCCCTCCTCGAGCGGCTCGACGAGGTCGACCGTGATGAAGTCGAAACGGTCGTTGCTTTTCTCCAGGTACGCCCGCGCGTCCTCGTGCCTGACCTCGGTCCTCGGGTCGTCGAACGCGCCCTGATGCATCTCGGGGAGATGAGTCTTGCAGAGCTCGACCACCTCGCCGTCGATGTCCACCATGACGGCACGCGTGATTGAGGGGTATCTCAGGATTTCCCGGAGCGTCGCGCCCTCTCCACCGCCGATCACCAGGGCGCTCCTGGGGGGGCCTTCGGTCGTGAGCATTCCCGGGTGAACCAGGGCCTCGTGGTAGATGAACTCGTCACCCTGGCTGGACTGGATCCGACCGTCGAGCACCAGCGTCTTGCCGTAGGCGGCCGTCTGCAAGATCTCAACGTGCTGGAACTTGGTCTGGGCCTCCACGATGGTCCGGGCGATGGCGTGCATGTGCCCTTCGAACGCCGTCGTGGTCTCGAAGAACCACTTGTAGGACTGCGAATTGATCAACTGACGGAGACCGGATTCCTATTGCTGATCGGCACCGCCGAGTTGAGGAACATGCCCCGCTGCATCTCGACGATCGAGGTGCGCTCCGCCGCGAATTGCTCGACCAGATAGTTGGCGGCGACCTCCGGCTGGAGGGTCTCGCCGCAGGAAAAGATGTCCACCGCTGCGTACCGGTACTCCGGCCAGGTATGGATCGCGAGGTGCGATTCAGCGATGACGACGACTCCGCTGATGCCGAACGGGTTGAACTCGTGGAAGACGACGTCGACGATGGTTGCTTGGGCCCGCTTCGCTGCTTCGACCAGGGCCCCCTTGACGGCCTCGAGGTTGTTGATGGCGTCGGGGTCGCAATCGAACATCTCGAGCAGCAGGTGTCGTCCCAGGGCGTTCAATCGTGTGGTCCCCCTTTTTCCGGTCCGTTCATCTACCGCACCTCTCCTGCGACGCTCATTCGCGTCGCCATTACGTTCGAAAAAATTTCGCTTCCACCACGAAACTTGTTTCACTGTAGGGTCCGTTTTTACCCATTGCAAGAAAAAAACACATTTGCGGCGATCCGAAGCCCAAAGTCGTCGGCGTGAGTCGGCTGCCGAGACACGGCCAGTCGTCGCTCGAAGCCGCGAGCGCACGCCCCGCAGTAGGAGGTGAGGCCGGTCGACGGCCGAGCCGACGCTTCAGCGGCTCGACAGTAGGAGGTGAGGCCGGTCGACGGCCGAGCCGACGCTTCAGCGGCTCGACAGTAGGAGGTGAGGCCGGTCGACGGCCGAGCCGACGCTTCAGCGGCTCGACAGTAGGAGGTGAGGCCGCTCGACGGCCGAGCCGACGCTTCAGCGGCTCGACAGCAGGAGGTGAGGCCGGTCGACGGCCGAGCCGACGCTTCAGCGGTGCCCGCGCCCGGACGCGCTACTTTCCGCTTGCAATCGATCAGCGAGCCGCTAGAGTGACGGAGAATTCATGCGCGCGGTGTCTCCGAGCTTCATCGGCTGCAATCTCGCCTTCGCCGATGCCCGCATCGTCGTCTACGGCATCCCCTTCGAGGGGCGTGTGAACCTCCGCAAGGGCGCCGACGCCGGTCCGCTCGACGTGCGGCTCGGCTCCGAATCGATCGAGACCTATTCGCCGGCGCTCACCCGTGATCTGGAAGACCTGGCCATCGCCGACATCGGGGACTGCGAGCTGCCCGACGGCGCGCCCCCGCGGGAGCAGCTAGACGCCGCGCGCGAGCAGATCGCCGCCTGGTGGCGGCCGGGGCTGATTCCGTTCATGCTCGGCGGCGACCACACGGCGACCGTGCCGGTGATCGAGGTCCTGGCCCCCGCGTTTCCCGACCTCCGCATCCTCCACCTCGACGCTCATCCGGACTTGCGCGAAGAGTTCCTCGGCGAGCGCTACAACTACGCCTCGGCGATGGCCCGTGTGATGGACGTCGTCCCTCCGGAGCGCGTCTACCAGGTCGGCATGCGCACCGGCGCCCGCGAGGAGTACCACCGGCGACGGCCGCATTTCTTTCCTATGTATCCCATGCTGGCCGGCCATCCGGTGGACGTCGTTCGCCGGCTCCTGCCAGAGCTCCAGCGCCATCCGCTCTACGTCACGATCGACGTCGACGTTCTCGACCCGGCCGAGGCGCCGGGAACAGGGTCGCCCGAGCCGGGAGGGCTCCGGGTTCCGGAGCTGGTCGAGATCGTCAGGATGCTGGAAGGCTGCCAGGTCATCGGCGGAGACCTCGTGGAGGTCGCTCACGCCTGGGATCCCACCGGCCGTACCGGCATCGCGGCCTCCTGGGTGATCCGGGAGGCGCTGCTGGCGTGGTGGGGAGAGCTCCGCTGAGGCTTCGCGAGAAAAGCCGCATCCGGGAGTACAGCGCGCCGCGCTTCTACGAGATCGCCTTCGACCTCAACCGCAAGGGCGAGGTCGACTTCCTCGTCCACTGCTTCAGGCGATTTTCGCGACGTCCCGTCCGCCGGGTCGTCGACATCGCCTGCGGCACCGGGCCCCACCTGATGCGCCTCGCTGATCGCGGCTACAAGATGTCGGGGCTCGACCTGTCGACCCGGAACATCGAGTTCCTGGGTGAGCGGCTCGCGGCCAAAGGCCACCAGGGCGAGTTGGTCGTCGGCGACATGACGAGCTTCCGCCTGACACGCCCCGTCGACGCGGCGATCTGCATGCAGGACTCGCAGGGGCACCTCCTGACGAACGATCAGCTCCTGGCCCACCTGAGGGCCGTGGCCCGGTCCCTCAGACGGGGAGGGCTCTATATCTTCGACCGCTACATGGCGTCCTCGTGGACGAACCCGGCGCGGAGCTGGACGTGGTTCAAGCGCCGGGGGCGGCTGATCGTACGCGCCTCGTTCTCGGCCCTGAACGACGTCGACCCGGTGAGCCAGGTCTTTCGCGAGCGTATGACTCTCGAAGCCGTCGAGAACGGCACCCGCCGGCTCTACCGCCAGACGCACCTGTCGCGCATGGTCTTCCCGCAGGAGCTCAAGGCCCTGGTCCAGCTGGCCGGCGGCTTCGAGTTCGTCCAGTGGTTCTTCGGCTTCAAGCCCCAGCAGGTGCTCGAGCGCTCCCGGCACCCCATCATCATGGTCGTCGTCCTGCGCAAGAAGTAGCGCGGCCGTGAAGCGGCCGGGCGCGGTCGAAGTCGGCTGCCGCGTCTTCATCCGCGTGCCCACAGCCCGCGACCGCGACGAGTTCCTGGCGCTCATGCGCTCGAGCCGCCGCTCTCTTCGGCCGTGGGTCGAGCCACCGGCCGGCCGCGCGGCCTTCGCCGCCTACCTCAAACGGACCCGGCGCCCGACCGAGCGTGGATTCTTCGTCTGCCGGCGCGAGGACAGGGTCATCGCCGGCGTGATCAATGTGAGCCAGATCTTCCACGGCGCGTTTCAGAGCGCGTACCTGGGCTTCTACGCGGGCGCGTCCTTCATGGGCAAGGGATACATGAGCGAAGGGCTCCGGCTCGTGCTTCGTCACGCCTTCTCGGAGCTCGGCCTGCACCGCCTCGAGGCGAACATCCAGCCGGGCAACCGCGCGTCGATCCGTCTCGTCCGGCGAGCCGGCTTCCGGCGCGAAGGGCTCTCTCCGCGCTACCTGAAGGTCTTCGGGCGATGGCGGGACCACGAGCGGTGGGCGATCACGGTGGAGAATCTCCGTCGGTGAAACGCGCCCAGGCGGCGCTACGGCTCAAGCGCGGACGCGAGACGGCGCGGACCCACCCCTGGATCTTCAAGGGTGACGTCGCCGACGTCAGCGAGGTCGAGCCCGGCTCCGCGGTCACGGTCATCGACTCGGCCGGCCACTTCGTCGGGCGCGGCCTCTATAACCCGCGCCCCGCCCTCTGCTGCCGCATCTTCACCTGGACCGACGAGCCGCTCGACGTCGCCTTCTTCCGGCGCCGGCTCGAGAGCGCCGTCGCCCTGCGCTCGCGCGATCGGGCGCAGGGGCCTTCGGCGCTCTGCCGCCTCGTCTGGAGCGAGGCCGACGGGCTGCCGGGGCTGGTGGTGGACCGTTACGGGCCTGTCCTCGTGATTCAGTGTCTCACCCTGGGGATGGTGCGCGCCCGTCGGACGATCACCACCGCGCTGACCGACATGTTCAGTGGCACGCTCGCCTTCGACATGGACGAGGAGGCTTCCGCTCGGCTCGAAGGGTTCTCGGCGGCCCTCGGGTGGGCCCGGGGCTCCGGGCCCCGGAGCGTCAGGGTGAACGAAGGCGGCGTCGCCTTCGAGGTGACGATCGGCGTCGGTCACAAGACCGGTTCCTACCTCGACCAGCGCGAGAACCGCGCTCGTACCGGCGTTCTGGCCAGGGGCCGCGACGTCCTCGACGCCTTCAGCTACACCGCCGGCTTCGCCTGCCACGCGCTCCATGGCGGCGCCCGGCGGGCCGTCTGCATCGAGTCCTCGCCGGAGGCGATCGCCGGTGCCCGCCAGAACCTCGCGCTGAACGGCTTCACGGCCCAGGCGGAGATCCGCGCGGCGAATGCCTTCGACGAGCTTCGGGGGCTCGAGCGCACCGGGGCGCGCTTCGGCGTGATCGTCCTCGATCCGCCGCCGTTCGCTCGTAGCCGATCGGCGCTCGACGCCGCCGCGCGCGGCTACAAGGAGATCAATCTACGCGCCCTGCGCCTGCTCGAGCGCGGCGGAAGCCTAATGACCTTCTCGTGCTCGCACCACGTGTCCGAGGCGCTCTTCGAGGAGATCTGCCGGGACGCCGCCGCCGACGCCGGAGTCCGGCTTCGCGTCGTCGATCGGCTCACGCAATCCAGCGACCACCCCGTCCTCCTGACAGTCCCGGAGACCCGCTATCTGAAAGGCCTCCTCCTCGAAGCTCTGTGACGCTAGAGACGCGCCTCGTCAGCCGGGTCGGGTTGCGCTCAGCCAGGCCCATATCAGGGACCCAGGCGGTAAACAGGATGGGGTCGGCGAGGGCCGGGCGGGGTCCCTGGCTCGACCCGTGTAGTCAGCGCTGCATCGCCTCAGGCTGAAGAATTTCGTCGCAGCGCATCGCAGCAGTCGGGTCGAGCCAGGGACCCCGCCCGCCCTCGCCGACCCCATCCCGTCACCAGCGACGTGTTTCGCCGTGCTTGAGAACCCAGATCCGATCGAGGTCGAGGCGCAAACGGCGAGCTTCGGCGACGAGCCGCTGCGGAGGCTCGTCGAGCGGTTCCTCGGCGAGATCGAACGTGCCCCAGTGGATCGGAACCAATCGCTGCCCACGGACGTCGGCCAAGGCCCGGAGCGCCTCCTCCGGCGTCGTGTGGCTGGCCTTCATGATGACCGCGGGCACGTAGGCGCCGATCGGCACCGCTGCGAGGTCGAACGGGCCGAGCCGGGCTCCGATCTCCTTGAACCCGTCGAAGTAGGCCGTGTCCCCTGCGAAGTAGAGACGCTTGGCTCGGCCGGCGACGACCCAGCCGCTCCAGAGGCGGCGGTTCCGATCCCAGAGAGTGCGCCCCGAGAAGTGCTGGGCCGGGACACAGGTGAACGTCAGCCCACGCAATTCGCGCTTGCCCCACCAGTCGAGCTCGTCGACATCGGTGATGCCGACGTCTGCGAACCACTGTTTGAGCCCGAGCGGGACGAAGAACCGGGGCCGGTGCTCCGCGGCGAGCCGTCTGACCGTCGCCTCGTCCAGGTGATCGTAGTGGTCATGCGAGATCACGACCGCGTGGATCGGCGGTAGATCTTCGAACTTGAGACCGGGGGCCGACACTCGCCGCGGTCCCGCGAACGACACCAGGCTCGCTCGGGCCGACCAGTGAGGGTCGGTGAGAATGTTGACGCCGTCCAGCTGGATCAACAGGGTCGCATGACCGACCCAGGTCACGGTCACGGCGCCGCGACTGTCATGGATCGTCCCGAGGTCGCTCGCCACCTGGGGAAAGTTCGCGGTCCGCGGCGTGAAGGTGCTGGCCCAGATGCGTGAGACGAAGAACGTGAAACGTGTCCAGGCGCCGGCGGTCACATGCGACGGATTCAGGTTCGCGTACCCGCGCTCGCGGTGATGGGCCGGGGCACCAGCCACGGGAGCTCCGACGCCGGCGCAGCCGGTCGCCAGGAGGGCCAGCAGGAGCACGACAGCCCGCCAGGACGTCAGGCGGCGGGCTCCCCGAGCGGCAGCTCGACGATGAACGAGGCGCCGCCCTCGGCGCAGTTCTCGGCCCGGAGCGCGCCTCCCAGCTCGGTGACAATGCCGTAGGAGACGGAGAGCCCCAGGCCGCTTCCCTCGCCGGGTGGCTTCGTGGTGAAGAAGGGGTCGAAGACCTTCGGCAGCGCCTCGGGCGGGATCCCCGGGCCCGTGTCGCGCACCTCGACGTGGGCGTGGCGATCCGACGGCCAGACCCGCACCGTCAGCACCCGATTCGCCGGGTGCTTGGCCATCGCCTGATGCGCATTCTGGACGAGGTTGAGCAGCACCTGCTGGAGCTGGTTCTCGTCGGCCCACACGAACGGGCACGCGGCGAAGTCGGTGACCACGCGGATGTTGTCCTGCTGGAGCTGATAGCCCTTCAGCTCGAGCACCCGCCGCGCCTGGTCGGCGACCGAGCACGGGCGCCGTTCGGGCGTGTAGTGACGGGCGAACAGCAACAAGTTCTGGACGATGCGCGCCGCGCGGCCCGCCTCCTCGGCGACGATCCCGAGGCGGTCGCGCACGTGCGAGGTCGTTTCCGGGTGCGTCAGCAGGAGGTGCGTCTGGCCGAGGATCGTCGTCAGCGGGTTGTTGATCTCGTGCGCGACTCCCGAAGCGAGCTCGCCGACGGCCGAGAGCTTCTCGGCGTGGACGAGCTGTGTCTCGGCGCGGATGCGCTGCGCGTGGGCGCGCTTGAGCTCGTCGCGCTCGCGCAGCAGCTCCGAGTAGAGCTGCGCATTGTGTAGGGCGACGCCGATCTGATCGGCGGCCGCCGCGAGGAGGGCGAGCTCCTGCCGGTGGAACTGGTCGAGGGTCTTGCGGCCGAGCGAGAGAGTGCCGAGGATCCGCCCCCGGCTATGGATCGGCACGCAGACGAACCCCTGGATCTGCTCGCGCCGGACCGCGGCCCTGGCGCTCGGCAGGACATTCGGGTCATCGTAGTTCTTGTCGATCCGGACTGTCTTGCCCGTGACGGCCACGTGGCCGATGAGCCCTTCGCCGACGGGCAGCGTCCGGTTCACCTCGCGCAGGCGCGCGGACATTCCGCGCTCGCCCCGGAGCTCGAGCGTCTTGCCGTCCTCGGAGAGGAGATGGAGGCTCGAAATCTCGTGACCGGTGACGCCCGTGAGCGCGTCGACCGCGGTGCGCAGGACTTCCTCGACGTCGAGCGTGCGGCTGACGGCCTCCGCGACGGTGTGGAGGATCTTGAGGTGCGGCTCGACGTCTGACCGGTCGGGCGCCCGGCGCCGCCGGTCAGCGCGGGACGGGGAGCGACCGGCGCGCCGCTTCAATCGCGGACTCCACGAGCGCCCGGTCTGCGGCCGGGAGATCACCGAACTCGGCGGCGAGGTCGAGAAGCATCGCGATCTCAGCAAGGTCCTCACCGGCGACTGCGCCTCTGCCGGCCGCCGCGCCGCGCGCTGCGGCGAGGGCCGCGGTCTCCAGCCGCTCGCCGGTGGATGTCCGCGCCGTCTGCCCCATGGCGCGCACGGCGCGGAACACCGTGTGGGCGAGACGCTTCCACGGGTCGTCGTCCGGAACGGGGCCGGCGGCAGCCTTCTCGGCCACGCGCGCGAGGGCCGCGGCCACGGCGCGATCGAGATAGTCGAAGTCGAAGGGCTTGGCGACGTAATCGAAGGCGCCGAGCTTGAGCGTCTCCTTTGCGAGGCCGGCGTCTTCGTTTGCGGTCACCATGATGACGGGAACACTCTCGGTCAGCTCGCGGATCCGGCGGAGAACTTGTACGCCGTCAAGCCCGGGCATGCGCACGTCCAGCAGAACGAGGTCGGCGCGCCCGTCGCGAATCGCGGTGAGCGCCTCGATACCGCTCCCCGCTACCTCGACGTCATAGCCCTCGGTGGCGAAGTACTCGGTCAGGACCTCGCGCACGGGGGCTTCGTCATCAACGACCAGGATCCGCCCAAGGGCCATCACCCAGTATTTTAACCCAGGCCATGCTCCTGGCCCTCACCCCGCGGCACGTCCCACGAATGCGTAGACGAGCTCTAAAGCCGCGTCAAGACGAGCCGGATCCTTTCCCCCCGCCTGGGCGAGATCGGGACGGCCGCCGCCCCCGCCGCCGACCGCCTTGGCAACCTCCTGGACCAGCCGGCCCGCCTGGAAGCGGGCGGTGAGGTCCTTCGTCACCGCGGCGATGAGGTTCACCTTGCCGTCAACGACGCTCCCCACGCAGACGACCCCGGAGCCGAGCCGGTTGCGCAGGGTATCCGCGACCGAACGGAGTCCATCCGCATCCAGCCCGTCGATCCGGCCGGCGATCACGGCGACACCGTTGACCTGGCGCGCCACCTTGACGAGGTCCTCCGCGCGCGAGCGCGCGAGCCGTGCCTCGAGCTCCGCCAGCTGCTTCTCGAGCGCGCGCTGCTCCTCGAGGAGCTTCCGGAGTCGCTTCGGGACCTCCAGAGGCCCGATCTTCAGCAGCTCTGCCGCTTCGCGAAGCGCTGCCTCCCTCCTGGCGATGCTCTCGAGCGCCGCCGGCCCCGCGACGGCCTCGACACGCCGCACGCCGGAGGCGACGGCACCCTCGGCGGCGACCTTGAGGAGGCCGAGCTCACCGGTCTGGTCCAGATGAGTGCCGCCGCATAGCTCGGTCGAGAAATCACCGATCTTGATGACGCTCACCCGGCTGCCGTACTTCTCCCCGAACAGCGCCATGGCGCCCATCCTGAGCGCCTCGTCCAGGTCCATCTCCATACGAGCGACCGGGACGTTGGCCTGGACCTGCTCGTTCACGAGCTCCTCGATCTGCTCCACGTCGCGGTCCTTCAGTGAGGCCCCGTGGGAGAAGTCGAAGCGCAGGTGGTCCGGCGCCACGAGCGAACCCGCCTGGGTCACGTGGGTGCCCAGGACCCGGCGCAGCGCCGCGTGGAGCAGGTGCGTGCCGGTGTGATGCCGGCGCAGGCCCTGGCGCCGTGGCGTCTCGATGCTGACGGCGACGTCCTCGTTCTCGTGAAAGCCGCCACTGACGATCCGGACCCGGTGCACGATCAGCTTGGCGCCGCGGTAGTACGTGTCGACGATCTGCCCGCGGCCGGTCCGGCCGGCGAGCGTGCCCGTATCGCCCACCTGGCCGCCTGACTCAGCGTAGGCCGGCGTGCGATCGAGGATCATCTCGACCTCGGCGCCCTCGGCCACCTCGGGGAGCCGCCGCGGGCCGCCGGCGCCGACGTCGACGATCGCCAGGATCCGGGCGGGCGACGTCAGCGAGTCGTATCCGACGAACTCGGTCGCCGGGACGCCGAGTCGCTGGTAGACCGTGGCCGCCTCCGCGTCGTCGCCGGCGCCGAACGCCGCGCCGGCGCGGGCGCGGGCGCGCTGCGCCTCCATCTCGGCGTCCGCGGCCGCGCGCGTCGCGTCCGTTACCCGCCAGCCCGCGTCCTGAAAGACCTCCTCGGCGAGGTCCATGGGAAACCCGTAGGTGTCGTAGAGCGTGAACAGAAGGCGGCCATCCACCACCCGTCGCGTGTCGCCGGCGTGAGCGTCGAGGAAATCCTTGATCTTGAGCATGCCGGTATCGAGCGTCTCGGCGAAGCGCTCCTCCTCGCCTCGGACCGCGTCCTGGATGCGGGCGCGCTCGGCGACGAGCTCCGGGTACGCGGCGCCCATCATCGACACGACCCACTCGACCGTCTTCCAGAGGAACGGGTCCGTGAGCCCGAGCATCCGCCCGTGGCGCATGGCCCGGCGCATGATGCGTCGAAGCACGTAGCCGCGCCACTCGTTCGAGGGCGTCACACCGTCGGCGATCAGGAACGTGGTCGCCCGCGCATGATCGGCGATGACCCGCAGCGACACGTCGTCGGCCTCGCTGGCGCCATAGCGGCGCCGGGTGAGTGCGGCCACCGCCTCGATCAGCGGGGCCAGGAGGTCGGTGTCGTAGACCGACGCCTTCCCCTGCACGACGGCGGTGATGCGCTCGAGCCCCATGCCGGTGTCGATCGACGGCCGCGGCAGCGGCGTGAGCGTGCCGCGCGCGTCGCGGTTGAACTGCATGAAGACCAGGTTCCACACCTCGACCCAGCGGTCGCACTCACACGCAGGCCCGAGACACGGCCGGCCCGCGGCGACCTCGGCGCACGGAATCTGGTCGCCCTGGTGGAAGTGGACCTCGGAGCACGGGCCGCACGGTCCCGTGTCCCCCATCGCCCAGAAGTTGTCCTTCTCGCCAAGGCGCAGCACGCGGTCGTCACCGAATCCGGCCACGCGCTTCCAGAGGGCGAACGCGTCGTCGTCGTCGGTATACACGGTCGCGATGAGTCGGCGACGGTCGAGCCCGAGGTCGCGCGTGAGGAGTTCCCAGGCGAAGGCGATCGCGTCCGCCTTGAAGTAGTCGCCGAAGGAGAAGTTGCCGAGCATCTCGAAGAAGGTGTGGTGCCGCGCCGTGCGGCCGACGTTCTCGAGGTCGTTGTGCTTGCCGCCGGCGCGCACGCACTTCTGGCTCGACGTCGCGCGCACGTAGTCGCGCCGCTCCTCGCCGAGGAAGATGGACTTGAACTGGACCATGCCCGCGTTGGTGAACAGGAGCGTCGGGTCGTCGCCGGGGACGAGCGACGACGAGCGCACGCGCGTATGCCCGTTGCGCTCGAAGTACTGCAGAAACTTTTCGCGGAGCTCGGCGCCGGTCATACGTTCATAATCGCTCCGCCGGCGGGGTGTTTCGGATCAGCTCAGCCCCGCGACCTGCGGCGCGCACTATGGAAGGCTCATTGTATCACTCGCGACTCAGTCCTCGAGCCGGAGGCCGACGCTCTCGCGGACGACGCGCGACACCACCGCCGCAGAGTAACCGCGACGCACGAGATGGTCGCGCAGCCGCGCGGCGGCCCGGGTGCGATCCGCACGCTGGAGCGCCGGCAGGCGGCGGCGGGCGACGGCGCGCGCCCGCTCGAGCTCGTCGTCGCCCTGGGCGGCGAGCGCCGCGTCGACCAGGGACCCGGCGACTCCACGCGCCCGCAGCTCCGCGCGCAGGCGCGCGGGGCCGTAGCCGCGTGCCGAGCGAGTAGCGACCCAGTGGCGGGCGAAGGCAGCGTCGTCGAGGTAGCCACGCGCGGTGAGATCGGCGAGGACCTCGGCGGCGACCGGCGCCGGCGCACCGCGCCGGCGCAAGCGCACCGCCAGCTCGCGCGTGGTCCAGGCGCGTCGCGACAGGAGATCGGCGGCGGCGAGCCGCGCGGTGCGCGCGTCGAGAGCTCGCCGCGGACCGCGCGGACCCGTTACGATTTCTTGAAGAAGGAGCTGCCGGCGGGGGAGACGGGCGCCCGCTCCTCCCGCTTCTGCTCGAACGACTGCTCGCCCGTCGAGAAGATGCCCCGGACTTTGAGGTCGAAGTCGTCGGCGTTGGTCGCCGCTTCCCGGGCGGTCTCGTACGAAATGGTGCCCTCTCGATAGAGCTTCAGCAGACACTGGTCGAAGGTCTGCATGCCGTACTGCGATTGCCCCTGGGCGATGAACGCGGGGATCTCCGGCGTCCGCTTGGGCTCCCGGATGCAGTCCCTGATGGCGCCGGTGCCGACAAGCACCTCTACGGCCGGAATGCGCCCCTCCCCTCCGATCTTCGGGATGAGCCGCTGGGACACGATGCCGACCATGACGGCCGCCAGCTGGTCACGGATCTGTTGCTCCTGATGGGGCGGGAAGGTGCCGATGATCCGGTTGACGGTCTCGCTGGAGTTGAGCGTGTGGAGCGTCGAGAAGACCAGGTGGCCCGTCTCCGCGGCGTGGAGCGCGACCGACATGGTCTCCGGGTCGCGCATCTCGCCCACGAGGATCACGTCCGGGTCCTCGCGAAGTGCCGCGCGCAACGCGGTGGCGAAGCTCGACGAGTCGTGGCCGATCTCGCGCTGGCTGACCACGCAGCCGATGTCATCGTGGGTGAACTCGATCGGATCCTCGATCGTGATGATGTGATCGTTCCGCGTGCGGTTGATGTAGTCGATCATCGACGCGAGCGTCGTCGACTTGCCCGAACCCGTGATGCCGGTGACCAGCACCAGGCCGCGGCGTTCCATGGAGAGCTGCTCGAGCACCTCCGGCAGCCCGAGCTCCTCGAACTTCGGCTTCTTCGACGGGATCGAGCGCAGCACGGCCCGCACGGCGCCGAGCGCCAGGAACATGTTGACGCGGAACCGGCCGTAGTTCGGCACCGAGTACGCCGAGTCGACCTCGCGTCCTTCCTTGAGCTGGGTGTACATCCGCTCGGTGAGACACCGGCGCGCGATCGCGTCCATGTCGTCGGCGGTGAGCACGCCGAGATCCCCCTGGGGCGCCAGGCGCCCGTGGATCCGGAGGACCACCGGCGAGTTCGCCTTCAGGTGGAGGTCCGAGGCGCCGCGCTCGACGCCGGTGACCAGGAGCTTGTCGAATTCCATCGCCATGAGCGACTCCTATTTGATCGGCACGGCCTGGCGAAGCCCAAGAGCGTCACGGAGTTTCGCTTCGAGGTCGGCGAGCGTCGCCGCATTTTCCTGGAACCACTTCTTGGCGTTCTCACGTCCCTGTCCGATCCGCTCGCTCTTGTACGTGTACCAGGTCCCGGACTTCTCGATGAGGCCGTGGTCGACGCCAGCGTCCAGCACGCTGCCCGCCTTCGAAATGCCTTCGCCGTAAATGACGTCGAACTCCGCCTCCCGGAAGGGCGGCGCGAGCTTGTTCTTGACCACCTTGACCTTGGTCCTCACTCCGAGCGACTCGGTCCCCTGCTTGATCGCGTCCTGCCGCCGGATGTCGAGCCGCATGGAGGCATAGAACTTCAGGGCGCGCCCGCCCGAGGTCGTTTCAGGCGAGCCGAACATTACCCCGATCTTCTCGCGCATCTGGTTGATGAAGATCACGACCGCGCCTGAGCGCGAGATGGCGGCGGTGAGCTTGCGGAGCGCCTGGGACATGAGGCGCGCCTGCAGGCCCGGCAGCGAGTCGCCCATGTCGCCGTCGAGCTCGGCACGGGGAACCAGCGCCGCGACCGAATCGATCACGATCACGTCGACGGCGTTGGAGCGGACGAGCGTCTCGGTGATCTCGAGCGCCTGCTCGCCGGTGTCCGGCTGCGAGATGAGCAGCTCGTCGGTGTTGACGCCAAGCTTCTTGGCGTAGATCGGGTCGAGCGCGTGCTCGGCGTCGATGAATGCGGCGATGCCACCCAGGCGCTGGGCTTCCGCGATGACGTGCAACGCGAGCGTGGTCTTGCCCGAGGACTCGGGGCCGTAGATCTCGGTGACCCGTCCCCGCGGCAGGCCGCCGACGCCGAGCGCCACGTCGAGCGTGATGGCGCCGGTCGGAATGACGGCGATCTCCTCGAGGGGCCCGTTCGCGCCGAGGCGCATGACCGAGCCCTTGCCGAACTGCCGCTCGATCTGCGCGATCGCCAGCTCTAGGGCCTGCCGTCGCTCGCTCTTCGCCTCAGCCATACGCCTCTCCTTGAATCATCCTCGCATGCCCGCTGCACGTTGCGTTACCGCTTTCGAACATTCTAGGGGGGCCCCGGCAGGGGCGTCAATGTCCGGACATTCAGACACGGCGCCCGACATCTCCGCCGAGGCTCACGGTGGCCAGCTCCGTGTATCGGGCGCCCCGCGGGGACAGCTCGCTGCGCATGAGCGAGGCGCCCGCGACGCGGATCCGGCCGAACTCACACCCCGCGGCGCCCCGCAGGGCCTCGGCGAGGGCTTGGTTTCGCCCGGCCTGGCGCGCCCGGCCGAGCGTGATGTGCGGAGAGAAGGGCCGCTCGTCGCTGGCGAAGCCGAGCCCCGCGAGGGCCTCGTCCACGCGGCCGGCCAGATCGACCATCGCGCGGGCGCCTGCCGTCACCCCGGCCCAGACGACCCGCGGACGCGTCACCGATGGGAAGGCGCCGAGCCCCGCACAATTGGCCTCGAAAGCGTTCACGTCCGAGGCCGCTCCCGTGAGCGCGCTGACGATGGCGCCGATCCGGCCCTCGGCGACCTCGCCGAGGAACTTCATGGTGAGATGGAGATTCCCAGGAACCACCCAGGCCACATCGCGCGCCACAGGTCGCAGCCGCTCGATCGCCGCGCCGAGCTCTCTTCGGATGGCGTCGTCGAGCAGGATCGCGACGAACGCGCGGATGCCGTCTATCGGGCGTCCAGCAGCTGCAGCAGGTTCCGAATGCCCTGGCGCCGCTCCGGATCGGTTTCGGCGGCGAGCGCGGCGCGCAGATCGGTGATCGCTCCCGGGCGGTCGCCCTTGAGCTCCCGCTCGAGGCCGCGCGCCGCCAGTCCTCGCGAATCGAGCGGAGCCTGCGCCGGGGGGATCGAGGTTGATGCCGGCGCTGAGGCGGGCGGGCCGGTCCCCGGACCCGGGGCGGCGGCAACGGGCGCTGCCGGCGACGATGTCAGCACGGCGGGCCGCGCCACCGGCGGTGCGCTGTCGACGGCGGCGCGCATCCGCGCCTTCTGTCGCGGCTCCGGCTCGAGCTCGATCGCCCGGAGCCAGTCGGCTCGGGCCGGCTCCGTGTCGCCGGCGAGCCACCGCGCGCTGCCGCGCGCGAAGAGGGCCTCGGCGTGACGAGGGTTCACCGAGAGGGCGGTCGTGAAATCGGTGATCGCGCCCTGGTAGTCGCGCTTCGAGACCAGTACCAGGCCTCGGTTGAAGAGGACGTCGCCGTCGCGCGACCCCAGCGCGAGCGCCTTCGTGTAGTCCTCGTTCGCGCCGTCCAGGTCGCCCAGGCGCGCCCGGACGCTGCCGCGGTTCGCGTACGCGGGAGCCGACTCCGGCGAGCGGCGGATCGCCTCGTCGAACGCCTCCTTCGCAGCCAGATCCTGGCCTCGCTGGGCAAACGAGAGACCACGGTCGAAGGGCGTGATGGTCGAGCACGCCGCGGCCGCCACGATCAGCACGACACTCCACGCTCTCACGGTTGTCCCTTCAGGGACCGCCGGAGCATGTCGAGCGCCCCCTGGGTCGACTGCCACTTCACCGCGGCCCGGTCGCCGGCGAAGTGAAAGCGTCGCGCGAGGGCGTCGCCCTGGACGGCCAGACCGATGAAGACGGTGCCGACGGGTTTCGTCGGCGTTCCGCCGTCGGGGCCGGCGATGCCTGTGATGGCGAGCCCACACGGCGCGCCCGCGCGCGTGGCGATCCCGCGCGCCATCGCCTCGGCACACGGCGCGCTGACGGCCCCGTGCGTGTTCAGGATTGACTCGGGGACGCCGAGCAGCTCCTCCTTTGCTCGGTTCGAGTACACCAGAACGCCCCGCTCGAAGTACGCCGAAGAGCCCGGAACGTTGGTCAGGCGGTGGCCCAGGAGCCCGCCCGTGCATGACTCCGCCACGGCCAGCGTCAGCCTCCGCTCGAGCAGCATGCGGCCAACGACCAGCTCCAGGGTGTCGCCGTCGCGCCCGAAACAGTCGCCGCCGAGGATGCCGACGATCGCTGCTTCGGCCTTGCCGAGGCTCCGTGCGGCCTCGGCCGGCGTCGAGGCGCGCGCGCGCAGCCTCACCCACACCTCGCCGTCGGCGGGGATGGTGGACACGGTCACCTCGCCTTCCCGGCCCAGCCAGTCGACGAGCCGCTCCTCGACATCGGCGAGGCTGAGGCCGGCCGTCCGGAGTGTCCGAACGAGCGCGGCCCCGCGCCCGCTCGCCCAGGCGCGCGCGAAGGGCGCCAGATGCTGCTCGATCATCGACTGGACCCCGGCGTCGCGCGCAACGACCGCGAAGGCGCGCGGGCCGCTCTCGAGGGCCCACCCGGCTTCGCCGTCGGCCGTGACCCACACCGTCGTGCCCTGCGGCAGGAGCGCCAGGCGTTCCGCCCGTCGGGGCAGCGGTCGGTCGAGCCGCCGGTAGCGCTCCTGGAGCGCGGCAAGGAGACGCTCGTTGAGCACGAGCCGCGTGCCGCTGACGCGCGCGAGCACGCGGCGCACGATGTCACCGGCCGAGCCTCCACCGCCCGCGAGCACCACCGTCAACGCCTCGTCGGGCCCGAGCGCCCGTTCCAGGGCGGCTTCATCGTCCTCGATGAAGCCGCGACTCGCGACGGCAATGCCCGCGGCGGCGAGGGCGGCGGCGACGGCCGTATCGTCCGCGCCGGCGGACGGCATCCCTCCGACCGTCACGATGTGGGCGCTCGCCGTCATGGCCAGGCGAGGGTGGCGCGGCCGACCGCGATCACGGCGAGAGCGTACAACGCCGCGATCAGGTCATCCACCATGACGCCGATGCCGCCGGCGAGCCGCTGGCTTGCACGCGCGGGGAACGGCTTGGTGATGTCGAAAATCCTGAACAGGACCAAGCCCACCGCCAGCACCGCGACCGTCGGCGGAAACGGAAGAACGGTGAGCGTCATCCCGGCCACCTCGTCGATGACGATCGCGCCCGGATCCTTGGCGCCGAGCAGGCGCTCGGCGCGGTGAGCCGCCCAGGTCCCGGCGAGCGTGACGGCGACGAAACACAGCAGCAGACCGGAGCGCGAGAACGGAATGATCCACACGATGAAGGCAGCGAGGACGCTGCCGACCGTACCCGGAACCAGTGGCGAGTAGCCGGTGCCGCAGCCGGTCGCGATGACGAGCGCTACACGGTCTACCGCCGTGGCCTGCCTAGGCGCGCTCGCCGACGAGCTCGTATCCCTCGACCTCGACGATGCGAATGCGCGCGAAGTGGCCCGGCGTCAAGCTCCGGTCGCGGAGGTACACGACCCCGTCGATCTCGGGCGCTTGGCCTGCGGTCCTCCCCTCCCACGCGAACGCAGGATCCTCGCTGGGGCCGTCGACCAGAACGTCCGTCACGGCGCCGGCGAGCGCAGCGCCGCGCTCCCAGGCGAGGCGGTCCTGATATTCCTGCACGAGCGCGGCGCGTTCCGCCGCGACCTCGGCCGCGACCTGGTCGGGATACGCGGGCGACGGCGTCCCCTCTTCGGCCGAGTAGGTGAAAACGCCGAGGCGGTCGAAGCGGACCTCGTCGAGAAATTCGAGGAGATTCTGGAACGCGGCCTCCGACTCGCCAGGGAAGCCGACAAGCACAGTCGTGCGGACAGTGAGTCTCGGGATCGCCTCGCGGAAGGCGCGCACGATCTCTTTCATCCGCCTCGCGGTCACGGCGCGTCGCATGGCCTTCAGCACCCCGTCGTCGCCGTGCTGCACGGGCATGTCCAGGTATGGGACGACGCGCGCGCGCGCCCATCGCTCGATGAGCCGGTCGTTGACGTGCGCGGGATGCAGGTACATCGGGCGGATCCAGGGCATCCGCGTTTCGCCGAGCGCCAGCAGGAGCTCGGCGATGTCCCCGTTGCCCGGCAGATCGCGGCCGTAGGCGAGCGTGTCCTGCGAGACCAGGATCGCTTCCTGCACGCCGCGCGCCGCCAGGCCTTCGACCTCCTTCACGACGTCGGCGAGCGGCCGGCTCCGGTGACGGCCGCGGAACTGGGGAATCGCACAGAAGGTGCAGCCCATGTCGCACCCCTCCGCGATCTTCACGTAGGCGTAGGGGACGCGGCCCGTCAGGAGACGCGGTGTCGTCGCGTCGTAGAGATAGCCCGGCGGTGCCGAGGTCGCCCAGTCGTGACGGCCCGCCGCCTGACGGACCAGCTCGACGATCCGGGAGAGGTTCGCGGTGCCGAGGATCCCGTCGATCTCGGGCATCTCCGTGAGAATGTCCCCGCCGTAGCGCTGGGTGAGGCAGCCGGTGACGATGAGCGCCCGGCACGAGCCGCGCTCCTTCAGCTTCGCGAGCTCGAGGATCGTGTCGACCGATTCCTCGCGCGCGCGGTCGATGAAGGCGCACGTGTTGACGATGAGACACTCCGCGTCCTCGGGCTGCTCCACGATCGGAAATCCGGCCTCGGTCAGCATGCCGAGCATCAGCTCGGAGTCGACCTGGTTCTTCGGGCAGCCGAGGGTCGTCAGGTGAACCTTCATTTCTAGAAGCCCAGTATACCCTGCCGGCCCGAGACTCTAGACGCTGCGGTAGTTCGTGAACTGGAGCGCGATGCCGAGATCCTTGTCCCGCAGCATCCCGATGATCTTTTGGAGATCGTCGCGGTTCTTCCCGGCCACGCGGACCTGGTCCTCCTGGATGGACGCTTGCACCCTGATCTTCGAGTCCTTGATGAGCCGGACGATCTCCTTGGCGCGCTCGATCGGGATCCCCTGCTGGAGCGCGATCTTCTGCCGGAGCACGCCGCCGGCGGCCTGTTCGACCTCGCCGTAGGTGAGCGCCTTCAGCGGCACGCCGCGCTTGTGCAGGCGCGACTGGAGAATGTCGACCACCGCCTTGAGCTTCATGTCGTCGGGCGCCGTGAGAGTGATGTCGGTCTTCTCGAGCGTCACGTCGCACTTCGCGCCCTTCAGGTCGTAGCGCGTCGCAATTTCCCGTCGCGCCTGGTCGAGCGCGTTCGTCACCTCCTGCATCTCGAGCTTGCACGCGATGTCGAACGAGTTCTCAGCGGCCATCGCCCTCCCCTACTTGAGCGGCACGATCACGACACCCTTCGGCGCGACGAAGGTGAAGGTTCGGTCCGGCAGCCCGCTGTTCACCGCCATTTTCGTGAAGCGCATCGTCACCGTGTTCTCGAACTGATCGTGCACCACGGCCCGCCTGATCTCCCAGTTCTTCCCCTCGACCGACAGGATCAGGCGCGTCAGCGTCGGGAGCGGCTGCTTCGGGGTGAGGTCGAGGACCCAGTTCCCCTCGGCGTCCTTGGGCTGGGCTGGGTTCAGGAAGCGCACCTGGAACTCGGCGCGCAGACGACCGAGCCCGGCGAGGAAGCTTCCGGCTGGCCCGGCCAGGGCCTCAGGCGCCTGGGCCACGTTCGCCTGGTTCAGCGTCGGTGTGTAGACCCAGAGCTTCTTGCCGTCGGAGACGATCTCCTGGGGGGTAGGCTCCGTGAACTCCCAGCGGAGCTTGCCTCCCTTCTTCAAGTAGACCGTCCCCCGAGCCGGAATCGTCTGGTTGAGGCTCTTGTTGAACGCGGTCTGGGTGAAGTCGGCGCGGAGGTCGATCATGCGACCGTAGGCCGCTTCGATGTCACGAACGACCTCGTCCAGTGACTGGGCCGAGACCGGCCCGGCCGCGACGAGCACGGCCAGCGTCAGCACGGCGACAGCTTTGACCATGGACTCACTCTACACTAGAGTTCCGTCGTGCCCGCGAGCACCCCCACGATCCTCGCGCTCGACTTCGACGGCGTCCTCTGCGACGGCACGGCCGAGTACTTCGGGGCGGCGTGGCGCGTCTGGCGCCGGCTCCGTCCGTCCGCCGCGCCCGACCCGCCCCGCGGGCTCGTCGACCGTTACGCGCGTGTGCGGCCGGTCGTCGAGCACGGCTGGGAGATGCCCCTACTGGTCATGGCGTTGCTGGCGGGTGTCGGTGAGGCGGAGATCCTAGAACGCTGGCGCCCGGAGGCGCTCCTGGGCAAGCTGGGCCGCACGCGCGACGAGATCGTCGCCGTGCTCGACGGCGTCCGCGACGAGTGGATCGCCGCGGACGAGGGCGACTGGCTCGACCACCACCGCTTCTATCCCGGGGTGATCCATCGGCTCCGGCGGCTCGGGGGCGGCCCCACGCGCGTCGTCATCGTGACGACCAAGGAGGGTCGCTTCGCGCGGAAGCTCCTGGTACGGCAGGGGCTCGACCTCGGCGTCGAGGACGTCTGCGGCAAGGAGGCGGGCCGGCCCAAGCCCGAGATCTTGCGGGAACTGGTCGAGCCCCGCTCACCGGCGCGCAGCCTCTGGTTCGTGGAGGATCGACTGAAGACCCTCGAGGCCGTGAAGAGCACGCCGGGTCTCGACGACGTCGGGCTCTTCCTTGCCGGCTGGGGTTACAACACGCCTCGGGACCGCGAGGCGGCACGCGGCGACAGCCGGGTCGTTCTGCTCTCGCTCGAGCGGTTCGCCGGTGACTTCCCGGCGTGGGTGAAAGCATAATCCCGGCCACGGGACATGGAGGATCGGTCATGACTCGACGCCTCGCGCTCGCGATGTCTCTCATGCTCGTCATTGGCCTCTTGGCCGCCCAGCCGGCGACCGCCCAGCAGCCCAAGCGGGGCGGCGTTCTCCGCATGGCCGAGCGCGAGGCGCCCAGTCTCGACCCGCACCTGTCGGTGAGCTTTCTCACCCATTCGTACATCAGCCTGGTCTATAGCCAGCTCGTGCGCTTCCCTTACGGCCCGGAGCAGCAGCACCCCGCGGATTTCTCGATCGTCCCGGATCTCGCCGAGCGATGGACGGTGTCGAAGGACGGCAGCGTGTACACCTTCCACCTTCGGAAGGGCGTGAAGTTCCATGCCAAGCCACCCGTCAACGGCCGCGAGGTCACGGCCGACGACGTCAAGTATTCGCTCGAGCGCTTCATGGGGAAGTCGGGGTTTCGGTCGCGCTTCGATCCGGTGCAGTCCATCGACCTCGTGGATAAATACACGGTCAAGGTGACGCTGAAGGAGCCGTTCGCGCCGTTCCTGAACCACCTGGCGAACCCCACGTACTGCGTGATCCTGCCGCGTGAGGCGGAGGAGAAGTTCAAGGACTTCAACCACGCCGACAGCGTGATCGGCACCGGGCCCTTCGTGCTCAAGTCCTACGACAAGGGCGTGAAGCTCACGTACGAGCGCAACCCCGACTACTTCATGAAGGGGCTGCCGTACCTCGACGGGGTGGTCGTCGAGATCGCGCCCGACGCCTCGGCGAGGCTGGCGCTCCTGCGGTCGGGCAAGGTCGAGCTGAGCCAGCTCTGGGGCTGGGTGAACCCGGAGGAGGCGCGCTCGCTGAAGAAGACCAATCCGGAGATGGTGATGACGCCGGCCAACGCCATGGGCCAGAGCATCATCTACTTCCGCACCGACCAGCCGCCGTTCAACGACGTCCGCGTCCGGCGCGCGGTCTCGCTGGCCATCGATCGGAAGAGCTGGAACGACGCGCTGCTTTTCGGCGAGGGGTGCCTCGAGTCCGGGCCGGTGCCGGGCGCGCTGAAGGAGTGGAAGCTCGAGGCATCGAAGATCGATCCGGCCAAGGCCAAGTATCTCGTCGGCTACGATCCGAACGAGGCGAAGCGGCTGCTCGCCGAGGCCGGGCTTGCGAAGGGGTTCGCGACCCCGATGTTCCACTGGCCGGGCTACCAGCCCCCGTGGCGGAGCTTCTACGACCTGGCCGCCGACAATCTCGGCAAGATCGGCATCAACGTCGAGATGAAGCCGGAGGAATACGGTAAGTACATCTCCACGACGTATCTCGGCAAGTTCGAGAAGATGGCGATGGGCCCGGTCACGCCCTTCACCGAGGTGGACGACTGGCTCTACGGCGCCTTCTTCCCGGAGCAGCCGAACAATCGTAGCAACGTGGCTGACGCCGAGCTGAACAAGATGCTCGTCGCCCAGCGGCGGGAGCTGGACCCCAAGAAGCGTAAGCAGATCGTGGACGACATCCAGCGCTACCTCGCCGACAAAGCCTACTACGTCTACCTGCCGAGCCTCGCCTGGCACGTCGCGCACCCGCCCTACGTGAAGGGCTTCAGATTTCACGACGGCTTCGGCCTGGGGCCGCGGCTCGTCCACACCTGGCTCGACAAGTAGTGAGCGAGTGAGCGATCGTCGGGCGTTCATGCGGGCGCTTGCCGCCGTCATCCTTTCGGCGCCTCTGGGCGCCGAGGGGCAGCAGGCGACGAAGGCCGTGCGGCTCGGCGTGATCCGGCCGGCCCAGGACAATTCGTTCTTTCGTGACCTCTTCGAAGCGTGCCAGCAGGTTCTGCGCGAAGCAGGCTACGTCGAAGGCCGAACCCTGACCATCGAATACCGCGTGAGGCTGGGGAGTCGGGATGAGATCTTCGCCGCCGCTCGCGAGCTCGTCGCACTGAAGGTCGACACACTCCTCGCCATCGCGCCGATCGGGGTCGCCGCGGCCGCCCACGCGACCACGACCATCCCGATCGTGGCGCTGGATCTGGAGACGGACCCCGTCTCTTCCGGCTTCGTCACAAGCCTGGCGCGCCCCGGAAGGAACGTCACGGGCGTGTTCCTCGATTTTCCCGAGCTCAGCGGAAAGTGGCTCCAGATGCTGGCTGAGGCGATCCCAAAAGCTGTCACGCGTCGCGATGCTCTGGGATCCCGCGACCGGGCCGACTCAGGTGAAAGCGGCGGAAGCCGCGGCACAGCGTCTTCGCCTCCAGCTCCAGGCCCTGGAAGCACGCGGCCCCGACGACCTCGAAGCTGCTGTGCGAGCCGCTACCAGGCAACGGGCTGGGGCCCTGCTCGTCCTCGGGTCTCCGGTCTTCAATTCATTCTGGAGGCGGATCGCAGAGCTGACGAACAAGAACCGGCTCCCCACGATCATGCCCTTCACCGGCTTCGCCGAGGACGGAGGCCTGATGGCGTATGGACCGCACTTGCATAGCCTGTTCAGTCAGGCCGGCGCGATGCTCGTCAAAGTGCTCAAGGGTTCCCCTCCGAGCGACCTGCCCGTGGAACGCCCCACGACCTTCAGTTTGACCGTCAACCTGAGAACGGCAAAGGCGCTCGGTGTTGCGATGCCGCAGTCGCTGCTCGCCCGCGCCGACAAGATCATCCAGTGAAGCGCTACGTCCTCCGCCGCGTCGCGCTCGCGATCCCGACGCTCTTCCTCGTGAGCGTGATCGTGTTTGCGATGATGCGGCTCATGCCCGGCGACGTGGCCACGCGCATGGTCGAGGGCCACGCATATGCCCCAACCCTCGCGGCACTGCGGCATGACCTCGGCCTCGACCGCCCGGCCTACGTCCAGTACGGCGAGTGGATCGGCGGGATCGTGCTACGGGGCGACTTCGGCAACTCGTACTGGACGCGCCAGCCGATCCTGGACGAGTTCGTCCGGCGGTTTCCGGTCACGCTCGAGCTGGCGGCGCTGACTATTTTCGTGTCGGTCGTGATCGGAATCTTCGTGGGCATCGTCTCGGCCGTGCGCCAGGACACCGCGTCCGACTACATCGGCCGCATCCTGGCGATCCTGGCGCTCTCGGTCCCCTACTTCGGCCTGGCGGTCCTCGTGGTCGTGCTGCCGTCGATCTACTTCAAGTGGACGCCCGTCTGGACCTATATCCCGATCACGCGCGACCCGCTCGAGAATCTCAAGATCATGATCGTGCCGGCGCTCGTGTTCGGGGTGACGCGCGCGGGGCCCATCATGCGCATCATGCGCTCCTCGCTCCTCGACGTGCTCCGCCAGGAGTACATCCGCACGGCGTGGTCGAAAGGGCTCAGCGAGCGGACGATCGTGCTGCGCCACGCGCTCAAGAACGCGATGATCCCGGTGATCAGCCTGATCGGCCTACAGACGCCGCTCTACATCGGGGGCTCGGTGATCATCGAGGCGATCTTCCGCCTGCCGGGCGTCGGGCTCTTCTTCTTCGAGGCGCTCACCAAGCTCGACTATCCGGTCGTCCAGTCGGTGAACCTGATCATTGCGGCGATGGTCGTCGGCCTCAATCTCCTCATCGACCTCTCCTATGCGGTTCTGGACCCGCGCATCCGGTATCGGTAGGGGCGCGCCGGCGCTGCCGACCTCATCGGTCGGCGCCGCGGTGGCCGTCGCTGTCGCCCGGCCGTCGCGCACCCGTCCGTGGTACGTCGACGTCTGGGTCCAGATGCTGCGCCGCAAGCCCCTGGGGACCATCGGCGGCGCCATCGTGGTCGCCATGCTGGCGGCGGCCGTCCTGGCCGACCTCGTCACCCCCTACGGCTTCGCGCAGACGAGCCTGCCCGAGCGGTTCATCGCGGTGAACGGCGCGCACTGGCTCGGCACCGACCAGCTCGGTCGCGACCTCTTGACACGCCTGATCTACGGCGCGCGCATCTCGCTCTACGTGGGCTTCGGCGCGGTGCTGCTCGGGTGCGTCCTCGCCACAACGATCGGTGTGCTCTCGGCCTACTTCGGCGGCCGGTTCGATCTCTGGCTCCAGCGCGGAGTGGACGCGTGGATGGCGTTCCCGCCCCTCCTGCTCCTGATGTCGATCATGTCGCTCTTGGGCCCGAGCGTCTGGAACATCACGGCGGTCCTCGGCGTCGCCTTCGGCATCCAGAACTCGCGGATCGTCCGGGGCGTCGCGCTGTCGATCAAGGAGTACACGTACGTCGAAAGCGCCAGGGCTCTCGGCTCGGGCCACGTCCGGATCACGATGGGACACATCCTGCCGAACGTGCTGCCGACCATCATCGTGGTCGCCACCACGGGGCTCTCGACCGTCATTCTGACGGAGGCGAGCCTCTCGTTCCTCGGGCTCGGCGTGCCGCCGCCCTATCCGACGTGGGGCGGGATGCTCTCGCTGGCGGGCCTCGACCACATGTACCAGGCACCCTGGCTCGCGATCTGGCCCGCCGTCGCGCTCTCGCTCGCCGTCTTCGGCTTCAACATGCTGGGCGACGCGCTGCGCGACCTGCTCGATCCGCGCCTCAAGGGCGGCTGAGCGGCCGTCTCCAGACCGACACACTTGACGCGACCCGGTCGGACCGTCAAAGTACCAGCGTGGATCAGGAGCTCGTCGCCTACTTCGACCGACGCTTCTCGGAGCTCAAGTCGGAGCTCAAATCAGAGCTGAAGTCTGAGCTCACCTCGGAGATCACGCTTGCCCTCCGCGGCGATCTCGCCGCGAGCGCGGCGGGGCTCAAGTCCGAGATCACGCTCGCGCTTCGCGCCGAGATCGCCACGAGCGCCGCGGAGACCAGGCGCCACTTCGACGTCGTCGCCGATCGCCTGATGGACAAGATCCAGCTCGTGGGCGAGGGCGTCATCGGCGTGGATCAGAAGCTCGACCGCTTCCGCGGCGAGGTCGCTGAGGAATTTCAGCGCGTCGACCGCCGCCTGCTCCGTCTCGAAGCGCGCGCTATCGGCTAGCCGCCATCTCCGACACGATCAACCGGTAGTCGGGCCGCGGCTTGAAGCTGACCCGCCGGCTCACGCCATACACGATAACCTCCTGGAACAGCTCGAGCCACGGCTTCTCGTCGTGGATGATTTGCGTCGCCTCGGTGTAGAGGGCGCGCCGCTTCGCCGAGTCGAGTGAGTAGCGCGCCTGCTCCATCAGCTCGTGGAAGCGCTGGCCCGGCTGGCTGCCGATCCAGTATTTGCCGTTGAAGCCGTTCGGATGCCACAAGCGCCAGAGGCTTCCGTCGGCGTCGAGGAGCGTCGACTGCGGGTTACCCAGGAGCAGGCCATTCGGTGGGACGGCGCGCTCGTTGAGCATGCGCTGGCGCGCGCCCATCTCCATCATCTCGATCTTCGCGCGGATGCCGACCTTCGCCCACATGTCGGCGATCGTCTCGAGCAGGAATTTGTCGTTGACCATCGTGCCGCTGCCGGCGTAGAGCGTCACGTCGATACCGCTCGCGCGCCCCGACTCGGCCAGGAGCTGCTTCGCCTTCGCCGGGTCGAAGGGATACGGCTTGAGCGCGGAATTGTAGCCGAAGTCGGTATCCGCGACGCCGCCGCTGAAGGGCTTACCCTGCCCCGCGTAGAGGTTCCGGATGATCGAGCCGACGTCGAGTGCCCAGTGCAGCGCCTGGCGCGCGCGCTTGTCGGCGAGCGGCGGCTGGGTCCCGTTGATCGAGAGGGTGACGATGCGGCTCGACGGCGTGCTGAGGATCTGGGTCGCGCGGCCGTCGGCGATACCCTTGATGCGATCGGGCGGGACGTTGGTAATGATGTCCGCCTCGCCCTTCTCGAGCGCCACGATTCGCGGGAAGTCTTCGGGAATCGGCTTCCAGACGACGCGCTCGACCGCCGGCGCCCGGCCGTCCCAGCCCCACCAGTCCCGGTTGGCTTCCATCACGAGCCGCTCGTCCTTCACCCACTCGACGAACCGGTAGGCCCCGGTGCCCACGGGCCGGCGGGCCAATTCCTTCACACCGTCGTCGGTCGTCAGCCGCACCGGGAGGATCTGGGCGCCCATCTGAGCCATTCGCACGAGGAGGAGTGGATCGGGCTTCTTCGTGACGATGCGGATCGTCGTCGGGTTGACCGCCTGGACCGACTCGATCGTCGCAAACCCGGGCTGGACGACCGTCTTGCCCGCCTGGAGGTTGCGCTCGAGCGTCGCCTTCACGTCCTCGGCGGCGAAGGGCGAGCCGTCGTGGAATCGGACGCCCTGGCGGAGCGTGAATTCCCATGTCGTCTCGTTGACGCTCTTCCACGCGGTCGCCAGGCCCGGCCCGAGCCGCAGCGCCGTGTCCCAGCGGGTGAGCGTGTCGTAGAGGTTGTAGAAATAGTTCACCGTCAGGACCTGCGTGCTCCGGCCCGGATCCATCGTCGTCGCCTCGGCAGGCTGAGAGATCGTGATCGTGACCGGTTGCGCGTGAGCGGTCGACGCCAGCGCGGCGAGCAGCAGGACCAGGACGCCGGCGGCGAGCTTCATCGGTCTTCCTCACTTTGTAGCGGCGCCTCGGCCGGCGGGGCCCCAGCCCCGCGACGGCCGGCGGCGCGCACCGCCCCGCGCGAGTATAGCGCGAGGACGTGATAGGGTATCCGCCATGTCGATCGCGGTGGGGGGCTCGGCGGGGCAAAAGACGGTCGTCGTGCTGGGGACCGCGACACCGGGCGGCGGCTTTCCCGTGTACGGCGCGGCCTTCGCCGACACCGTGCACGAGACCGAGCCCACGCTCGTGATCGAGCAGCGGAACACCAAGGGAAGCACCGAGAACGTCCCGCTCCTCGAGGCCGGACAGCTCGACATCGCGCTCGTCCAGGGCGAGGTCGCCCACGAGGCGTTCAACGGGATCGGCCGATCACCGGCTGATCTGAAAATCGTCGCGGCGATGTACTCGACGCCGGGGATGTTCGTGGTGCGCGCCGACAGCCCTCACCGGAGAGTCCACGATCTGCGCGGCAAGCCCGTCGCCTTCGGCGCCCGCGGCTCGGGGTTGGTCATCCTCGCCAAGTACGTGCTCGACGGGCTCGGCCTCGACCAGGAGCGCGACTTCCAGGCCGTGTACCTCGACCGGGCGGGCGACGGGCCGGCGATGGTGCTCGACGGGCGCGTCGCGGCGCTGTGGGGCGGAGGCCAGGGCTGGCCGGGATTCGTGGCGGTCGCGCAGGGACCGGCCGGCGGGCGCTTCATCGCGCCGGACGCCGCGGGCATCGCGCGGATCCTCGCGAAGCACGCCTTCCTCAAGCCGATGACGGTCCCCGCCGGCGTCTATCCGGGTCTCGAGGCACCGCTCGCCTCGGTCGGCTCGTGGAGCTTCGTCCTTGCGCGCCCGGATCTCCCCGACGGCGTGGTCCATCGCCTGGCGCGGGCGCTCCACCGGGGTGAGCCCGCGCTCGCCGGGCGCCTGCCACAGGCGCGCGAGACCACCGCCGCCAACACGCTGGCCGCGGCGCCGCGCACTGACCGCATCCATCCGGGCGTGCTGCGCTACCTCCGCGAGGTCGGCCTCACGCGCTGACACGGCCGCCGGCCGACGTCACGTCTGGCACCCCCGCGTGGACGGTCGGATCGCCGTCGTTCCACAGCACCTTCTGGGTGATCGCCGAGATATGCCACCCGTCCTCGGCCTTGGCGACCTCGAAGAAGTACAGGCAATGCGTGTCGAATGCGCCGCCGCGCTCGTCTCGTCGCCAGATGACCATCGATGTCCGGCATCGCCCGCGGGCACCCTCGACAGTGATTTCAGCGTTGCCGGCCAGATGGTGGGTCTTGAGGCTGTCCAGCGCTCGACGTCGTAGCGACAATTCCTCAGCGCGTCCCACGCCTTCAGGTCGAACGCGTTCGCGAACCGCGCGATCAGCTGGCGAATCTGCCCTTCGTCGTCGGTCACGATGTCGCTCGCTCACCCGTTGTAGTTGGCGACGACCCTCGATACTTTGCCGGTCGGGCCGAATTCCATGTATTCGCCGGTTCGCGATCCCTTCTGGTTGACGTAATAGAGAACCACGCTATGGAGTCCCCACATGACATCCAGAAGCTCGAACGTGAGATTCGGGTACACGTCCAGCCCTCGCTGGAAATAGGATCGGAGCGCGGCCTTTCCCGATACGGTGCCGGAGGGATCGTCGAGGATTCTGGCGGCGACCGGCGAGACCAGCACCACGTCGTCCTCGTAGTGCGTCATGATCCTGTCGAGATCGCGGGCATTCCACGCCTGCACCCATGCACCGGCGAACTCTCGCGCGCGTTCGTCGTCGAGCATGCGCAACCTCTTGTCCAGCCGTCCGCGACCGTCCCGGCGGCGCCGCGGCCGCCGGCAGTATGAGCCCACCCCCGAGCGCGCGCAACGAGTCCGCCCCCGGACAGCGCTCGTCGAATTTCGACGGAGGGGAACCCATCGCGGGCGGTATGGTCTAACTGGATGGAAGGGCGGACCGGTGATGACTCCCACCTGGTGGATCGGCTCCGGCGGGGCGACCCTGGGGCCTTCGAGGACCTGGTGATCGCCTACCAGCATCGCGTCTTCAGCGTGGCGCTCCGGATGCTGGGCAGCCGGGCGGAGGCCGAGGACCTCGCCCAGGAGGTGTTTGTCCGGGTCCACGGCGCCATCGCCGAGTTTCGGGGCGACGCGAAGCTCTCGACGTGGCTCTACACGATCGCCTCGCGGTTGTGCTTGAACCGCCTGGCGTCGAGCGAGCGACGGATGATTCGCGAAGGTGAAGAGACGCTGACGCGCCTGGCGTCCAGCCATGCCAGCCCCGCCGCCGAGCTGGAGCGAAGCGAGCTGGAGACGGCGCTGCACCGCGCGATCGCCGAGCTTCCCGAGGAGCGCCGGATCGTGGTCGTGCTCCGCGACCTCGAGGGCCTCTCCTACGAGGAGATCGCGGCGGCGCTCGAGCTGGAGCTCGGCACGGTGAGGTCGCGATTGCACCGGGCACGGATGGACCTGAAGGAGAAGCTCGAGAGATTCCTGCCATGACCTGCCACGAGGCGCGTGAGCTGCTCTCGGCGCTGGTGGACGACGCGCTCGGCGCCGCCGAACGCGACGCGCTCGACGCTCATCTGGCGGCCTGCGTCGACTGCCGCCGTGACCTCCAGCGGGTCCGGGACACCGTCGCGCTGCTGCGCGCGGTCGAGCCGGCGCGCGCGCCGGCGGGGTTCGTCGATCGGGTGCTAGAGGCCACGCGACCGGCGTCCTGGCCGCGGCGCCTGCTCCGCGCGCTGTTCTTTCCCTGGCCGGTGAAGCTGCCGGTCGAGGCCGCTGCCGTCGTCCTGGTCACGGTCGGCGTCGTCTACTTGTATCAGGCCACACCCGAGCTCCAACAGGCGGCCCGTCTCGAGTCGCCGGCGCCGACGGTGGCCGAGGCGCCGCGCGCTGCCACGCCGCAACCTTCCGAGAGGTCGTTCGAGAAGAAAGACGCGCCGGCGCCGTCCCGGGCCCGCGCGGAGAATGTTCAGCGGCCAACCGACTCGAGAGACACGTCTGGCGACACCGAGCAGCGCCGGGACCGCCAGAACTTCCAAAGAGACGCCGAGCCGGCGCCCTCGGCGGGGACGGTGGCCGGCGGCAAGACCGAAGCGCCGCCGGCGCGGTCCGGGCGCGTGCTCGAGACAAGGGAGAGCCAGGCACCAGCGGCGCCGGAGTCGGCCGCCGATGCGCTCAAGGCCCGGCGGCAGGCGGCAACGCCCCCCACCGCGGCGTCGTTCGCACCGCCCGACGTCTCGGGCGGCCTGGCGGTGAACGACCGTGATGCGGCCCTGCGCGCCCTCGCCGAGTTGGTCGCGCGACTCGGCGGCGTCGAGGACAGGCGGCATTCGGGGCCCGAGGGGTCGATCGTCGAGCTCACGATCCCCCGCGAAGCGTACGCAGAGTTCGCCCGTGAGCTCGCGCGCCTCGGTCGCTGGCAGCCCACCCGCGAGCCCACCGAGCTCCCCGCCCGGGTCCGCATCGGTCTGCGTATTACCGGCTGATCGCCTGGACGCCCTCGCCGGGAACTTTCCTCACCTCCTCCGGTCTAACTCGACAGGTGGACAAATCCGGAAGATCGGGAGGAACGCATCGATGAAGAAGCGACTGATGGCTCTGACCCTGGCCTTCGTGCTCTCGACGGGGCCGCTGGCGGCCGCGGCGCCCGTGAGCGTCACGCGCGACGACCAGCGCGAGGTCATGGTGACGATCTACAACGGTAACCTCGGCCTCGTGAAAGACCTGCGCGAGGCCCGCCTGCCCGCCGGGATGAGCGAGGTGCAGTTCATGGACGTGGCCGCGCTGATCGATCCGACCACTGTGCACCTCAAATCGCTCACCGATGCGCAGGGGCTCAAGATCCTCGAGCAGAACTACGAGTACGATCTCTTAACGAGCCAGAAGCTCATGGAGAAGTACGTCGGCCGGAAGGTCCGCCTCTACCAGGGCGACGGCACCTTCCACGAGGCGACGCTGCTCTCGACCAACGGGCCGGTCTTCGAGATCAACGGCCAGATTCACATGGGCCACTACGGCCGGCTCGTCCTGCCCTCGCTGCCCGAGAACCTCGTGGCCAAGCCCACGCTCGTGTGGCTCCTCCGCAACCAGACGGCGCGGCCGCAGCGCATTGAAGCGTCGTACCTCACGAGCGGCATCACGTGGAAGGCCGACTACGTCATGGTGCTCAACGCCGCCGACACGCTCTCCGACCTCACGGGCTGGGTGACGATCGACAACAAGAGCGGCGCGACCTACGGCAACGCCGCGCTGAAGCTCGTGGCCGGCGACGTGAACCGGGCGCCGGATCCGCGCCGCGACGGGCGCCTGCTGGAGATGGCGGCCAAGGCGCAGAGTCCGGCCGACGCGAGTCGCGACTTCAAGTCCGAAGGGTTCTTCGAGTACCACCTCTACTCGCTCGACGGCCGCACGACCATCAAGGACAACCAGACCAAGCAACTCTCGCTCCTGGCGGCGAGCGAGGTGCCGATCACGAAGGAGCTCATCTACTACGGCGCGCAGGACTACTATCGCAACGCCTACGGCGTGCCGGTCTCGAACCAGAAGATCGCGGTCTACCTCGAGGTCAAGAACAGCAAGGAGAACCGCCTGGGCCTGCCGCTGCCGAAGGGCAAGATCCGCGTCTACAAGGCCGATGGCTCGGGCAGCCAGCAGTTCATCGGCGAGGACTGGATCGACCACACGCCGAAGGACGAGCGCGTGAAGATCAAGATGGGCAACGCCTTCGACCTGGTCGGCGAGCGCACGCAGAAGGATTTCAAGAAGCTCGCCTCGAACCTCTACGAAATCGAGTGGGAGATCAGCCTCCGGAACCACAAGACCGCGGCCCAGACCGTCACCGTCATCGAGCCCGTGCCGGGCGACTGGCAGGTCCTGGCCTCGAGCCATCAGTACGAGAAGATCCAGGCCCACACGCTGAAGTACCAGATCCCGGTGCCGAAAGAGGGGGCCGCCAAGCTCACGTATCGTGTCCGGATCCGGTACTAGGTGCGAATTCCCTTGGTGGTCGCGGCGCCCATCCGCTTCAATCGTGACCGTGGACCTGTGGATGCGCGAAGAGGCCGCGATCCTGCTTGCGACGCTCGGCGCCTGCGGGCTCCTGGTCCTCGGGGTGCTCGACCTCGTCTGGCCCACGAAGCCTCGCGGCGGACGCTGAGTCCGCCGGGCCCGCGTCAGGCGAGGGTCACTTCCCGCGCTTGGCGAGATACTCGGGGCCGACGAGGACCTCGCGGGGCTTGGCGCCGTCGCCCGGGCCGATGATCCGGTCCTGCTCCATCATATCGACGAATCGCGCGGCCTTCGGATACCCGAGCCGCATCCGCCGCTGCAGGAATGAGATCGAGGCCTGGTGCTGGCCGATCACGAGGTGCACGGCGTCCCAGTACAGATCGTCGCGCTCGGCGCCGGCGCCGGCCGCGACCTCCTCCTCGGTCGCCAGCACGACCTCCTCGTAGACCGCGGTGCCCTGGCGGCGGAGAAAATCGCAGACCGCCCGGACCTCGTCGTCGCCGACCCAGGCCCCGTGCACGCGCATCTGCTTGTTCGCCCCGGGCGGCACGAATATCATGTCGCCGCGGCCCAGCAGCTGCTCGGCCCCATTCCCGTCCAGCACGGTCCGCGAATCGACCTTCGACGCGACCTGAAAGGCGATCCGCGTCGGGAAGTTCGCCTTGATCAACCCGGTCACGACGTCGACCGACGGCCGCTGCGTCGCGATGATCAGGTGGATCCCGACCGCCCGCGCGATCTGGGCGAGGCGCACCAGCGAGGTCTGGACCTCGCCCGCCGACACCACCATGAGGTCGGCCAGCTCGTCCACGACGACGACCCAGTAGGGAAGGTGCTCCTCCGGGCCGACGGCCTTGTTGTAGCCCTCGATGGACCGGACCTGCTTGGTCTGCAAGGTCTTGTACCGCTCGTCCATCTTGCCGACGATCCAGCGCAGGCGCGCCGCCGCTTCCTTCGAGTCAGTGACCACCGGCGCCAGCAAGTGCGGAATCCCCTCGTACACGCTGAGCTCCAGGCGCTTGGGATCGATCAGGAGGAACCGCACGTCGGCCGGCGTGGTCTTGTAAAGGATCGAGCAGATCATCGAGTTGAGGCCGACCGATTTGCCGCTGCCGGTGGCGCCCGCGACCAGCAGATGGGGCATGGCGGTCAGATCCGCGACGACGGGCGTGCCCGTCACGTCCTTGCCGAGGGCCAACGGCAGGCGTCCCTTGAATTCGGCGAACTCCGCGGAGACGAAGATCTCGCGCAGGTAGACGGTCACCGCCTCGGAGTTCGGCACCTCGATCGCGACGGTGCCCCGGCCGGGAATCGGCCCCACGATCCTGACGGAGGCGGATTTCAGCGCGAGCGCCAGGTCGTCGCCGAGATTCACGACCTGGCTGATCTTGACTCCGGGCGCGGGCTCGAACTCGTACGAGGTGATGATCGGCCCCGGGCTCACCTGGACGATCCGTCCCTCGACCTCGAAGTCCTGGAGCTTTCTCCGGATCGTCTCGGCGTTGTCTTGCAGCTCCTCGCGGGTGCGCTTGAGCTCGGTCGCCGGCGGCACCTTGAGAAGCCCCACCGGTGGGAGCTGGAAGGCCTCGGCGCCGCCGCCGCCGAAGTCGAAGGTCTCCTGCCAGGCGAGTCCTTGTTCGGCCAGGCGCCCGCGCGGGCGCGAGGGCTCGACGACCACCGGCAGCGCGACGATCTCGGGCTCGGCCGGCGCCAGCGCGCCGGCGGCGGTCGGCGGCGGCTCCGCGGCCACCCGCCCGGCGGACGCCGGCAGAGCTTTGCGGCGCCGGAGCTTCGCGAGTCGCGCCGTCGTGACGCGCGCCACGGCGGCGTACGAGACACGCGTCACGCAGAGCACGCCGATCGGCACCGCGGCGACGAACGTGAGCCAGGTACCGACATCGCCGAAGCCCGCGTGGAGCACGGTGGTGATCGCGCGGCCGACGACGCCGCCTCCGACAGCGCCACTCCCCGCGCTCGTGGTCTGCGTGAGCAGTCCGGCCGCGCTCACGAGCAGCGCGGCCAGCCCGGCGAGCGGCACCCAGCCGCGCACCACGAGCGGCCGCAGGAACGCCGACGCCCCCCAGGCGCCGAGCAGGAGCGGCAGGAGGAAGCTGGCGTAGCCGAAGGACTGGAAGCTCGCCCAGCCGAGCCAGACGCCGACGGGTCCGGCCGAGCCATGCTGCTCGGCCGGTGTCAGGGCGGGGTCGAACGTTGCGAGCGCGATCAGACCGAAGCCCGCGGCGAGCAGCGCCACGATGCCCTTCACCTCGCTCAGCCAGCGGTCGCTGCCGCGCTTGCGGCGCCGGCGGGGCTTGGGGTCGGTCGAGACCAGTGTGGACATCAGACCTCCAGAATGATCGGCAGCACGACCGGCTTGCGGCGAAAGCGCTGATTGATGAAATGGCGGACCGCCGAGCGCACCGTCGCGCCCACGAGGTCGCGGTCCCACGGGGCGTCGGGGTCGCGTTCGGCGAGCGCCGCGAGGACCGCCTTCTTCAGCTCCTCGAGGAGGGGCTCGTTCTCCTTCACGTAGACGAACCCGCGCGAGGCGATCTCGGGGCCCGCGACGACCACACCGTGGCGGTCGACGGCGAGCGACACCGCCACCAGACCGTCCTCGGCGAGAAGCTGGCGGTCACGCAGGACCACGGCGCCGATGTCGCCGACCGACTTGCCGTCCACCAGGACGCGACCGGCCGGGAAGCGGCCGACCAGACGCGCCGTGGTCTTCGAGACCTCGACGCCCATGCCGTCCTCGATCAGGAAGACACGGTCAGGCCCGATCCCGACGCTCTCGGCGAGCCGCGCGTGGGCAAGGAGATGGCGGTACTCGCCGTGAACCGGGATGAAGTACCGGGGCCGCGTCAGGTTGAACATCAGCTTGAGGTCTTCCTGGCTCGCGTGGCCGGAGACGTGGACGAAGGCGTTGTCCTCGTACAGCACCTCCGCGCCCAGGCGATAGAGCGCGTTCACGACGCGGCTGATCGTCCGCTCATGGCCCGGGATCACCCGGGCGGAGATGATCACGAGGTCCCCGCGCTCGACGTGCACGTACTTGTGTTCCTCCGCGGCCATGAGCGCCAGCGCCGAGTGCGGCTCGCCCTGGCTGCCGGTCGAGAGGATCACCTGGCGATGCGCCGGAAGATCGTCCAGCTCCTCGAGCGGCACGAGGACGCCGTCGGGCACGCGCAGGTAGCCGAGCTCCGCCGCGATCGTCACGTTCCTCTGCATGCTCATGCCCAGCAGGGCGACCCGCCGGCCCGTGCGGGACGCGAGCGTGAGCACTTGCTGGACGCGATGGATGTGCGAGGCGAAGGTGGCGACGATGATGCGCCCGGACGCGCCGTCGAACCGCGTGGCGAGCGCGTGCCCCACCTCCACTTCCGAGCCCGTGTGGCCCGGTCGGTCCGCGTTGGTGGAGTCGGAGCAGAGCACGAGCACCCCCTGCTCGCCCAGCTCGGCGAACCGCCGGTAGTCGGGCAGCTCGCCGTCGAGTGGGCTTGGGTCGAGCTTGAAGTCGCCGGTATGGACGACCGTGCCGGCGGGCGTGTCGATCGCCAGGCCGATACCGTCGACGATCGAGTGCGTCACGCGGATCGCCTCGATGCCGAAGGGGCCGGCTTCGACGCGCTCGCGCGGTCGTAGGGTCCGGAGGTCCGCCGCCTCGGCGAGCCCGTGCTCGCGCAACCGCTCCGCGACCAGCGCCAGCGTCAGGGGGGTGCCGTACACGGGCACCGTCGCCTCGCGGAGGAGATACGGCAGCGCGCCGATGTGATCCTCGTGGCCGTGGGTCAGGACGACCGCGCGGAACCCCGCGCGCCGGGCGAGCGCGTACGAGAAGTCCGGAATGACGTGGTCGATCCCGGGCAGCTCGTCGTCGGGGAACATGAGGCCACAGTCGATCGCGATCAAGTCGTCGCCGGACTCGACGAGCATCATGTTGAGACCGATCTCGCCGAGGCCACCGAGGGGGATCAGGCGGACGACGGGCTCCACGGAAACTCCTTTCCTTACGGCGGGTTGATCCTACCACCCCCCCTCCGGTTCACGAAGTTTCCGGACCTTGGTCGGCTGGGCTGGCTTCACATACAGAGTCACGGCGCCCGACGTCGTAGGCGAGGAGGCCGGCGACATCCGCAAACTCTTACCGCAATCCTGTCGGAGTTGTCCACGTGGCCGGAGACCTGCCCGAACGGTCAGGCTCGAGGTCGCCACGAGTCAGCGCCGAGTGCGGTCAACCCGTCACGCACCAGCGCCGGGCGTTCCATCCGGGACGCGGGTAGCACGGCGTACGAGGTCCTCCAAAGCCAGCCTGATGGCCTTCAGCTAGTCGGCGGCGTCCGAGGTCTTCGACCGCGGCGTGACCGTCAACTGCCCCCGATGTCCAACTAAAACGGAGCCGTGGCCTCGAGGCGCGCGAGGAGCTCCCGCGCGTGGCGCTGGAAGTCGGGACGGGCCGTCGCCGGGATCGGCTCGCCGGGGATGAACCTCTCACCGAGCGGGTTCACGAACGTGCCGTTGCGCGCGACGCGGTAGTCGAGGTGGGGCCCCGTCGCGAGCCCGGTGGCACCGACATTGCCGATGATCTGCTTCTGCCGGACGCGCACACCGGGTCGAAGCCCTTCGCTGATCCGGGAGAGATGGTTGTACTGGGTCTCGTAGCCCGACCGATGCCTGAGATGGACCTGGATGCCGTTGCCACCGTTCCATCCGGCATGGACGACGACGCCGTCCGCGACGGCGCGCACCGGCGTGCCGACCGGCGCTCCGTAGTCGATCGCGAGATGGGGACGCACCCCGCCGAGGATCGGGTGCGGCCGCGCGTAGGTGAAGCCCGAGGTGACGCGTGAGAACTCGAGCGGCGACTTGAGGAAGCTCTTCCGGAGCGACTGGCCGGCCAGGTCGTAGTGTCCGTAGCGCGACGCCCGCTCGAGCCCGACGCCGGTGAGCGTCTTGCCCCCGCTCGCGTATTGGGCGACGAGGATCCGGCCGTAGTCGACGAAGTCGTCGCCCGCGTAGCGCTTCTCGACCAGAAGACGAAAGCGGTCCCCGGCGCGCGTGTCGGCGGTGAAGTCGAAGTCCGAGGAGAAAATCTCGACCAGCTCGAGCACGAGCCGGGCCGACTCGCCGGTCCGCTCGACCGCATCGAAGAGTGAGCGCTGCACCACGCCGCTTACCGCCTCCACCCGAACGTCGGGAACGGTCTCGGCACGGCCCACCTGCCAGCCGCCGCGCACGGCGCGGGCGGCGAACGACAGCCACGGGCTCGCCTCGTAGCGGATGAGGATGGGCTCGTTCCGGAAATTCGAGACGATCTCGACCGCGGCGCCTGGCCGGAGTTTCCGGAGGTCCGCGCCGTTTCTCCCGAACTGTCCGGCGAGCTCGTTGGCGGCGCGGGCCTCGATACCTCCGCGCGCGAGCGTGCGCGCGAGTGTGTCCCCCCGCCTCACCTCGACTCCGCGGGTCGTGATCGGAAACATGGGGCGCAGGACGATGGCTTCGGGCACCGGCGCCGGAAGCCATCTGGGCGCGCGAGCCGCGCCGGGCCACACATAGAGATACGCGGACACCGCGAGCCCGGTCAGGCTTGCCGTGAGCAGCACCGTCGCCATCACGAAGCGCGTCTGCATTGCATCCATCATAACGAGGACGGGCCAGGGCCGCAAATTCAACTACGGTAAGGATTTCCGGACGTCGCGGCCCTCGTGGCCTCGAGCCGGGCCGTCAGCTCCGCGAACTCGGCAAGGGTGAGCGTCTCGGCCCGCCGCGCCGGGTCCACTCCGGCCCCGGTCGCCGCCCGGCGAACGACATCCAGGGGAAGACCGAGCCCCGCCCCCAGCGCGTTCGCCAGCATCTTCCGCCGCTGGGCAAACGCCGCCCGGACGACGGTCTCGAAGCGCCGCGCGTCGGCCAGCGGAACACGCGGCTCGCGCAGCATGCGCAGATGCAGCACCGCCGACTCCACTTTCGGGGGCGGGCGAAAGGCGCCGGGGGGCACGCGAAGCGCCACGCGCACGTCGCAGTGGAGCTGGGTAAATATGGAGAGGCTTCCGTAGGTCTTGCCCCCGGGCGGGGCCGCGACGCGCTCGGCGACCTCGCGCTGGAGCATCAGGGCCATCTCGTGAATCGCGGCGCGGGCCCCGATCAGCGCCATGAGGATCGGTTTGCCGACGCTGTAGGGCAGGTTGCCGACGATCAGCACGCGCCCGCCAGCGGGCGCCGCGAGGCTTGTGTAGTCCCACGTCCGCGCGTCGGCGTCGAGAACTTCGACCGTGGGAAGGCGCGCCCGCAGCGCCCCGCCGAGGGTCGGATCGATCTCGAGCGCGATGACCCGCCCGGCGCGGCCGGCCAGAATCCCGGTCAGCGCACCCTCCCCCGGCCCGATCTCGACGACGAGGTCGTGCGATGTCGGCCTGACGAGATCCACGATCTCGCGGGCAATCGCCCCATCGCGGAGAAAGTGCTGGCCGAGCGCCTGACGCTTCGTCATGATCCGTCCCGATCCCCTACACCGCCGCGCGCGCCTTGAGGTCGGCCATGAGCGCCGCGAACACGCGCCGCACCTCGGCGGCGGTGGCGTCGCGATCGCCGGAATTGTCGATGACGTAGTCCGCCAGCTTGGCTTTCTCGGCAAGCGGCATCTGGCTGGCGATCTTCCGCCGGCCCTCCGCCTCGTGGGTGCCGTCGCGTTCCTGGAGCCGCGCCGCCTGGGTCGCGTCGTCCGTGACGACGACAACGAGGCGGTCCATATTCTTGTAGTTGCCGCTCTCGATCATCACTGGCGCGTCGAAGACCGCGATGCCCGCGAACCCCTGCGCGGCCAGCTCGTCGAGACGCGCCTGGAACCGGGCGCGGATCGCGGGATGGGTGATCGCCTCGAGCCGCTTGCGCCGTTCGGGATCGGCGAAGACGATCGCGCCGAGCTTCTTCCGATCCAGCGCGCCCTCGGCGGTCACGATGCCACCGCCGAACTCCGCCACGATCTGCTTCCAGGCCGGCTGCTCCAGCTCGACCACGTCACGGGCGAGTCGATCGGCGTCGATGATCTCGCAGCCGAGCTGCCGGAGGATCTCCGAGACCGTGCTCTTCCCCGTCGCGATGCCGCCGGTGAGTCCAACGAGCAGAAACCTCCGCGGGGCGCTCATACCTCCGCCCAGTCGTCGCCCGTCTTCACGTCGACCACGACGGGAACCTTCAGCGGCAGGGCCGACGCCATGATCTCTCGGGCGAGCGCCTCGACCGCGGCGACTTCGTCCGGCGGGGCCTCGAAGAGGAGCTCGTCGTGGACCTGCAGCAGCATCCGAGCGCGCAGCCCGCGCGCGACGAGCGCTGCCTGCACGCGCACCATCGCGATCTTGATCATGTCGCTGGCCGTGCCCTGGACGGGCGCGTTCATCGCCATGCGCTCGGCGGCGTTGCGGGCGACCGGGTTGCCGCTCGTGAGGTCCGGCAGGTAGCGGCGCCGCCCGAGGAGGGTGCTCACGTGGCCGCGCTCGCGCCCCTCGGCGAGGGTCCGGTCGATGAAGGCCCGCACGCGCGGATGACTCGCGAAGTAGTCGCTGATGTACCGCTGCGCCTCCTTCTGGTCGATCCGCGTCGCCTGCGACAGGCCGAACGCGGAGACGCCGTAGAGGATCGCGTAGTTGGCGCTCTTGGCGATCGTGCGCTGGAGCGACGTGACCGCGGACGCTGGTATATGGAACACCTCCGAGGCCGTCCGCGTGTGGATGTCCTCGCCGCGCCCGAACGACTCGATCAGCGCCGGCTCCTCCGAGAGGTGCGCGAGGATCCGCAGCTCGATCTGCGAATAGTCGGCGGCGACGAATCGCCACCCCGCCTCGGGAATGAACGCCTGACGGATCCGGCGGCCGAGCTCGGTCCGGATCGGGATGTTCATGAGGTTCGGGTCCTGCGAGCTGAGCCGCCCGGTCGCCGCCACCAGCTGGTTGAACGTCGTGTGGATCCGGCCCGTGCGTTGGTTGACGAGCCCGGGCAGCGTGTCCGCGTACGTGCCCTTGAGCTTCGCCAGGCTCCGGTGCTCGAGGACCTTCGCCGGCAGCGGGTGCCCGACCGCCAGCTCGGTCAGCACGTCAGCGTCCGTGGAGTAACCCGTCTTCGTCCGCCGGATGGGGGGCAGCTTGAGCTTCTCGAAGAGGACCTGCGCCAGCTGCTTGGGCGAGGCGATGGTGAACTCTCCGCCGGCGAGCTGATGAATCTCGCGCGTGAGATTGTCGAGGTTGCGCTCGAGCTCCTTCGCGAACGCTTCGAGGCGCCCGGGGTCGACGCGGATGCCGTGGCGCTCCATGAGCGCCAGCACCGGGACGAGCGGGCGTTCGATCTCCTCGTAGATCGTCCAGAGCTCGCGGGCTCTGAGCTCGGCGGCCGCGTGCTCCCAGTAGCGCCAGACGAACGTGGCGCGCACGCCGAGAGCGCGCGCGGGATCGGCCGCGGGCGGGCAGTCGCCGAACGCGTCCATGCAGACCTGCTCGAGCCGGTAGCTCTGGCGGGCCGAGTTGAGCAGGTAGGCCGCGACGGCCGAGTCGTGGACCGGGGGCGGAGCGACACCGCGGGCGAGCCAGGATTCGATCAGAGGCTTCGAGTCGTGCACGATCAGCTCGCGCGCGCCGAGCGACTCAGGGGCCTCGCCGGCTCCGATCTCGGCCGCACCGGCGGCCGGGTGGAACACGGTGAGGCTGGCGATGCGCGGCACCGGCGGCGGCGACTCGCCGGCCCAGTCGAGCGCCAGCGGCGCTCCGGCCGGCACGCCCCCGAGCCACGCGGCGATCGCGGCCGGTCCCTCCAGGAGCTTCGAGGGCTCGGGAGCCGCCGGCGGTGGTGGCGGCGGCAGCTCCTTCACGAGCCGCGAGAACTCCATCTCCATCCAGAGCGCGCGCAGCTTGCCCCAGTCGGGCTCCACGCGGCGAAACGCGTCGAGATCGAGCGCGACGGGCACGTGACGGTTGAGGAGCGCCAGCTCGCGCGAGAGGAGCGCGTCTTTCCGGCCGGCGGCGAGCGTCTCGCGGAGCTTGCCGGGGACGAGCGTGAGATTCTCGTAGAGGCGCTCGACCGAGCCGAATTGGCCGATGAGCTTCACCGCGGTCTTCTCGCCGACGCCGCGGACGCCCTTGATATTGTCGATGGCATCGCCCATCAGCGCGAGGACGTCGGCGATCTGCCCGGGCTCGACTCCCCAGCGCTCGCGCACCTTCGCCTCGTCGTAGAGGATGGGCTCGCCGGTGCGCCCCGAGACGCTCAGCACGCGCACCCGGGGGCCGACGAGCTGGAGGAGGTCCTTGTCGCCGCTCACGACCACGATCTCCAGCTCCGGGGTGGCGAGCGCACGATCGGCCACGGTGGCCAGGACGTCGTCCGCCTCGAACCCCGGAACCTCGAGCACCGGCGTGCGGAGCGCTTCGAAGAGCCGCCGCACGTACGGGAGTTGGCGGACCAGATCGTCGGGCATCGCGCTGCGCGTCGCCTTGTAGTCCGCCGACAGGGCGTCCCGGAAGGTCGGGCCCGGCGGGTCCCAGGCGATCGCCAGGTAGTCGGGCTGCTCCTCGCGGATCAGCTTCCACAGCATGGTGCTGAGGATCAGCACGGCATGGCTCGGCACCCCTTTGGACGTCGATAGGTACCCGACCGCGTGGTAGGCGCGGAACAGGTGCGAGTGGCCGTCCATGACGAACAAGCGTTTCATTGGAGCGGGGTCCTTGAGCCCGGATCGGACCGAGGGTGGCCTGAGATAGGCGCGGCCCGGCTCCGGTCCGCAGGCGACCCGGGGCTCCGATCCGCAGGCGACCCGGGGCTCCGATCGGCGGTCGGTCTGGGGTTCCGGTCGGCGGTCCACCCGGGGCTCCGGGCCGCAGTCGGCCCGGGGCGCCTGTCGGCGGTGGATCCCCGGCTTCGATCGGCAGTCAACCCGGGGCTCCGTCGGTAGTCAACCCGGGGCTCCGGTCGGCGGCCAACCTGGGGCTCCGGTCGGCGGTCGGCCCGAGGCTTCGTTCGTAGACGGCGCGCACGGCGGTCGTGTGCTCGCGGTAGGCCTCGAGGAACGCTTGCCGCGACTCGTAGCCGAGAGCGGTCGCCACGCGCGCGGGCATGGGACCGGCCAGCTCGAGGGTGTCTGACGGACGCGCGCCGAGGAGCCGGAGCGCAGCGGACACGCGCCGGAGGAAGCGGTAGCGCTCGAGGAGCTCTGACGCCGCGACCGCCTCGAGGGCACCGGCGCGCGAGAGGCCCTTGAGCGCCGCCGCCGTCGTGAACCGCCGCACGTCGGGGTGGCGGTGACCGTGGACGAGCTGGAGCGCCTGGACGAGGAACTCCACGTCCACGAGGCCGCCGCGTCCGTACTTCACGTGGACGCGCCCGCGGGTCTCCCGTCCGAGCTCGCGTTCCATCCGCGTGCGCACCTCCGTGATCTCCTTGAGCGCCGGGCGCGGAAGCGCTTCGCCGTAGACGAGCCGGCGCAGCGCCGGGCGCACGCGCCTGGTGAGGGCGCGGTCCCCGAGGATCACCCGGGCGCGCGTCAACGTCTGGCGCTCCCACAGGTCGCCATGCTCCAGATAGTAACGCTCGAGCGCGGCGACGCTCGAGGCGAAGCCGCTCCCCTTGCTGCCGGGCCGTAGCCGCAGGTCCACCGGGAAGGCGACACCCGCCGACGTGATGTCGCCGAGCGCGCCGGCCAGCCGCTCGGCCGCCAGGCTGTAGAACCAATGGGCGTCGACCCGCTCGGCGCCGTCGGTCGTGCCGTCCTCACCGAAGACGACGAACAGGTCGAGGTCGGAGCCGGTGACGAGCTCGCGGCCGCCCAGCTTGCCGAGCCCCACGATGACCGCGGGGATGAATCGCCCGGACGCGTCGCGCGGCACGCCGTAGCGCTCGACGAGCGGCTCCTGGACCAGGAGCCAGCCGGTCGCGAGGGTCGTCTCCGCCAGCGCGGTCATCTCGCGTGAATACCCGTCGATGGTGGTGACCCCGAGGACGTAGCGCCAGACGATGGCCAGCTCCTCGGCCTGCTTCACGCGGCGTAGCCGATCGCGGCGCTCGACCGGTGTCGTCCCGGGAACGAAGACGGAGGCCAGCGCCTGGCGCAGGCCTGCCTTGGACTTTCGGGCCAGGAGCCGCTCGGGATTGGCCAGCGACGCGAGCAGCTCGGGCTGGGCGATCAGGAGCTCGGTGAGGAGATCGCCCCCGGCGCAGACCTTGACGAGCCCGAGCAGGAGATCCGGATCCTTGACCAGAAGCTCCACGAGTCCGGCTCGCGGTCCGGCTGCCGCCAGGAGCCGCTCGAATTGATTCAGCGCCTCATCCGGATCGGGGCTCTTCCAGAGCGCGTCGAGGAGCATCGGATAGAGGCGCGCGAGCGTGGCGGAGAGGTGCGCCGCGTACGGCACCAGTGGGCGGCCCTCCAGGATCAGCTGCAAGTTGTGCCGCGCGCGCTCGGGATCCTTGAACCCGGTCGCTCGCAGCGCCGTCAGGCTCGTCAGGCGCGGTCGGCGGCGCGGCGCGAGCTCGCGGACCGCGAAGAACTCCCGGAAGGCGCGGTGCACCGACGTCGTGACCGTCCGGTGGCGCGCCTGGAACTCCCGCGCCGCGCGCGCCGGCGGCGCCTGGATGCCGACGCGCCGGGCGACGCGCCCGAGCTCCAGCCCGTCCTTGGGAAGCGTGTGGGTCTGGAACTCGTGCAGGATCTGCAGCCGGTGCTCGACCGTTCTGAGATGCTCGTAGGCCCGGGAGAGCCGCCGGCCGAGGTCGGGCGCCAGGTACCCGCGCTCGGTGAGCCGGAAGATCGCCTTCAGCGTGTTCGCCTCGCGCAACCACGGGTCGTCGCCGCCGTACAGGAGTTGGAGCGCCTGGACGATGAACTCGATCTCGCGGATCCCACCTCGCCCGAGCTTGACGTTGGTCGCCTCGTTACCCTTGGCGCGCACGGCACTGTCGATCTGCGCCTTCATCGCGCGGATGGCCGGGACGATGCGCGCGTCGAGTCCGGGACGATAGACGGTCCGGCACCCGAGCTCCCGGAAGCGAGCGCCGACGGCCGCGTCACCGGCGGCGATGCGCGCCTTGATGAGGGCCTGGCGCTCCCACAGCTCGGCGCGATCCCGATAGTACTCGCGGTACCCGTCGAGCGACAGGACGATCCCCCCCATGCGCCCCTCGGGTCGGAGCCGCAGATCGACGCGGAAGGCAGAGCCTTCGTCGGTGATCTCTTCGAGCAAGCCGACGAGCTCGCGGCAGAGGCGCGCGAAATACTCGCCGTTGGCCAGGCGGCCGCCGGCACCTCCGCCCGTCGTTTCGCCGTCGGCCCCGTAGACGAACATCAGATCGATGTCGGACGAGTAGTTGAGCTCGTCGCCGCCGAGCTTGCCCATGGCGATGACCGCGAGCCCGGTCTCGGATCCGTCGGCGCCGAGCGGGGCCCCGTACGCCTGGGACACGGTCGCCGCGGCCTCGCGCAGCGCCTGCCCGATGCACGCGTCGGCCAGATGCGACAGCTCCTCGGTCGTCCCCGAGAGGTCGGCGTCGCCCAGGAGATCGCGCGCGCCGATGCGCAGGAGATGGCGGTATTTGAAACGCCGCAGCGCGTTCATCCGCGCTTCCCGCGCCTCGAACGGGCCGAGCGTCTGCGCCAGGTCGGCCGCCAGGTCCTCGGCGAACCAGAGCCGCATCGTCGCGGGCTCGAGCAGCCACGCGAGGCTGCTGGGGCGCCGGCGCAAGACGTCGGCGAGCACCTGGCTCGAGCCGCCCAGGCGCGCCAGCAGCGGTACTGCACCGGGATGCTCGGCGAGCGTGCGGAAGAATACTGACCGGTCGACGGCGGCCGCGTAGCGCTCGAGGTTGTTGAGCGCCATGTCGGGGTCCGGCGCCCCCGCGAGCTCGGCCAGGAGGCGTGGAAAAGCCGGCGCCAGGAGCTCGGCGTCGCGCGGCGTCGGCGTGAGGCTCTCGAGGTTGGCCGCCGCCCCGCCCGGATCCGCGAACCCGAGCTGCCGCAGCGTCCGCCGGAGCCGGGCCGCCGCGCCGCGATCGCTGGCGGTCAGGAGCCGGACGGTGTCAGCGTTCAGACTGCCGACTCGCCCGTCTCGCCCGTGCGGATCCGAACCGACTCGCTGATCGGCAGCACGAACACCTTGCCGTCGCCGATGGAGCCGGTCTTCGCCGCGCCGGTGATGGTGGCGACAACCTTGTCCACCAGGGTATCGGGGACGACGACCTCGATCTTCACCTTGGGGAGGAAGTCCACCGTGTACTCCGAGCCGCGATAGAGCTCCGTGTGCCCCTTCTGCCGGCCGAAGCCACGCACCTCGGTGACCGTCATGCCGATCACCCCGATCTGCGTGAGCGCCTCCTTGACGTCGTCCAGCTTGAAAGGCTTGATGATGGCCTCGACCTTCTTCATCTCAGACCTCCTCGAGAATCGAGATCGCGAGCGCCGACACGTGCGAGCTGATGCGTTTCAGGTTGGTCAGGATGTCCAGGTGGATCTCCGACGTCTCGATCGACTCGGCCAGCCCGGCGCGCAGGCGCCCCAGGTGGGATTCCCGCAGATCACGCTCGCGCTGCCGCATGAGCGCGCGCTGGTCCAGCACCTCCTGCGCGAGGGTCCGGTCGTTCGCGGCAAAGGCGGCGATGGCGCGCTCGAGATTCTTCGACACCATGCCGTGGAACTCCTGGATCTCGGCCCAGCCGGCCTCCGAGAATCGGCGGGCCTGGTAGAGCTTCTTGCGGCCGAGCTCCATCAGGTTCTTGTCGATGATGTCGCCGATGTTCTCGAGGTTGCCGATGACCGAGATCAGACCGATCTCCTTCCGGCTGAGGTCCGACCCCATCGCGTCGCGCCCCAGGCGCGTCAGGAAGAGCTTGATCTCGCGCTCGAGGAAGTCGACCTGGTCGTCCCGTCGCTCCACGTCCTCGAGCAGCTCGTGGTGGCTGCTGGCGAAGACGACCGGCACGTCGCGCAGCATCCCCTGCACCACGTCGGCCATGCGGAGGGCCTCGCGCGTCGCCTGGCCCAGCGCGAGCGACGGCTGGTCGAGCGAGCGCTCGTCGACGTACCGCGTACGGAAGGGGCTGTCGCCCTGCTCGTCGTCGGGCACGAGCGCCTCGATCGCCCGCGCGGCCAGCGCGGTGAACGGCAGGAACACGAGGCTGATCCCGATGTTGAAGAACGTGTGGGCGTTCGCGATCTGGCGGGCCGGATCGGACGCGGTGCTCGCCACCACGGCGGTGAGGGGCCCGATGAACGGAAAGACCAGGGCGGCGCCCAGCAGCTTGAACGCGATATGAGCGACGGCCACGCGCTTGGCCTCGGCCGTGGCGCCGACCGACGCCGTGAGCGCGGTCGCGCACGTACCGATGTTGGCCCCCAGCACGACCGCCACGGCGCCGTCGAGCGGCAGCAACCCCTGGTGCGCGAACGCGAGCGCCAATCCGAGCGTGGCCGCCGACGAGGTGACGAGGGCGCTGAAGACCGCGCCGGTCAGCACGCCGATCGCCGGATTCTGGGCGACCCCGTTGAGGAGATCGAGCGCCAGGGGCGTCGATCTGAGCGGCTCCACGTTGTCGAGAATGAGCTTGAGACCGAGGAACATGAGGCCGAGCCCGAGGAGCGCCTGGCCCAGGTCCTTCGGCACACGCCGGCGGGCGACGAACGTCGTCAGGAAGCCGAGCCCGACGAGCAGCGGTGAGTAGTCCGTGAGGCGGAACGCGATCAGCTGCACCGTGAAGGTCGTGCCGATGTCGGCGCCGAGAATGATGCCCAGCGTCTGCCGGAAGGTCATGAGCCCCGCGGAGACGAAGCCGATCAGCATGAGCGTCGTGGCCGCCGACGACTGGATGATGGCGGTGATGGCCGCGCCGGAGGCCACGGCCGAGACCCGATTGCGCGACAGTCCCGTGAGCATGTTGCGCAAGCGGCCGCCGAGAGCCCGCTGGAGCGCCTCGCCGCTCAGCCGGATGCCGTAGAGCAAGAGTGCCATGCCCCCGAACAGTGAGAGCAGGACCGTCACGGAACTCTCTCCGTCTCGGGGGCCGGGGGCGGCCCGGGGGGTGCGTCCCCCTCGACCACGCCAGCTGCAACCGGCGGCGTCTGTGTCGGACGCGCGGTGATCGGGTCAGTCCTGACGACACGGGTCGAGGGGGACGCACCCCCCGGGCCGCCCCCGGCCCCCGAGACGTCAAACCACATGGTGCGAGGCGTAGGCGGTAAGTGCGTCGTGTCGTTGACCGACACCAGGCGCGGCGGCCGGGCGATCGTCAGCGAGGCGTTGTCGATCCGCATTCGCCAGAGCGCGTTGAACGAGACGCCGAGCAAGTGGCAGAGATACACGCTGATCACCCCGCCATGCGCGACGACGAGGACATCATCCCCGTTTCGATGGTCCGCGCCGATCCGTCCGATCGCGTGCAGAACGCGGGCGCAGACGTCCGGCAGCGGCTCGCCGCCGGGCGGCGGGCAATCCAGCGGTGACCGGACCCATGCGAGGTACGGATTGCCCTCGCGCGCTCGGATCTCGTCGACCGTGCAGCCCTCCCATTCGCCGAGTGACAGCTCGCGCAGCTCGGGGATGGGCACCAGCGGGATCCCGGTCCCGGCCAGCGCGATCTCCGCCGTGTCCATGGCCCGGCGCATCGGGCTCACGTACGCGGCCGCGACGCGATAGCCGCCGCGGAGGGCACGCCCGAGCGCCTCGGCCTGCGCGCGCCCGAGGTCGGAGAGGCCGACGTCGTTGGTGCCCTGGAACTTCCGCACCTGGTTCCACACCGACTGCCCGTGGCGCGCGAGCAGGAGCCTCACGCCGTCCGCTCCGCGGCCTCGCGCGCGCGGCGCAGGCGCACCAGCGACTCCTCGCGCCCGACCAGGGCCAGCACGTCGAAGATGGGCGGCGACGCCGTGCGGCCGGTCGCCGCGAGGCGCGCGAGCTGCGCGAGGTCGACGAGCTTGAGCCCGAGCTCCTCGGTGAGCGCCCGGAAGACGCGCTCGATCGCCGCCACCGTGAACTCGGGCGCCCCCTCGAGCCGCGCGATCACGAGTCCGAGGCGCCGAGCGCCCTCGACCGTCAGGAGCGTCTGCGCGGCTTTCGCCTCGTACGCCGCGGGGCGCTCGAAGTAGAACCGCCCCTGCTCGACCAGCTCGACCAGGGTCTTCGCACGCTCCCGAAGCGTGTCGAGCATCGCGATGAACCGGGGGCGATCGGGTGGCGGCGTGAGTCCAACCGCCCTGACGAACGGCTCGGCCAGCTCCGCCAGCCGCGCACCGTCCATCGTCTTCAGATAGAGTTGCGAGAGCCACTCGAGCTTGGTCGCGTCGAAGACCGCGCCGGACGAGGCGACGTTCTTGATGTCGAAGAGCTCGACGAGCTCGGCGCGGGAGAACACCTCCTGGTCGCCGTGCGACCAGCCGAGCCGCGCCAGGTAGTTCACCAGCGCGTCGGCGGGGATGCCCGAATCGCGGAAGGCCTGGACGGACGTGGCGCCGTGACGCTTCGAGAGGCGGCTTCGATCCTTGCCCAGGATCAGCGACACGTGGGCGAACTCGGGGACGGCGTAGTCGAGCGCTTCGTAACAGAGGATCTGCTTGGGAGTGTTCGACAGATGGTCGTCGCCGCGAATGACGTGGGTGATGCTCATCGTGACGTCGTCGACGACGACGCAGAAGTTGTACGTGGGCGTTCCGTCCGTGCGGACAAGGATCCAGTCGTCGAGCTGGCTGTGCTCGAACGTGACCGGCCCGTGGATGAGATCGTTCACCACCGTGGCGCCCGCGGTGGGAATCCGGAGGCGTAGCGCGCCGGCACCGAGGCCCCGGTCGCGACAGCGTCCGGAATACCGGAACGTCTCGCCCCGCTGCTGGGCGACCCCCCGCTCGCGATCGAGAAGCTCGGGCGGGCAGTCGCAGTAGTAGGCCCGTCCGGAGGCGAGGAGCCGCTGGGCGTGCTCGCGGTAGATCGCGAACCGCTCGGTCTGACGATAGCCCGGCGTCGGCGGCCCCTCGTCCCAGTCGAGACCGAGCCACTGGAGTGCGTCGACGATCGCGACGATGTTCTCGTCGGTCGAGCGCGAGCGGTCCGTGTCCTCGATGCGGAGGACAAAGGCGCCGCGGTGGTGGCGGGCAAACAGCCAGTTGAAGAGCGCGGTGCGCGCGCCGCCGACGTGGAGGTGGCCGGTCGGGCTCGGCGCGAATCGTACGCGGACCGGCGAGGCCATCTCAGTACGTCTCGAACAGCCGGCCCCAGGGGGTGCGCGCGAAGGTCCGGATGCGCGCCCGGCCGATCGTCGGATACCAGAGGAGGTCGTGGTAGACGTTCGAGGCGAACGGGGCCCAGACCACCAGGGGCGAGTGGAGCAAGAGCCGCTTGAGCGGCCGCAGCGGCCCGCGCCGGATCAGCTGATCGCCCCAGATCACGAGGCTACGCCTCGTCTTGAAGCCCATCGAGATCGACGCCGCGTCCGTGTCGCCGACGATCTCGATCCGCTTCGGGTCCGCCACGCCGAGCCCACGCTCCTGGCACATCCGGAGATACGGGATCGCCAGGGGATCGAACCCCATGATCCGCGCCGCGATCGCGTCGATCGCCACTTGATCCGCCGAAGCCAGGATGAGGTTCCCGAGACGCGGCACCATTGTTCGTGGCCCCGCACCGTCGCCCATCACCGTGCCATCCATCACGGCGAACACCGCGGGGTGCAGCTCCCGCTGCATGTACATGAGGTCGACCATCACCTCGTGGATGAACTCGTGCGCGTAGTGGCGCACTTCCTTTAACAGGCCACCGAACGCGTTTTTGATCGCGCCGGTCGTGCGGGAATGTCCGTGGACCTTGCAGGTGGGAAGGTGGAGCACGTTTTTCCCGACGTACATCTTCGGGATCTCGATGCCCTCGGGGAAGATCGCGTTCAGCTTGAGCAGCGGCGACTGGAACTTATAGACGGTCCACTCGACGCCAGGCAGCGGGATGAACGGCACGCCGTGACGCTCGAGCACCGGACGCCACTTGTTGTTCCGGCATCCGGCGATCGGGTCCGTGACCACGGTCTTGTTCTCGACGGGAAAGAGCCGCCGGCGGTCGTAGCCGTCTTCGAGCAGCGTCGTCAGCACGCCGTCGACCTGCCAGGGCTGGCTTGAGCACGCCGGAAAGTACTTGGTCCACGAGAGATTGAGCTTGAGGATCAGGTCCTGGTCGCGGCGGAGCCCCTGGTCGTACTTCACCAGACGCATCAGGCGCCCGTAGTCCTCGACGACGGTCTCCGGGTGCGTACGAAGGAGCGCCACCGCACTATGCATGACGCTGTTTATTCTACTCCAGCCGTGCGCCGTAGATGATCAGCAACACTGCGAAAATCCAGCCGAGCGTGTTGATCAGGAGCGCCTTGTCGCTGAGGAGGAGCTCCGACGGGTTGCCTCCGAGCTGCCGCCGGTACAGCAAGTAGAGGTACCGGAAGATCCCGTAGAGCACGAAGGGAAGGGTCGCCGGCAGCAGGTGCGTGTGGAACTTCGCCACGGTCTCGGGCGACATCGTGTAGAGCGCGTAGGCCGTCACCGTGGACGCGGTCACGACGGCGATCATCTGATCGAGCAGCGCCGGGCTGTACTCGGCGAGGATCGGGCGGTGGCGGGCCGCGTCCTGGTCCAGCGCCAGGTACTCGTAGCGCCGCTTGCCGAGGGCCAGGAACAGCGCGAGCAAGATCGTGCAGATCAGGAGCCAGCCCGACATCTCGACGTCGATGACGACCGCGCCCGCGACGGCGCGCAGCACGAACCCGCCGGCGACGACGAGCACGTCCACGATGACGACGTGCTTGAGCCAGGCCGAGTAGGCGACGAGCAGGACGACGTACGCGAGGGCCGTGACCAGGAACGGGCGCGAGAGCAGCGCGGCCAGCGCGAGGCCCGCCGCGACGAGCGCGGCCGCCGCCGCGACGGCGACCCCGACGCGGAGCCGGCCGGCGGCGATCGGCCGGACGCGCTTGCGCGGATCCAGGCGGTCTCGCTCTCGATCGGCGATGTCGTTGAACAGGTAGATGGCCCCGGACAGCGCGCAGAAGATCGCGAACGCCGCCAGCGCCGTCCACACGGCGCCCGTGAACAGCCGCTGCGAGAAGACCAGCCCCGCGAGGACGAACAGGTTCTTCACCCACTGTCGCGGGCGCATCGAGACCACGATCGCCGTGAGCATCGCCATCGCGGCTAACCGTGCATCGGTCGAATCATTCTGGCGATCGCCGGGCGGCGGGCGGGTGCCCGAGGGGTCGACTGGACCACGCGGCACCCGTGCGCTGCTCCTCGGCGGCTGGGCTCCATCTGGACGCGCGGCGGCCCGCCGGCGACGGTTCAAGCGTTCGCGAATTCAATCCGCTCGGCCTCGCACCCTAGAGGCGGATGACGTGGGGGGAGGGTGGCAGGCCGCCGGTCGCGTTGCGGGTGTCGATCACGAGGGGTGCCTCGCGGACGATCAGCGACCAGTCGGAGCCGGCGTGCGCCGTGAGGATCAGCACGACGTCGCGCGACGCGAGCCCGGCGTCGTCCCAAGGAAGTGATTCGAGGGTGACGGCGCCGACCGTCACCGCCGGCACGTACGGGTCGTGGTACACGACCACCGCACCCTTGGCGAGAAGGCCTTCGATGATCTCGAGCGCGGGCGAGTCGCGCACGTCGGCGACGCCGGCCTTGTAGGCGACGCCGAGCACGAGGATGCGCGCGCCGCGGAGCGCGCGGCTCCGATCGTTCAGCGCGTCGGCGACCATCTGCACGACGTACGCGGGCATCCGGCGGTTGATCTCGTCCGCGAACGTGATGAAGCGCGGCTCGTACCCCTCGAGCCGCACCTTCCACGAGAGATAGTGCGGGTCGGAGGGGAGACAATGGCCCCCGAGGCCTGGCCCGGGATAGAACGGCATGAACCCGAACGGCTTCGTCGCCGCGGCGGCGATCACTTCCCACACCGAGAGGCGCAGGCGCCGGCACATGATCGCGAACTCGTTGACCAGCGCGATGTTGACGGACCGGAACGTGTTCTCGAAGAGCTTCACCATCTCGGCGGTCTCCGGTCCGGACACGGGCACGACCTCGCGGGTCACGCGTGCGTAGAGCGCCGAGGCGAGGTCGCGGCAGGCGTCGGTGACGCCGCCGACGACCTTGGGGATGTCTCGGAGCGTCCAGCGGCGATTGCCCGGATCGATCCGCTCGGGTGAGAAGGCGACGAAGACATCGCGCCCCGCGATGAGCCCCCGGGCCTGGAAGCGCGGCACCAGGATCTCCTGCGTGGTCCCGGGGTAGGTTGTCGACTCGAGCACGACGAGCTGCCCGCGGCGGATGATGCCGGCTACGGCATCGGCCGCCGCGACGATGAACGAGATATCGGGCTCCTTCGACTTGCCCAGCGGAGTCGGCACGCAGATGACGATCGCGTCCGCGTCCCTGAGCGCTCCGATGTCGTCCGACGCGCTGAGGCGCCCGGCCCGCACCAGGCGGGCGAGTGGCTCCGTCGGCACATCCTCGATGAAGCTCTCGCCCGCCCGCACGGCGGCGACCCGGCGCACGTCGAGATCGACGCCGATCACCGTCGCGCCCGACTCGGCGAAGGCGACCGCCAGGGGCAGCCCGACGTAGCCGAGCCCGATCAGCCCCACGGTTGGACTCGCGGCCAGCCGCCGCTTGAGTGTTTCCGCCGTCGGCGTCATGACCGCTCGCACGCGTGCCGCACGGCAGCGGCCACCCGCTCGATCTCGTCGTCGGAGAGCTCCGCGAAGCACGGTAGCGACAGCACCTCACGCGCCGCGCGCGACGCCTCGGGCCAGCGCCGCTCGTCGCCGCCGAACATCGGCTGATCCGGCACCGAGCGTGGGTAGTACACGGCCGTGCCGACCCCGCCCTCGGTCAGCGCCTTCGCGAGCGTATCGCGCTGCGGGTGTCGCACGGTGAAGAGATGGTAGACGTGGCGCGCCTTCGCCGCCTCCGTCGGCAGGTCCAGCGGGACGCCCGCGAGCAGCGCGCGGTAGCGGGCGGCGATCCGCCGGCGGGCTTCCGTCCATGTCGCCAGACGTACGAGCTTGACGCGGAGGACCGCCGCCTGCACCTCGTCCAGCCGGCTGCAGAAGCCGAGCTCGACGTGCTGGTAGCGACCGCTGTCGCCGTGGTGCCGCAACCTCGTGACGCGCTCCGCCACGTCGCTGCGATCGGTCACCACCATCCCGGCGTCGCCGCACGCGCCGAGGTTCTTGGTCGGATAGAACGAGAAGCACGCGGCGTCACCCCAGGCCCCGACGGGCCGTCCGGCCCAGGCTCCGCCTACCGCCTGGGCCGCGTCCTCGATCACGGCAAGCCGGTGGGCGCGCGCCAGCTCTACGACGCGATCCATGGGCGCCGGGTGACCGTAGAGATGGACGGGCATGATCGCGCGCGTGCGGGGCGTGATGGCACGCTCGGCGGCCGCGACGTCGAGCGCATACGTCGCCGGATCGATGTCGACGAAGACCGGGGTCGCGCCGACCATCAAGATCGTGGACGCGGAAGCGACGAACGAGAACGCCGGCGTGATGACCTCGGCGCCGGGGCCGACACCGAGCGCCGAGAGCGCCAGCCGAAGCGCGTCGGTGCCCGACGCGACGCCGAGCGCCCAGCGGACGCCGCACAAGGCCGCCAGCTCGCGCTCCAGCGTCTTACCTTCGGCGCCGAGGACGAACTGGCCCGAGTCGAGGACGCGCGCGACGGCCGCGCCCAGCTCCTCCCGGAGCGCCGCGTGCTGGCGTGTCAGGTCGATGAAAGGGATCATTTGTACCTCGGTCCGGAGTCGAGCCCGCTCGTCCCCGTCTTCGTGCTCAGGACGTTCCCGAGCCCTAGCAGATGTAGCGAGAAGCGGAGCTCGTCGTCGGCGGTTTGTCCGGTAGCGATGTCGCGGCTCCGTTTGACGAACGCGACGCTGAGCGCCCAGCAATCGAACTTGAAATCGAGCCCGAAACGGCTCTCGACGAAGGTGTCGGTCCGGAGGTCCCAGTTCGTATTGACCTTCAGGGTAAGGTTCCTCCAGACCTCGACCGAGAGCGCGCCCTGGAGAAAGTGGACGGACGACGCGTCGGGCACCCCGGCGCCCGGGTTGAACGTTCCGGGGACCTGGACGAAATACGGATTGCTCACCGGCTGCTGGCGGTTGTAGCGCAGCCCGGCGACCGCCGTGACGCGGGGGATGGTGACCGTCGTGTCGGCCGTGTACGCCTGCAGACCCTCTCCCTCGACGTTGTAGCTCGCGTCGGCGTGAAGGCTCAACATGCTGCTCGGCTGGAGCGTCAGGTCGCCGGCGAGGTTGCCGAACCGGCGCGCCTCGAAGTCATAGGCGTGGGCCAGGACGAGCCGCGCAAGGTCGAGGCGCGCGGCCTCGGCGCCGTCCGAGCTGACCGTCTTACCCCGAAGCCGGTTCGTCACGGAGTATTCGAACCAGTTGGCCTCGGGGATCCGGTCGATCTGGTCGGTCCAGAGAGGCAGGCTGTAGAAGTTGTTGCCGACGATCCTGATGTAGTGCACGCGGGGCTCGATCGAGTGGAGCATCGCGCTGAGCCCGCCCCACCCGTCGAGAGCGTACACGCGGGAGGCCCGGCTCTCGCCGTCGGCCCCGAACTCGAGCAGCTCGCGGACTCGCGGTTCATCCTTCGTGTCCTCGACGGGCGGCCCTCCTGCCAGGGGATTGTGGGTCCCTGTCACTGTTTTACTGTAGGCGGTGGCCCGCCCGCCAACGAAAGGCGTGACCGTCATGTACCCGGCGAGGGGGATGGGGCGCGAGAGCACCGGGTGCAGGTCGAGGCGAACCCCCTCCGAGCCGACGTCGCGCAGGAAGTTCACCGCGCTCGTGTCCACCTGGTACAGGAACCCGGGTAGCCCCGGGAGCGGTTGCCGCATCCCCTGGAGAGTGAGCTCGGGCACCCGCTGGAGCTCGACCGGGCGGTCGATCGTGAGGTCCTGGTACCAGAAGACGCGGCTGACGAAGTTCCAGTTCGTCCACGTCTTCGTGAGGAAGAGATTGGACTCGGCGCGCTGGACGGAGCGCTGCTTGAGCTCGGAGGTGTACTCCCTCAGGACGAGGTCGTCCGACACCCCGCTGAGGTCGGCGTGTAGCGCAAGTCCCGGCGCGATCTGCCATTCGTGCTTGGCGCTGCCGTAGCCCCGAACGGCGCCGTTCTTGAAGTTTTCGTAGACGAAGGATCCGGCCAACGCGCCACGCTGCTCTTGCGAGAGGACGTACCGGTACTCGGCGGCGCCTCCGAAGCCCAGCTTCTGGTAGGTGTCGAACCTCAGGGTCGCGTCCTGGCTGTCGGAGATCACCCAGTAGAACGGGATCTCGGCGAAAAGTCCCTTGCGCGAGGAGCTCCCCAGCTGCGGGGCGAGAAAGCCCGACTGGCGATCGCGACGGATGGCCGCCGCGAAGAAGGGGAAGAACGGGATGACCGGCAGGCCTTTCACCCAGAAGGACGCATTCGTCCCATACACGAGGTCTTCCATGTCGGCGGTGGCCGAGCCCAGACGGAAGGACCACGTCGGCACGTCGTCCTCGCAGGTCGTGAACACGCCGCGCCGGACACGGTAGACGCTGTCGCCGATTCGCTCCATGCGCTCGCCGAGGACGCGGTAGTAAGGCGGCGCGTGCGCCTCGCCCTGATAGACGACACCCGTGCCGGTCTTGATGTTGTAGTCGATGCGCTGGCCCGTGAGCCGGTCATCGCCGTCGTAGAAGATGACCCGGCCGTATGCCGTGGCGTCGCCGGTCGCGCGGTTGATCTCGATCCGGTCGGCGAGAAGACGTGCCGAGCCCCGGGTGACCTCGACGTTGCCGGTCGCCACGAGCAGGTTGTCGGGCCCGGCCTGCTCGAAGCGGTCTGCCACGATCGTAACCTCTCCGCCCGCTGTCTGGACGGTCATCGGGGCCTGCGCCTGCGCGACGGATGGGAAGGCAGCCAGGACGGCGCTCACGAGGAGAAGGATCGAAGCCCGGACCCGCGTCATCAGCTATCAGCGCCCTTTTCGAGCGAGCAAGGCTTATCGCTGCCCCCGAGGTGGCGGAGGACGTCACCGATCAGCGACAGCGAGCCCGCGACACAGACGATCGGGGTGGCGGCAGTGCGGACGGCGAGCGCCAGGGCTTCGACCGGCGATCCAGCGACGTCGACGCGCGTGACGGAGGCGGGCACGAGGGCCCGCAGGGTGTCCGGCTCCGTGGCCCGTGGGTTCGACGACGCGACCAGGACGAACCGGTCGGCCACCGGAACGAGCGCCGCGACGATGCCCGGGGCGTCCTTGTCGCGGAGGATCCCCAGCACGAACGTGACGCGGCTGTCCGCGAAAACCTCCCGCAGAGAGGTAGCTAAGGCGCTGGCACCGGCAGGATTGTGGGCGCCGTCGAGCACGAGGAACCCTGGCGCGTGCCGGATGATCTGAAAGCGCCCTGGCCACCACGCGCGGGCGAGCCCATCGCGGATGGCGGGCTCGGGCACGCCGAGCTCCCGCGCCGCCGTGACGGCGAGGAGGGCATTGGACGGCTGGAAGCTTCCGGGCATGCCGAGCTCGAGGCCGGCCAGGGACCAGCCGCGGCCGGCGCAGGTGAGGCGCTGGCCGCCGGGCCCGCGCTGCTCGACCGTGACCGCCAGGTCGCGCCCCTCGACGAGCAGTCGAACACCGAACGCCGAAGCGCGGTCTACGATGACGCGCTCGGCCTCCGGCGCCTGGGCGGCGGAGATCGCCACGCCGCCGCGAATGATCGCGGCCTTCTCGGCGGCGATCTCCGCGAGCGTCGCGCCGAGAACAGCCTGATGGTCGAGGTCGACGCGCGCGATCACGGCGACCTCCGGCGTGCCCACCGTTGTCGCGTCGAGGCGCCCGCCGAGACCGACCTCGAGCACCGCCACGTCGACGGCTTCGCGCGCGAAATGGTCGAGGGCCAACGCCGTCGTCGCCTCGAACATCGTCGCGTCGAACCGCGCCACCAGCGTGCCGAGGGCCTCGAGGCCGTCGACCACGCTGTCTTCGGGGATGGGCTCTCCGTCGACGCGGACGCGCTCGCGGAACGAGACGAGGTGAGGCGAGGTGTACAGGCCGACGCGGTGGCCGGCGGCCTTGAGGATCGCGGCGAGCATCGCCGCCACCGAGCCCTTGCCGTTCGTGCCGCCCACCTGGACCAGCCGGTACCGCTGCTCGGGACGGCCCAGCGCGTCGAGGAGGCCCTCGATCCGCTCGAGCCCCTGACGCATGCCAGCGTGCTCGCCGCCCCGGCGGGCGAGGAGCCGGGCAACGGCCTCGGCGTACGTCACCGGACGGCTACCCCGATCGGGGCGGCTGGTCGGCGAAGAACGCGAGAATGCGACGGAGCATCTCCTTGAGGTCGCGCCGCTCGACGATCATGTCGAGCTGTCCGTGCGACAGCAAGAACTCCGAGCGCTGGAATCCCTCGGGAAGCGGCTGACGGATCGTCTCGGCGATGACCCGCGGCCCGGCAAAGCCGATCAGCGCGCGCGGCTCGGCGAGGATGACGTCGCCGAGCATCGCGAAGCTCGCCGTGACGCCGCCGGTGGTGGGATCGGTGAGGATAGAAATGTACGGCAGCCCGCTGGCGCCGAGCCGCTGGAGCGCGGCAGAGGTCTTGGCCATCTGCATCAGGGAGAGGATGCCCTCCTGCATCCGCGCGCCGCCCGACGCCGAGACGATGACCACGGGCAGGTGCTTGTCGATTGCGAGCTCGATCGCGCGCGTGAGCTTCTCACCGACCACCGAACCCATGCTGCCGCCGAGGAAGCCGAACTCGAAGACGGCGAGGACGGCGGGCAACCCGCCGATCGAGGCGATGCCGCAGATCACCGCCTCGTCGCTCGTGGTCTTCTGGGCGGCGGCCCGTACGCGCTCGCGGTATTTCTTGGTGTCCTTGAAGGACAGCGGATCGGTCGTCGCCAGACCGGTCTCGCGCTCCTCGAACGAGCCCGGATCGGCGAGTTGCCCGAGGCGCTCGCGCGCGGAGATCCGGAAGGGGTAGTGGCACTTCGGGCACACGCGCCCCGCGCGCTCCACCTCGGCGCGGTACATGATCTCCTTGCACGAGTCGCACTTGATCCAGAGGCCTTCGGCGATGACGACCTTGCTCGCCTTGCCGGCCGGCGCGTCGGCCTCGCGTCTGAACCACACCATGAGTCTCTAAAGCCTCGCCGCGCCGGCCGCCCGGGGGGTCTGGGCAGGGGCTCCCAACCCGGCACCCGCCGGGGGGATCTGGAGGGGGTCTCCCAACCCAGCTCCCGGCGGGGGGGTCTGGAGGGGGTCTCCCAACCCAGCTCCCGGCGGGGGGGTCTGGGGGGGGTCTCCCAACCCAGCTCGAAGAGGCGCTTTGAGCTCGGCAATGAACGTGCCGACGTCCTCGACCAGCGTCGGCGAGCCCGCCCGCTCTTCGACGAGGCGCACGATCGCCGAGCCGACGATCGCGCCGTCGGCAAGGCGCCCGATCGCCGCGACCTGAGCGGGCGTACTGATGCCGAATCCGATGCACACTGGTTTCGTTGTCACGAGCCGGAGCGTTCGGATCTGGGTGGCGAGGTCCGGGGGCAACTCCTGGCGCTCGCCAGTCACGCCGGTGAGTGAAACGACGTAGATGAAGCCGCGGCTCCGGCGCGCGATGAGACGCACGCGCGGCGGCGTCGAGGTCGGCGCCACCAGGTGGATCAGGTCGAGACCGGCGGCCTCGGCCTCAGCCGCCAGCGGGTCGGCCTCCTCCGGCGGCAGGTCGGCCACGATCACGCCGTCGACACCCGCGTCCGCCGCCGTCCGAGCGAAGGCCTTGAGACCGAACGCGAGCACGGGGTTGTAGTACGCGAGGAGCACGAGCGGAACCCTCACCTCGGCGCGCAGCGTCGCCACCGTTTCGAGGACGCGCGGCATCGTGGTGCCGGCGGCGAGGGCGCGCATCGCGGCGCGCTGGATCACCGGACCGTCCGCGAGCGGATCCGAGAATGGCACCCCCAGCTCCACGACGTCCGCGCCGCGCCGCGCCGCTTCGATCACGAGCCGCCGCGTGACCGCGAGTGACGGATCGCCAGCCATGAAGTAGGTCACCAGCGCGCGCTCGCCACGCCCGCGCAGCCGGGCGAAGGTCGCCTCCAGGCGCGTCATCCGATCGCCTTCCCCAGCGCCTTGGCGACCACGTGGACGTCCTTATCGCCGCGGCCCGAGAGGCCCACCACGATCGCCTTCGATCGCGGCAGCGTCTTGGCGAGCCGGATCGCGTGCGCCACGGCGTGCGCCGACTCGAGAGCCGGCATGATGCCCTCCAGACGCGTCAGGATCTCGAATCCCTCGAGCGCCTCCGCGTCCGTGACCGAGACGAACTCGAAGCGCCCCGCGTCACGGTAGTAGGCGTGCTCGGGCCCGACGCCGGGATAGTCGAGGCCGGCCGAGACGGAGTGCGCCGTGGCGATCTGCCCGTCGTCATTCTGGAGCAGATAGCTCATACACCCGTGGAGCACCCCGACCGCGCCCGCGCTCATCGAGGCGCCGTGGCGCCCGGTCGCGATCCCCTCCCCGCCCGGCTCGACGCCGACGATCCGCACGCGGCGGTCGGCGATGAACGGGTGGAAGAGCCCAATGGCGTTCGATCCACCGCCGACGCACGCGACCAGGACGTCGGGGAGCCGGCGAAGCACGCGGCGCGTCTGGCGGCGCGTCTCCCGCCCGATGACGGCGTGGAGGTCACGCACCATCACCGGATAGGGATGCGGGCCCAGCGCCGACCCGAGGAGGTAGTACGTCGTCCGCACGTTGGTGACCCAGTCGCGCAGCGCCTCGTTGATCGCGTCCTTCAGCGTCCGGCTGCCAGCCTCGACGGAAATCACGCGCGCCCCGAGCAGGCGCATGCGAAAAACGTTGAGCGCCTGGCGCTCGACGTCCTCCGCGCCCATATAGACGTCGCACTCGAGACCGAGGAGAGCCGCCGCGGTCGCGGTCGCCACGCCGTGCTGGCCGGCGCCCGTCTCGGCGATCACGCGCCGCTTCTTCATCCGCGATGCCAGCAGCGCCTGGCCGAGGACGTTGTTGATCTTGTGAGCGCCGGTGTGACAAAGATCCTCACGCTTCAGATAGATCTGAGCGCCGCCGCACTGTTCGGTGAGTCGCTCGGCCAGATAGAGCGGCGTCGGCCGTCCCGCGTAGTCGTGGAGCAGGGCGGCGAGTCGGCGCTGGAACTGCCGATCACGCTTCGCCGCCGTCCACGCTCGCTCGAGCTCGATCAGAGGCGCCATGAGCGTCTCTGGCACGAAGCGGCCGCCGAAGCGGCCGAAGTGGCCTTGCGCATCCGGGAGCGTGCGCTTCACCGGACGCCCTTCGCCTCGGCGACGAATCGCCACACCTTGTCGGGATCCTTGCGGCCCGGCTGAGCCTCGACGCCCGAGTTCACGTCGACCGCGTACGGACGCACGGTCGCGACGGCGCGGGCGACGTTCTCCGGCGTGAGCCCGGCGGAGAGGATGATGCGCCACCGCTGGCTCGCCAGGTCGCGCGCGATCGTCCACTCGATCGGCTGGCGCGGCTCGCCCTCGCTCCACCGTGCGGCGCTGTCGAGCAGGAGCGCGGCGGCGTACTTGCGATAGTGGAGGAACCTCACGGTCGGCGTCCACGGCCGGCGCCCTTCGAGCGCGCCCGAGGGGGGCGCGAGCTTGATCGTCTTGATCACCGGCAGCGCGTAGCCCTCGAGATCTTCCGGCTTCTCGTCACCGTGGAACTGGAGGGCGCGCAGGCCGCACGCTTCGGCGACCGCCTTGACGTGACCGGCCGGGTGGTCCCAGAAGATGCCCACCGGCGTGACGAACGGCGGCAGGGCGCGGACGATCGGCGCCACCTGCTCGGGCGTCACGAAGCGCGGCGTGTTCTCGACAAAGATGAACCCGAGGGCGTCGGCGCCGGCTTCGACGGCGGTCAGCGCGTCCTCTGCGTTGGTGATGCCGCAGATCTTGACCCTGGTCATTAGTACATGGGGGGGGCGAGACGCCCCCCCCATGTCCCCCCCGGCTCGCGAAGCGCGCGCTCAACCCGCCGCGCCCATGTCCCCCCCGGCTCGCGAAGCGCGCGCTCAACCCGCCGCGCCCATGTCCCCCCCGGCTCGCGAAGCGCGCGCTCAACCCGCCGCGCCCATGTCCCCCCCGGCTCGCGAAGCGCGC
>JAHFDK010000276.1 GCA_023249095.1 Candidatus Rokuibacteriota bacterium | reverse complement strand
AGGATCGTCCGGCGATTCTGCTGCAGGTAGAGATTCCCGACCGTGATGTCGAGTTTCTTCAGCACTTCCTCGATCTCCAGGAGCCGGAGATCCCTCGCGCTCTCGCGCTCCTGCTTCTCCGTCTGTCTCAGGGCCAGCTTCAGAACGTCGGTTGAGAATCTCTCGCGAGACTCTGAGCGTGCCTGTGAAATCAGGCTTGCCACCAGGGCGACGATCGCTCCTAGTGCCAGCGAAGCGAGTAGCGGGAACATCCATGTCCTCCTTCATTATTCTCCCCACAGATGGTAGCGGTGGATTCGGGGCGTGCCCTCGCCGAGATTCTCCACGGTCTCCTCCGGGGGCTCGGGGGGTTCGGAAGATTCCACCACGGGAGCGCCGACCTCAGGAGAGCGCTGTGCTTGCTTCTCCTTGAAGCAGGCTTCGCACAAGCCGACTTCGACCCATCTCCCGGACATGTCAACGGAATGGACATGGCCGTGCCAGACGCAGTAGGCCCAGCCGGTTTCTGCCAAGCTCTCTAGGCGCGCTAGCTTAGCACGGCCCTGGGCAGCAGCCAGGCTCAGGCTTTCCGCGTAGCGAACCCGCTCTCGCCCCAGGTCGGCCATTTCGAGGCCGTGGGCTACTTCGGCCCTGGATAGCCCGCGGAACCCTTCCTGCGGAGTCGCGACCCCTTCGTCCGGCTCCGATGACCCGGCCTCGGAGCTCATTCGTCCGGCCAGTGCCAGCTCCCCGGCGTGGCTCCAGCCGGATCGAAAGGCGCCTGGTAGCTGGAAAGCCAACTTCCGGTACCGGTCAGGTAGGCCAGGTTGACCCTCGAGCCGACGACCTTGGCGACAACGGCGTGGAGCGAGCCCTCCATCGCCGTCCAGCCCACGAAGCGGACGGCCGAGCCGACTTTCACAATCCTTCCGGTGCTCCCCTCACTATAGGCTGGTGTCGGGCTCGTGGCGGCCTCGATAGCGCCACCGAGTGCGGCCGGAGGTGCTGTTTCCGATCGTGGTCGGCGGTCGTATATCCCCTTGGGGCTCAAGGTGTTCCTCCTTCTTGGAAGCGGATTCATCAGCCGGGGCGGGATTTTCTGAGTCCACATCGAACCATTCGATCGTGTCCAGGGGCTGGATCTTGATGATCTCGCCCGGAGAGCAGAATCCTCCGTAGGTCTCGCCGCTTGCCTTGCTGACCAGGTAGCGCTTCATCCTGTCCAGCGAGGCCAGCGGAAGCGATGCAGGATCTCCAGCCACAAGCCGAGGCTCATGAACCAAGCTGAATGCGCGGTCAAAGTCTGTCTCCTCCCTTGAATCTACTTCATAACCTACTGCTTGGAACGGGCCCCTTCCCGTTCGCTCTTGGGAGCGATTATCTTTTACGGTTCAGAAATCCGTCAAGTCAAATCGCTTGTGAAACTTTTCACGAGGAACAGGATAGGCCGATGGAGGGCAACGATCTAGATTGCACCGCGTTCGTCCGTTCGTCGGTTTTCTCCAGCCAGGCCCGGATGTCAGGAAGTTGCTTGTGAAAAAAGGTGCATGAGCGTAATCGCTGTGGAAGTCTTGGAATCTCTTGCGTTTACGCCGTGCCTCAGTAGACCGGCGGGGCTTCCAGACCCACGGCGGGGCCGTCGGCGTTCGCGGCCAGCGTCGAGGGGGCCAGGATCACGGGCACGGCGTTCCCGGTGGCGACCTTGCCCTGCTGGCTCGAGCGGTCGTAGTAGATCGGGTGCGCGATGTACGACGCAGTGATCGACCCGATCTGGATGGCTCGAGCGCTATTGACCAGGTGGACCCCGATCGAGTTGGGGTAGATTTGACTTCCGCCCTGGATCACATTCACCCCGGACAGGCTGCCGCCAGTGCAGTTGGAGATCACCAGCCCGGTCTTGGTGGCGGCGGCGGCCGTCGGCAGATTCTCCATGTCCAGGCCTAGCACGGTGAAGGAGTGGCAGAGCTTGATGAGCACCTGGGCGTCGCCTTCGATGCCGGAACCCAGGCCCTGGTTGTTGGTCTCCGAAGCACACGAGACGATCTGGAAGTTGGGGCAGATACTGGCGAAGATGCCGTTCTGGGTGCTGGAGTTGACCTCGCAGCTCTGCATCCGGGCCATGGAGACGTTGGCGATGGTCACGCCGCGAGCGCGCGAGCCGGTGATCGTCATCCCATCCATCACCAGGTAGACCATGGCGTCGGCCCCGATGTTGGGCATCGAGACCGCGACGCCGTTCCGGCACGCCGAGATGTCCACGTTGGCGATCAGTACCCCCGTGTACTTGCCCTTGCCGGCCGTGCCGACGATCGAGATGCCGTCCAGGCCGGTGGCGTTCCCGACCAGCGTCATGTCCTCGATCTGCAGCCGCTTCAGGTCCGCCCCGCTTGCCCCCGCGTTGGTGACTTGGAAGATATGCTGGGAGGCCATGCCGGTGATGACGGTGTTCCTGCCCGTGCCCTTGATGCGGATGGCCTTGTTCGTAATCAGCAGCGGGCCTGTCGTCAGCGTGACCGCGACCGGGGAGGTCAGGTAGACCGTGTCGCCGTCCAAGGCTGTCGTCTCGATCGCGGTCCGGAGCGTTGCCTCGGTGGGGCTCGCGGCTACGGTTACATCAGCCACTGGATCAACTCCTTCCCGCCGGGGCACGCAGGCACTCCGAGCGGATGATGGACACCTCAGCCGGAGCCTGGAAGCCGAGCTTCACTTCCGATCGGCCAGCCTTGAGAAGAAACACCTCCACTGCCACCCCGCGGACGACCAGCGTCACCGCCTCGCCCCTGGCCCTGCTCAAGACGAGCATCGTGCTCCTCCTTTGTACTAGAGCGTTGCGGACAATCCGGAGATCCTAGTCGCTGAGGAAGCCACCACATGGTAGCCGTTCGTCTCCAGTGTCGCCACGAATCCCTTCAGTAGCTCCTCCGCGGTTACCGACGACTGGGCCCCCGAGAGGATGTCCGCAGTACGCACGTCGAATCGCCACCCCGAGACCGACATCAGCTAGCCCTCCTAGAAGTGGATGTGCTTGTGGCAGGCCCGGCACAGCCAGCGGACCTGACGGGGTTTCGTGTAGTCGTCGTGATGCGCCTCGACCTTCGCCGCCCCACACCGCTCGCAGCTTCCCCGCTTGATCGTGCCGCGATGGAGCGCCATCGACACCACCGCCCGGGCGCGACTCTCGGCGAGTCCCGGCGGCTTCTCGCGACCTCGCGCTCGCCAGTCCCGCATGTAGGCGTTGGCGCAAGCCCTGCATCGGGACGGACCCTTGCAGTCCTCGAGCCCGCACCAGGAGACCCCGGATCTCTTCCGCCGTCCGCGGGTAGTCGACCGTTTAGGCCCTCGCGCGAGACACGCAACCACGTGGAACCTCATTCCACTCTAACGCTTCCCGGGGAGAGATGCACTTCCACCGGCTTCATGTCTTTGCGCGCCAGCCTGATCGCGTGCGCGGTACCCGTGGAGGCCCCGTCCCAGAACGCCACCAGCCGGTCGCACGCGTCCACGATCCTCTGGTTCCGCTCCAGCGGCGCCCGCTTGATGCATGCCCTGCGAGCTGCTTCATCCGCAATCCCACCACAGCGCTCGAACGCCGGAAGGTAAGTCCGCACCAGCAGCCCCCGATTCCGAGCCCGAGATGCGGCCCAGGAATCCACCCCCGCCGCTCCCCCGGAGACCACCACCGTGGCCGCCGGCAACTGATCCACGAAGCTCCACACCGCCCCCGGATCCGCATAGCGCCGGCTGCCGACGATCGCCACCACGTGAGCCATCTCCGAACGCGCCGGACGAGCCGCCATGCCCGCCATCCTAGCCTAGGGCCTCCCCCTATCGCCACCAAATAAGCAGCGACAGCGTGAGGCTCGTGAACGATCGCTACCGCGATGACTTGAACCCCAGCCCCGCCCGATTCAGCCCTCGGAGTACCAAGCCGTCACGAACGGCTCCCCCACGCTGACATCTGTAGTCACGGGATGATTACAGTCTTCCCGACTCCGGAAGCCTCGGGAGTCCCGGCCAGGTGGGGTCGCTTCCCATGCCAGCCGACCGGGCAAGGCATGCCATTCGCCGAGGAGCCGCACGCCTCGCGAAGCGCTCGAGCCGGTCCCTGTACGCCTCCGAGATTACCCGCGGGGGCGGTCTCGGTCCGGGGTGCTGGCCGGCGCAACGCTGTACTGCGGCGGGCAGTGCCGCGGGCGCCGCGCTCGTGCGCCACGCTACCGTCGTGCCCGGGCCGCGATACTCTCGCGCCCGGCCCCGACGTCCGCTGCTCTCTCTACCCATCCGCCCAGCCGGAGAGGTGTGTCAGTACGGACACACTGTACCTACCGGTACACCTCCTGTACCTATGGGTACAGTCTCCGGGCCCGGTTCTCGTCTCTGGCAGCCTGATGGAAGGCAGGAGGGCTGGTACGGGCGCGCGCTCGGGCAGTGATGGCGCGGGGCTTTCCCGAGGTAGCTCGTTCGGGGAGGCTGGGGGATTGGCACCGGCTAACGAGCGGGGTCCGGGCCGTGTTCCTCTCCACGCTACGTTCGGGGTTGTTACGGCGCGAGGGGCTTTCGCCTGGGGAGGAGGGCGAATCTCGTTGTGGGTTGGCGGGGGGCTTTCTGTGCGTGTCGGCGGCGCTCCACGCTGAGGCACTCGGGCGCAATCTGTCAAGTGTCCGCTGATTGTGAAGCTGGGCTCCAGCCAAGTCCGAGTAACTGGACCCACAAGAACAATCTAAGGTGGCACTGGAGGAGTAGGTCGGCTCGGCCGATACTGTGGGCGTTCCCCTTGCCAACCACAGCGCTCTGGCTTGCCCGCTCGAGCCAGGGCCCCTGTCCAGCAGAGCGGAATCGGAGGGTAGGCCGATGTCGTTCGAGCAATGGATGTCTGACGTAGATCGGAAACTCGGCTTCGCCGTGGGGCTCTCGAGCGAGGATCTCCCGGACTGCTGCTATCGTGACTGGTACAAGGATGGCGTCTCGGCTGCTACGGCTGCCCGGCGAGCGATCAGGCGAGCGGTCGCATGAGCATCCGCATCGGTTTCGACGCGCTCCAGCCGAACGACTCAATGACGCTGCTGGCCCAACACGCTTTTTTCGGCGGCCCGCTCTTGGGATTGAAGCACACGGCCGAGCGGCGCCGGCTATTCAAGCGCTTCGCCCTGGTCAATGCACTGACTCAGACTTGCGATGCCTATACGTGGCGCGCTCCGCGGCGCGGTGCTTGGCGAATTGGCCGGCATCTGAGAGGAGGCCTGAGATGAGCCCGCGCCCCTCGCATCTGAAGAACACTCGCGATCCCTTGGGCTCCTCTTGGGCTGTCGGTACCTGGGAAGGTCCCGAAGAGCCCTGCGAGCGCTGTGGAGTGCCGATCCAGCCTGGCGAGCGCTGCTGGGGCATCGGCATCGGCGGGGGCTGGCTGGTGCTGTGTACCGGCTGTGTCAGGAAGCGTGTCGCCACGATTGAGCAACTCAGCCGCTGAGGAAAACGAGAGAGGAGAACGAGATGACCGCTACGCGCTATGAGGTCGCGATTCACTTCTATGGCCGCAAGCGCATCACCAGCGACTGTCCTGCTCAGGGCCTTCTGGAATGGCCACAGCACCTGTGGAAGCGCATTACAAACCGGCCTCTTGGACTCGCCAATGCCGTAGTGTTGGCCGATGCACAGTCTCAGCATGCGGTCGTCTGTGCATGGGCGACTTCCGAGAAAATCTACGACAACCTCAAACCGGCATCGGTGCCGCAAGGCTGGTTCCCAGTCGAGCCTCGTTGACCGTTGTTTCTACCGAGAGGAAAACGAGATGAACACTGAACGTTACCGCACGGAATCCGCCGAGGCTCAGTCGGGGAAAGTCGCCTTCGTCGTGGACGATCTTCGCCATGAGCGAATCAGCTGCTACAGTAAACGGGCCTATGGCGTCTCTTTCCGTCGCCGGGCGCAAGACGAAGCCGATTCACTCAACGCTTCGGACATGCGCATTGCCGATAATGCAGCGGTGGATTCGTACCTTCCATATCCCGCATCCCAAGAGTTCCAGCGCGACATGGAGGATTGACGCCATGATCATCGCCTACGCAGAATCCAAACTTCGGCGGTTCGGGTTCGTCATCAACTGGACGAAATCGTTCCGCTCCCCGTTTGATGGACACGAGCTGAAGCCGGACACTCTTTATGCTCGCCGTAATGGCTGGATCATCGCAGTCTATCGCAATGGCGATTCGGATTCTGTAGCCCTCATCTACGCCAACCGTGAAAACGACCCCGACCATTCCGCTGGCTCGTACTTCAAGACGCTGCCTGCGGCGATTCGCTTCGCCACTCGTGAGGGCTGACGCCATGAGAACTGCCAGCTATCTCGCCGCCGCAGTCGTCTTGGTTGTGGCCGGTTTCACAGCCTACTTTGTTTTCACGCTCACGCCGTTTCTGGGAAGGTGAAATATGACCATTACCGATAAGTACACGCTTCGATCTCACCTTGTCGCCCGCGGCCTTCGCACCAGCCGCAAGTCAACATACGGCGATCGTATCAGTCGGCTGTCTCGTCGTGCATCTGCAAAGCGTTTCTCCAAAGAACGCGCGGCATCAGCCTGCATGGAATCAGGCATGCTGGAACTTGGCGCTAGGCTTTACGCTTCGGCGCTGCACTACTACCGCCGGTCCGAGCATCTGCTGGCGAGCGGCCGCAGATGAGCAAACCTACCAAAGTGACCTGCCCAACCAGAGCCAGTACGCTGCTTGATACGCTGAAGTGGTTGCGCCGCACTAGCCGCGATGATGGTAACTCGGCGCAGGCACTCATCGAAGCCCAAGCTCTCATCGCCGAGCGCGACAGGCTCGAGACCGAGAACGCCATACTGCGCGAAGCGCTCGAGCGCTCGCTCCCGTGGCTGTGCAAAGCCGCAGCGGAAGACATCCACTTGCCGTGTGTGGCCCCAAGCGATCTCGAGCGCGCAATTGCTTTTGCACAGCGTTCTCTTCCCACCTCAAAGGTGACGTAATGACTGACGCGAAAGCTGGCAAGCTAGCCCTGGAACGCCTCGAAGCGTGGTATTACAATTCGGGAAAGTTGGCGCAATTTGCCGATGTCCCAGGTGCGTGGTCCACTCGACGAGACAACTACGCTGAGGTCATAACTGACCTGAAGGCCTTGCTCGCAGAACGCGATGGCCTGCTTGCCAATGTCGAGGAACTGTATCTGGTGGAGAACGTATCCCTCGGCGAAGCTGATATGTGGCGCCGAGATCACGCGTTGATCCAGGCCAAGTTGTCTGATTGCGAAAAGGAACGTGAGGAGGTCGTGCTCGAGCGCAATCGTTGGATGGGACACTGCGACAACGCAATACACGAAGGCATGCGATGGCAGGAGCGCTTCCTCGAATCTGAGGCTCGCGTGACAACATTGGCAAGTCTGCTTTTGGAAGTTGAACGAGTTATGGGGCCAAGCGCGCAGACCGCCCGCGCTGCGCTGGCAGAGGAGGAAACGAAATGAACGCCGCATGCTCAGAGATGGCTCGCGAGCTTGACCACTGGCCAAGATGCTCGACACCCGACTGCGAGAATCTCATCAACCATTGGCTCAGGCGCGGCAAGTGCTATCCGTGCTCACTCGTGGAGGTCGGGCTCGATCGCCGCTGGTTTGAGACGAAAATCAACGAAGGCAGGATGCGCCCCTGGGGCAGCGCGAGCGAGGCGTTACTCGCGATGCTTGAGCGACGTTGCGCGGAGGAGACGACATGAGCCGCAACCTGCAAGACATCGAACGCGACCAGATGCAAGCCTTTAGAGAGCATGACTCTGTTCGTGCGAAACTACTGGACCGCGAGCACATGGAGTGCGTCACTCGGCGCGACAACTTAGGCGTTGCCCATCCGAACTTCGTCGATTGGCTGACGAACAAGTCGGCGAGTTCTCGGTGACCCCGGAGACCATGAAGCTCCGTCGCGACAACTCGCTTAGGCTTTTCCGTGGCCTGACATTCTTGACAGCAAAGCC
>JAHFDK010000488.1 GCA_023249095.1 Candidatus Rokuibacteriota bacterium | reverse complement strand
CTTCGTCCAGTCTCGGCGGCCGCGATCGGGCTCGGCGATGTAGGACCGCCCGGCGACTGCCTCGAGGTCGATCATCGTCTGGTTACTGTGATACCCCTTGTCGGCGACGAGCTCGGTCAGCGCCGCCGGCGTGGGGCTCGCGGCGTGCGCGGCCTCGACTTGTTCGGCGGCGGCGATGGCCGTCTCGACGAGACTCGTCGTGTCACCGACGTCGGCGCCGTGCAGGGTCACCGCCACGAGCGCACCACTGTCGAGATCGACGGCGTGCTCGGCTTTGTGCGCGAGGTGCGTGCGCCCGTCCTTCATCTTCGTGATCTTGGCGTCCGGATCCGACGGGTTCTCCCAGTCCTTGTTCGACGTCCGCTTCTTCCGACGCCGGTCGAGGCGCGCCAGCGCTTCGCGGGTCGGCGTCTTGAGGCCCGACTCGACCGCGAGCCGCGTCAGGAATTCCTGGTAGCTCTCGCCGGTGTCGCGCCGCACGATACTGCGCATCGCCGCGTTTGCTTCCAGCGTCGTCGCGTCGATCGCGACGGTGCGCCCCGTGAGCAGCCCGGCCGCGACGAGGCGTTCCTGCACCCAGCTGAAAACGGCGCGATGCGTCTCCACGTCGATCAACCGCCGCGTGCGCGAGATCGTGGAATGATCCGGGGCCGCGGCATCGAGGCCGAGCCCCACGAAACTGCGGATCGCGAGCGAATCCGCCGCCCGCCAGGCAATCCCGCGCTCGGCATCGAGCCCTTCAAAGTAGCCGAGCAGCAGCAACCGGAAGTACCGCCCCGGCGGCAACCCGGGGCGTCCCATCACCGGTGCGTAGAACGCCTGACACTGCTCCTCGGCGAACCGGTCGAAGCCGGCGGCGTCAAGGATGGCGTTCAGCCGCACGTAGAAGGGATGGCCCGGCGAGACCGGCAGGTCGGTGGTCGGAATCCAGATCGGGGCTTGGTCGTTCGTGCGTTTGCCCATCGCCATGAGTCGCAGTTTACGTTCTCACCCTCGCGTCCGACCATGAATCTCTCGCCAACTTTCACCACGGGCTGCTAAGCGAGAGATCGGCAGAGATGGCAACCTGGGCGTCGGCCTGCGCGGGTGGCGGGAATGGAGTTCGGACGTTCTTGATGTCCACCAACTCAACACGAGGGATGCGTGTGGGCCGGCCCGCGAGCGTTTGAAGATCGTCTTCTGAAATCTCAAGCCGAGGGCTGATGAAGTCCTGGATCTTCTCTCGCTCAACCTCGAGGGCGACTCGCGCGCGCTCTTGGTCCTCCTTCAGGAGCGTCTTGCTCAGCGGCTTCGAGAGACTTCAGCCCCCCCGGGCCGACCCGTCGAAAAATCGGCATCAGTAACGAAAAGACCACTCAGTACGGTCGCGCCAGGACCGTCAGCCACGGCTCCGGGCACGTCTGTACTTGGGGATAGTAAGCGTTAAAGCTCTGGCAGAAGTACCAGTACTGCGAAGGGAGCGGCGGCGCCACGTACACGGGAGCTGGCTGGACGATGACCGGCGGCGCATACACGTAAGCGGGCTGGGGCGGGTAGTACCACCAAGGAGCCGGCCAGGCGGGTCCAACGCCGACGAATATCCGGGCACCTCCACCATGGAAGCCATGGCCACCGTGGAAGTGGCCGGGGAAGTCCCGTCCGCCGGCTTGGGTGGGCAGCGCCGTAAAGAGCAGCAGACCGACCACGAGGAGTGAGGACAGCCGCCATGTCTTCATAGGAGAAGTCCTCCGTGGCCCGTCCGACGGACGAGACGAGCACTTTGTTCACACGACGACTCAGGCTCACGAAAAGGGCCGGCCGGGGGCTCTCCGGTCTTCGATCTTTTCAAGCAGAACGCCGGCTCAGTTGCGCCGCTCCGGCGGCAGCCTCGGCGTTGGTCTGACGATCGTCCAGAACGCGACGCCGATGAATCCCGGACGGCCCCACCACGGGATCACGGGTTCGCCCCAGCCCAACGGAGCCCAGAAGAGCGGGCGGCCGACGCTCACGGTCACGCCGCCCCCGAGGAAGACTACGACCGTGACGAAGCGCGAGGTTCGGACTGCACTATCAGCAGCCCAGGTCGAGTGGCTGGCCCCTCTGTGCCAATGATCGTGAGACACCGACCCCCCCTGCAATTACTGTAGAGGGCGAAGAGAGGTGTCTCAGTCATGGCGACGCCGAAGAAGTCGAATGGCGGGCGGCGGCCCAAGCCGGTCCTCAAGGAGAACGTGCCTGATGCTCCGAGCCCGACGACTGTGAGCGGCCCGGCCGCGTCCCTCCGGGTCGTGCCGACGGCTCCGCTGCCCGACCCCGAGGTGGCCGAGCGCGCGGCGCGGCGACGGTTCACCGCCGAGTACAAGCTGCGGATCCTGCGCGAGGCGGACACCTGTGCTGGCGCGGGCGAGGTCGGCGCCCTGCTGCGGCGTGAGGGCCTGTATTCGTCCCACCTGACGACCTGGCGGCGGCAGCGGGAGCACGGGGCGCTGGCGGCGCTTTCGCTGCCGCCCTCGACCTGCGCCCAAGAGCGGGTCGGCATCGTGACGAACCTCGAGGGCACGGCGACGGTCGCGCGCCTGGCGCTGCCACAGCCGCAGCCGCTCCGGTTCAAGGACGGCGTCTATCTCCACGACCGCATCACCACC
>JAHFDK010000048.1 GCA_023249095.1 Candidatus Rokuibacteriota bacterium | reverse complement strand
CTCGTGAAGCCGATGCCGGGCAATCCGATGGCGCCGAGCCTGGCGGAGTCGTGGACCGTCTCCCCGGACGGCCTTAGCGACGAGTTCGTCCTGCGCCGCGGCGTGAAGTTCCACAACGGCGAGCTCCTGACCGCCGAGGACGTGAAGTTTTCTCTCGAGCGCTATCGCGGGGCCGCCTCGGGACTGTTCAAGGCGCGGATCGCCGGCGTGGACGTGCTCGATCCTCACCGTATCCGCATCCGCTTCAAGCAGCCGTGGCCTGACTTCCTGACCTTCTACGGCACGATGGCCACCGGCGCCGGCTGGATCGTGCCCAAGAAATACGTCGAACGTGTCGGCGACGACGGCTTCAAGAAGGCGCCGGTTGGCGCCGGCCCCTACAAGTTCGTCTCCTTCACGCCCGGTGTGGAGCTGGTGGTGGAGGCTCACGAGCAGTACTGGCGAAAGGCGCCCGCTGTGAAGCGCCTGGTCTTCAAGGCGATCCCGGACGAGTCCACCCGCCTGGCGATGCTCAAGCGCGGCGAGGCCGACATCGCTTACTCGATCCGCGGCGCGCTCGCCGAGGAGCTCAAGCGGACGCCCGGGCTCACCCTCAAGCCCAACTACCCGCCCGGCACCTTCTGGCTCGTCTTTCCGGAACAGTGGACCGACGCCAAGTCGCCGTTCGCCGACAAGCGCGTGCGCCTGGCGACGAGCTACGCGATCGACCGGCCCGCCATCAACCAGGCCGAGACCCTGGGCTTCTCGCGGATCACCGGCAGCATGATCCCGCACACCTTCGAATTCTACTGGCCGGCGCCCGTCCCGACCTTCGATGCCCAGAAAGCGCGGCAGCTCCTGGCCGAGGCCGGGTATCCGAACGGCTTCGACGCGGGGGACTACTACTGCGACGCGTCCTACGCGAACCTGGGCGAAGGAGTGGTGAACTACCTGAAGGCGGTCGGCATCCGGACTCAGCTACGTCCGCTGGAGCGGGCGGCGTTCATCCTCCAGAACAGCCAGAAGAAGCTGAAGAACATCATCCAGACCGCGAGCGGCGCCTTCGGGAACGCCGCCACCAGGCTCGACGCCTTCGTCGCGGCCGGCGGCACGTTCACCTACGGAACCTATCCCGACATCGAGGGTCTCATCGGCGAGCAGGCGAGTGAGCCGGATCCGAAGCGGCGCGCGGCGACCTTGCACAAGATCCAGCAGCTCATCCATGAGAAGGCGATGGTCGCGCCCATCTGGGAGCTGGCGTTCATCAACGGGCATGGACCGCGCGTGGCCGAGTCGGGCCTGACGCTGATCACCAGTCACGCCTACTCGAGCCCCTACGAGGATCTGAAGCTCAAGCCCAGATAATCGGCGCGCCTTGACAGGTCGGGCGCGCCGTGATTTCCTCCGGGCATCATGCGCATGGCGGCCCTCGCCTTGAAGCGTAAGCAGTGGGAGCCCTTCGCCTTCGCCTCGCCCTCGCTCGTGCTGATCGGCTTCGTCATCCTCTTCCCGCTCGCGTACTCCTTCTACCTGTCGTTCCAGAACTTCGACCTCTCCGTCGGTTCCGACTACGAGTTCGTCGGCGCAAAGAACTACACGGAGGCGATTTTCCGGGACCCGCGGTTCCTCGGCTCCGTATGGAACACGGCGGTGATCATCGCCCCGTCGCTCGCGCTCGAGCTCCTGCTCGGGCTCGGGATCGCGATGCTGCTCGGCCGCGTGCTCCACGGCCGGCCCATCATCACGGCGCTCCTCGCCATCCCCGCCATGGTCTCGCCGGTGATGGCGGCGATGGCGTGGCGGATGATGTACGGGGTCAAGTACGGGGCCATCAACAACCTGGGGCGGCAGCTCGGGATCCTCGACGTCTACTTCGACTGGTTCTCGTCGCCCGTCATCTCCATCGTAGCCGTCGTCCTGGTCGAGGTCTGGCACAACACGCCCTTCATGATGCTGGTGCTGCTGGCCGGACTGCAGTCGATTCCCCAGGAGCTGTACGACGCGGCCAGGGTCGATGGCGCCAACCCCTGGCAGAGCTTCTGGTCCGTCACGCTGCCGCTGCTCAAGTTCACCATGATGGTGGGGGTCATGATCCGGCTCATCGATCTGACCAAGCTGTTCGGGCTGATCTTCGTGCTGACCTTCGGCGGGCCCGGCGGGAGCACGGAGACGGTCGCCTTCACGACGTACCTGATGGGCTTCAAGGACTTCCGCATGAGCTACGCTGCGGCGCTCTCCTACGTGATCGTCGGCGGTGTGCTGATCCTGACGCTGGTCTTCTTCTGGATGCAGCGCGTCCGGGAGGCGCGGGCGGCCTGATGGCAATCGCCCTCGAGCGGAGCGTCGTCGTGACCCAGCGGCTGAAGCGTCACCGGCTGTGGCGGCGCGTCGGCCACGCCCTGACCTACCTGGGACTCGCGGCCGCGCTGGTCTTCTTCCTCGGCCCCTTCTTCTGGATCGTGACTACGTCGCTCAAGGGTAACGAGGACTTCTTCGCGTTCCCGCCGGTGTGGATCCCGGTCGAGCCGTCCCTCAAGCACTACGCCGCGCTGTTCACGCGGTCGAGCGGGGCGCGGTACTTCACCAACAGCATGGTGCTCTCGACGCTCAGCATGATCGCCGCGCTGGTCGTGAGCCTGCCGACGGCCTACTCGATCGCCCGCTGGCGCTTCGGCGGCGGGCTCCTGTCCATCTTCCTTCTCGTGCTGCGGATGCTGCCCGCCATCGCCCTCATCATCCCGATCTACATCGTCTACAAGTTTCTCGGGATGACCAACAACTACCTGGGCCTGGTGGTCGTCTACACCGTGCTCTACATCCCGTTCGCGGTGTGGCTGCTCGTCGGCTTCCTCCGCGATTTCCCCGTGGAGATCGAGGAGGCGGCGATGATCGACGGCTGCTCGCGGCTCCGGGCGCTCGTCCAGGTGATCGTCCCGATCATCGCGCCTGGGATGGCGGTGGTGGCGTTGTTCGCGTTCATCGCGACGTGGAACGAGTTCCTCTTTGCGATCGTCCTCACCGGTATCGAGACCAAGACGATGATGGTGCTGGTGACCTCGTTCACCAGCGGCGGTACCGACATGTTCTACGGTGAGGCGTCGGCCTCGGTCGTGCTCGGCGTGCTTCCCGCCTTCGCGGTCGCCTTCATGCTCCAGCGCTATCTGGTCAAGGGCCTGGCGCTCGGCGGGACGAAAGGGTAAGCGAACGATGACAAGGGGGACTTCCATGAGACGGTTCTGGTCGGCGACCTCGGCCGCGCTCCTGCTCGGCGCTCTCGTCACGCTCGGCTGGCTCGTCGTGCCGGACCGCGCCCCGGGCGCGCGCCCTTACGAGGGACAGACGATCCGCGCGGTGGTCAACGCAGAGTACGTGAAGTACTCGCTCAGCCTGGTCGAGCAGGATCTGTACGACAAGCTCGGCGTCAAGATCGAGACCGAGGTCATCCCGCTCGACGCGTTCGTGGCCAAGACCCTCCTCGAGTTCAACTCGGGCGGCAGCCCGTGGGATCTCGTGATGTTCGGCCCCTCGAACATGCCGGACTACGGCCGGCACTTCGAGCCGCTGGAGCCCTGGGTTGAGAAGCTGAAGCTCGACTTCGCAATGGACGACATCGTCCCCGTGTTCGCCAAAGTGATGCTGCGCTATCAGGGCAAGCTGGTCAGCATGCCGTACGACGGCGACATCCACATCATGTACTGGAACAAGGTCGCCTTCGAGCGGGCGGACAACAAGCAGAAGTTCAAGGCCAAGTACGGCTACGAGCTGCTCCCGCCCAAGACCTGGAAGCAATGGGACGACGCGGCGCAGTTCTTCAGCGGTTGGGGCTGGGACGGGACCCAGGCGAAGCTCTTCGGCGCCGGCGCCTCCTACAAGCCGAGCGCCAGCGGATTCTCGTACCACTGGTGGCGCCAGCGGTTCTTCGCGTACGGCGGGAACTACTTCGACGCGAACATGAAACCGCTCATCAACGGGCCGGCGGGCCTGCGCGGGCTCGAGGAAATGGTACGGACTATGCCGTACTACCCGCCGGGCGTGCTCCTCTTCGAGTCTGAGGAGCCCAAGACGATGCTGATCAAGGGTGAGGTGCCGCTTCTCCACTCGTGGACGAGCACCGGCAAGCGGGTCGGGAATGCCGGCGAGTCGTTGATCGTCGGCAAGGCCGGGTTCGGGATCGTCCCCGGCGCCGAGATCGACGGCAAGATCGTCCACCGACCGGCGATCACGCCCGGCCGCGGCATGGCCGTCTCGAAATACTCCAAGAAAAAGGAAGTGACGATGAAGGTCCTGGAGTTCATCTCGCTCCCGGACCAGAGCCTCAAGATCGTGATGGACGCCAAGACGATCATGGACCCCTGGCGCGTGAGCCATCTGCGCGCGGAGAAGTTCCGCAAGCTGTTCCCGGACGCCGACAAGTATCTCGACGCCATCGAGCAGAGCTTCCCGTTCCTGGTGCCCGACCCCGTCATCCCGGCCGCCGACGAGTACCAGCGCAAGCTCTCGTTCGAGATCACCGAGGCTTTGGCCAAGCGCAAGTCGCCGAAGGACGCCCTCGACAACGCCGCCAAGGAGTGGGACAAAGTCACCGAGCGGCGCGGGCTCGAGAAGCAGAAGGCGGCCTGGGGCGAGAAGCTCCACGAGATGAAGCAGCTCGGCATCGAGTATCACGGGGATTGGGCGGCCAAGGCCAAGTAGCACCAGGCGAACCTCACGCGAACTTCGCGCGCTCCTCTCGCCGGTAGGCCCTGACGGCGAGCGTCAGGAAGAGCGCCGTATAGCCGGCGAGCCAGAGAAGGCTCGTGCCGAGTGTCTCCGACCCGGCGCCGAGGGCGCTCCATGCCAACTGCGCGTAGTGATAGGTGGGCAGGAAGGGCGCGATCGCCTGCACGAATCCGGGCAGCTGGCCGACCGGCACGAAGAAGCCGGAGGCGAAGGCGAGCGGCAAGTAGATCAGGTTGGCGACGGCCGGCGCGGCATGGGGCCCCGACAGGTAACCGATCGCGAACCCGAGGGCGATGAAGGGCAGGGAGCCGGCGAGGAGCCGCGCGATGACCATCGCCCAGATCGCCGGTGGTTGATAGATCCCCCCGACGACGGCCCCGTAGCCGACCAACAAGAGAAGCGCCAGGAGCGCGAACACGAGCGCGGTCACGACCTTGGCCAGCATGAACACGAGCGGCGGCAGCGGGCTCGCCCGCATCAGGCGGTCGATCTTCATGGCGCGCTCGTTGGCGACGCCGATCCCGAATCCGTAGATCATGACGTTGCCGACGGCGTAGGCGCCGAACGAGGCCAGGAGGTACGCGCCGATGCTCACGCCGTCGCCGCGCCTGACGTGCGCGACCGGCAGGCCGAAGAAGGTGAAGAAGACGATCGGCAGTGCCAGGTTGGTGACGCTGAACGCGGGCACCCGCCAGCGCATCAGGAGCTCGCTCCGGGTTTGCATCAGGAGCATCCGTAGCATTAGTGCGGCCGCCGGGTACCTCATGGGCGGGTCGTCAGGCTGAGAAACGCCTCCTCGAGGTCGGCGCCCGTCACCTCGAGGTCGCGGACCGCCACCCCGCGCTCGAACAGCGCCTTCAAGACAAGCTCGGGCTCGTTGCTGAGCAGGCGGACGCGATGGTCCGCGACCTCGAGGTTCTGCACCGGGAGCCCGCGGAAGGTGGCGTCGCTCACGGGCGCGCCGGTGTTGAAGCTGATGCGCTTGCTCGGAATTCGCGACTTGATCTCGCGCGGCGTCGCGTCGGCGATGACCACTCCGCGGTCGATCACGACAATACGCCGCGCCAGCTGGTCCGCCTCCTCGAGATAGTGGGTGGTGAACACGATCGTCTTGCCGGCGGCGGAGAGCGCGCGGATGCTGCCGAGCACCGCGCGGCGGCCCTCCACGTCCATGCCGACGGTCGGCTCGTCGAGAAAGAGCGCTTCGGGATCGCCGCAGACGGCGAGCGCGAAGTAAAGCCGCTGGCGCTCGCCCCCGGAGAGCGTGCCGGCCCGCGCGCCCGCCTTGGCGTCGAGCCCGGCCCGCGCGATCGCCGTGGCGGTCGGCAGCGGTGACGGGTAGTACGACCGGAACAGGTCCACGAGCTCCCTGACCGTCAGCACGCCCGTCGTGCCCGACTCCTGGAGCATCACGCCGCACCGGCTTCGCGCGCGCTGGTCCGCGGGGTCGAAGCCGAAGAGGCGCGCTTCGCCGCCGGTCGGGCGCCGCAGGCCGAGCATCAGGCTGATTGACGTGGTCTTTCCTGCCCCGTTGGGGCCGAGCATCGCCACCAGCTCGCCCGTGCCGATCGCGAGATCCACTCCTTTCAGCGCCTCGACCTGGCCGAAGCGCTTGCGGGCCGCGCGGAGCTCCACCACCGGCGTCATGGCACCGCCAGAGTATCAGCGATGCTCCCGGGGGCCGCGCGGTGTCCGGCAGTGGGTCGCAGGGCGTGACGGGTCGGGTCGCTCCGACCCGTTCCCGTCCAGCGTCGACGGCAGCCGTGCGTCTGGATGGACCCAGCCACGGCGGGGCAGCGAACGCGTGCCGCGTGGTCGAGTGACCCCACCCGTCACGCCCTGCGACCCACTGCCGGACACCGGGCCAGTTTCGCGGAGAGCCAGGTTCCTGTATCTTTGCTGGCATCCGACTATCAAAGGAGCCCGGCCCCATGAAAGATCTCAACATCTGGATGAACGGTAAGCTCGTGCCCCAGGCCCAAGCGGTCCTGCCCGTCAACAGCGCCGCGGTGTTCTACGCGACCAACGTGTTCGAGGGGCTCCGCGCCTACTGGAACGCCGCCGACGATGAGCTCTACTGCTTCCGCCTGCCCGAGCACTTCTCGCGCTTCCGTGAGTCCATGAAGATGATGCGGTTCACGATTCCCTACAGCGACGTCGACCTCTACGAGGCCGTGCGCCAGGTCCTTTCCGGAAACGAGATCCGGGAAGACGTGCACATGCACATGGTGGCGTACGTGACCGGCACCGGGCTCGACGCCACGACGCCGACCGGGCTCTACATCAACCCGCGCCGGCGGCCGCGCGTCGAAGCGGGCGCCGGGCTCAAGTGCTGCGTGAGCTCCTGGGCCCGCACCTCGGACAACGCCATTCCCATCCGACTCAAGTGCGGCGCCAACTATCAGAACGGCCGGCTGGCGACGCTGCAGGCCAGGGCCGACGGCTACGACCAGCCGCTCCTCCTCAACAAGGAGGGGCACGTCGCCGAGGGGACCGGCGCGACCTTCTTCATGGTCAGAAAAGGGCGGCTCGTGACCCCGCCCATCACCGCCGACATTCTCGAGAGCATCACGCGGACGACGCTGATGGACGCGATCTGCCCCGAGCTCCTGGGCATGGGCGTCGTCGAGCGCGAGATCGATCGCACGGAGCTCTACGTGGCCGACGAGGCGTTCCTGTGCGGCAGCGGCTACGAGATCACACCGATTGTCTCCATCGACCGGTTCCCGCTGGGCGACGGCAAGGTCGGGCCGATCACCAACCGCCTGCTGCGGGCGTACATGGACATCGTGCGGGGCGACGACAAGCGGTTCCCGGAGTGGCGGACACCGACCTATCGCACCGTGAGGGTTTGATCCGGCCGGAATGAACTTTCCGGGCTTTCGGCTGCCGGACGAGCTGCTCGTCCTGCGTGACCAGATCCGAAGGGTCATCCGCGACGAGATCATCCCGCTCGAGCAGCGCATCGATCCCGACGCGCCCGAGCTTCCGGAGGAGGACTACCAGAGGATCGCGGCCAAGACGAAGGCGTCGGGCCTCTGGGCGCTGGGCGCTCCCGAGGAGTACGGGGGCGGCGGCCTCGACACGTTCGCGATGTGCGTCGCGCTCGAAGAGATGTCGCAGCACCGGATGGGTCTCTACAATCCGGGCTGCGGCGTCTTCGGGCGCTACCCGCCCCCCGCGATCTGGGCGGGGAGCAAGGAGCAGATCACCAAGTACGCGGTGCCGACCATCCGCGATGGCCTGAAGACGTTCTTCGCCATCACCGAGCCCTCGGGGGGATCCGACCCGGCCGGCGCGATCCAGACGCGCGCCGAGAAGCGTGGCGACCGCTGGGTGCTGAACGGTCGGAAGGTCTTCATCTCGCGCGCCCACGACGCACCGTGGGGCATCGTGTGGGCGCGGACCGACCGGGCGAAGGGGCGCGGCGGCATCTCGTGCTTCGTCCTCGAGCGAGGCACGCCGGGCTTCAGCGCGCGGACCATCCGGACCATCCGTACGTCTGCGGTGCCGAACGACGTGGTCTTCGAGGACTGCGAGCTTCCCGCCGAGAGCCTGATCGGCGCCGAGGGCCAGGGCCTCGACCTGGCCTTCGATCTCCTCGTGAAGAACCGCTTTCCGTACTCGGCGTGCAACCTGGGCGTGGCCGTCGCCGCGCATCGCATGGCCGTTGCCCACGCCAAGCAGCGCTCGACCTTCGGCGCGCCGCTGAGCCAGCGCCAGGCGATCCAGTGGATGCTCGCGGATGCCGAGGTCGAGATCCGCGCGTGCCGCTGGCTCATCTGGGAGGGCGCGTGGAAGGCTGATCGCGGGGAGGACGCGCGCGTCGAGGCGTCGATCGCCAAGCTCTACTCGAGCGAGGTGCTCGGGCGGGTCGTGGACGCCGCGGTCCAGATCCACGGCGGCTACGGCGTGTCCAAGGAGTTTCCGCTCGAGCGCTGGTACCGTGAGGCGCGCGTGCGGCGCATCGGCGAGGGCCCGTCCGAAGTCCACCGCATGGTGATCGCGCGCTCGCTGTTCCGCTGACCCCGAGGATATCGACATGGCCGACGAGATCCTGTGCGCGATCGCCGACGGCATCGCGACCGTCACGCTCAATCGTCCGGAGCGTCGTAACGCGCTCAACACCGCCATGCTCGAGGAGCTGCGTCGCCGCTTCGACGAGCTGGAGCGTGACGCGCGCGTGCGGGTCGTCGTGATCCGCGGCGCGGGCACCGCGTTCTGCTCCGGTCGGGACCTGGAGGAAATGAGCCGGCGACAGCGCGACGCGCTCGAGCCCGAGGCGGACGTCATCGGCGTGTTTCAGCAGATCGAGGCCTCGAGCCTGCCGACGATCGCGATGGTCCACGGCGCCGCATACGCAGGCGGGTGCGAGCTGGCGCTCCACTGCGATTTCCGCGTCGCGGCCGACGTGGCGCGCTTCGCCATGCCGCTGGCGCGGCTGGGGCTGGTGGTGCCGTTTGCGCTCGGCCAGAAGCTGGTCGAGATCATCGGTCCGGCATTCACGCGGCAGATTCTCCTGACCGGCCAGCCCGTCGACGCCCGCCGCGCCTACGAGATGGGGATGGTGCACACGGTCGTCCCAGCCGCGGAGCTCGAGCGGGCGACCTACGACCTGGCGCGGACCATCGCCGGGAACGCGCCGCTCTCGCTCGCGGGGATGAAGGCGACGATCCGCCGGTCGGCCTCGCTTCGCGACCGCGTCGAGCACGCCGACCTCGACGAGCTGGCCCGCCGCGCCCGCGCCAGCGCTGACGCCCGGGAGGGCGTGCGGGCGATGCTGGACAAGCGCAAGCCCATCTTCCGCGGGGAGTGACGGCGCGCAGGGGGTTTCTGGGGAGCTGAGCTCTTCCGTTGAGCGGCCGGCGTGCTCATCCGTGCCACTCACGCCGTGCTAGTCGCTCGCACGCCAGGGCCGGGGTTGCGCCTGACACGATATCTCGTCGACCCGACCAGCATGCAGGCAGTAAATTCGATCCTGGCGATGCGAGCGCGCGAGCGCTTCGTCCACCGTCAGCTCCGCGTAGGCGCCCTGGATGGTCCGGCTGATCATCTCATGGGTTACCGCGATCGTGATCTCGGCGTGGCGCGGACTCGCCAGCCATTGCCGTGCGCGCGCGGCAACCCGCGCATAGCTTTCGCCTCCCGGCACGACATAGTCCCACTTGTGCGCTTCGCGCTCCTGGCGGGCACCGGGATACTGAGCATCGATCTCTCCGCGGGTAAGTCCTTCCCGGTCCCCGAGATGATGCTCGGCCAGCAGTGGCGCGACTACCACAGCGTCGAGGTCGAGGCCGATGACTTCGGCGAGAATAAGCGCCGTCTGACGTGCCCGCCCGAGTGGACTCGTCTCGATGCACGCTGCCTGGATTTCGCGAATTGCGTGGCGAAGGACCCGGCCGGCCGCTCGTGCTTGTTCAATCCCCGTGTCGGTCAACGGTGAGTCGTGATGTCCCTGCTGACGTCCTGTCCGGTTCCACGTCGTCTCGCCGTGTCGCACGCGATAGATCACGCGGGGCCCCCTGAGCCGGCAACCAGCCGGTCCAGGATCCACCGTGTGCCTTCGTAGAAGAATCCCGCCGTGACGCGTCTCACGCGCGGTCGACGAGGACAAAGACACAACCCGTCTCCGAATACACGTCATCGTCGACCGTACCTGCGCTGGCGACACTCGCCCATCCCGGGCCCATCCGCCGTCCCGCCTGAACAAGCTCGCCCTCGAGAATGAACAGGAACTCGGGGCTCTCGTGAGAGTGAGCCGGAAACCGAGCCCCGGGTTCGAACCGTACGAGCTGCATCTCCCAGCCGTCTGTGACGGCGATGTCCTTCACGAAAACCCCGGACGCCATTGTCGATGGCCGCCAGGGCAGGTCATCGACGTTCACGGACCGGAAAGAGCCGCGCTCAGGTCTCATCGCACAGAACCACCTTGAAAGGAGGGTGCGTCGAGACTGCCGCTAGCTCGTCGATCGACGGGAGCGCACGGCTCGCGCGAGCTCGGCGAGGACCGGGACTGTCATCTCCCAGCCCATGCAGGCGTCGGTAATGCTCTGGCCGTAGCGCAGCGCGGCTGGGTCGGCGAGCTCCTGGCGGCCGTCGACGAGAAAGCTCTCCATCATCACGCCGAAGATTGCGGCCTCGCCGTGGGCGACCTGCTCGGCGATGTCGCGCCCGGCGACCGGCTGGCGGCGGTAGTCCTTGTCGCTGTTGCCGTGGCTCGTGTCGATCATGAGCCGCGGCGGAAGCCCGGCGTCGACGAGCGCCGCGGTCGTCTTCTGCACGCTCACGGCGTCGTAGTTGGAACCGCTCGCGCCCCCGCGCAGGATGACGTGGCAATCCGGGTTACCGCGCGTGGCGACGATCGCGCAGAGCCCCTGCTCGGTCACGCCGAGGAACTGGTGGGGATGCCTGGCAGCGCGCACGGCGTCGATGGCGATCTGGACGCCGCCGTCGGTGCCGTTCTTGAAGCCGACGGGCATCGAGAGACCCGACGCCAGCTCGCGGTGCACCTGGCTCTCGGTCGTGCGCGCGCCGATGGCGCCCCAGGCGACGAGGTCCGAGGTGAACTGGGGCGAGATCGGGTCGAGGAACTCGCAGCCTGCAGGCAGCCCGAGCTCGGCGAGGTCGAGCAGGAGGCGGCGCGCCCGCCGGAGTCCGTCGTTGATGGCGAAGCTCCCGTCGAGACGGGGGTCGTTGATGAGCCCCTTCCAGCCCACGGTCGTCCGCGGCTTCTCGAAGTAGACGCGCATCACGATACAGAGATCGCGCGCGTGCTCGTCCCGCACAGCCTTGAGCCGCCCGGCGTAGTCGAGGGCCGCGGCCGGGTCGTGGATCGAACACGGGCCGACGATGACGATGAGCCGGTCGTCCTCCCCCCGGAGGACGCGGCTGATCTCCCGGCGCGCACGCGTCACGGTCTCGGAGCCACGGTCGCCGAGCGGCTGTTCCTCGAGCAGGATCAGCGGCGGCAGGAGCGGTCGAAAGCTCTCGATGCGCAGGTCGCGGGTACGTTCCGGCATGGAGCGCAATGTACACGCGAAGGGGCCCCTGATCAACGCCCGCACCATGTTACCCTTCGACCCGCGGTGGACCGGCTCTCCGTCCTCGAGCGCATCCAGAAGAAGGTGCTGTGGCTCGGCACCTACATGGTGCACCACGCCAATTCCCTGCGACCGAACCTCGACGGCGCGAAGGTCGGTGGCCACCAGGCGTCGTCGTCGTCGGTCGTCAGCCTGCTGACCGCGCTCTACTTCGACGCGCTCCGGAGCGACGATCTGGTGGCGCTCAAGGCCCACGCCGCGCCCGCGTTCTATGCGATCCAGTACTTGCGTGGCCGTCTCACCTCGGGGGCGCTTCGCGAGCTTCGCAGCTTCGGCGGCCTCCAGGCCTATCCGAGCCGACGAAAGAACGCCGACATCGTCGACCTCTCGACCGGCTCGATGGGGCTCGGGGCCGTGCAGGCGACGTTCGGGGCGCTCGCGTCCCGGTACATCGTCGACCACGTGGGCGGGCGGTCGCGCGGGCGAGTCGTGGTCATGGTCGGCGACGCCGAGCTCGACGAAGGCAACGTCGCCGAGGCGCTGGCCGAAGAAGCCGTCGGCCGGCTCGCGAACGTTCTCTGGATCGTGGATGTGAATCGACAGTCTCTCGACCGCATCGTTCCCGACGGGCGGCTGCGTCAGATGCGCGCCATGTTCGAAGCGGGCGGCTGGCATGTCATCGAGCTGCGCTGGGGCCGACGGCTTCAGACTCTCTTCGCAAAGCCCGGCGGTGACGGACTCTGCCGGCGGTTCGACGCGATGACGAACGGCGAGTATCAGCGGCTTCTCCGGCTCCCGGTCGGGGGGGTGCGAAAGGCGCTCGTCACCGACCACGAAGGGCGGGTCGACCGGGCGCTCGATCGCCTCCTGTCGGACACGAGCGACGCGGCGCTCGGAGAGCTCGTCGCCGATCGCGGGGGCCACGACCTCCGGATGATCCTCGAGGCCATCGACGAAGCCGGCCGGGCCCGCGATCGGCCGGCAGTCATCTTCGCCCACACGATCAAGGGCTGGGGGCTCCCGCTCGCGGGCGATCCGCTCAACCACACGATGCTCCTCACCCAGAGCCAGGTCGAGGCGCTCCGTGGAGTGCTGGGCATCGGCGATGGCGAGGAATGGGACGGATTCGCTCCAGGAAGCCAAGAGGCCGAGCTCGTGCGCGGGCTCCCTCCGCTCTTCACGCCCCCCGCGCCGAGCGCCTCGATGGCGGAGGTTCCCTCGCAGGTCGACGAGACTTACCCGGCGGAGTGCTCGACTCAGGAGGCGTTCGGCCGGGTCCTTGGCGCGCTGAGCCGGCTCCCCGTGGCGGATCGCATTGTGACGGTATCGGCGGACGTCGCGGTGACCACGCACCTCGCAGGGTGGATCAACCGCAAGGGCGTCTACTTTCCAGAACCTAAATCGAACGCGTTCGCCGACGTGCCGCAGGCGGTCCAGTGGAAGGAGTCGCCAGCCGGCCAGCACATCGAGCTCGGCATCGCCGAGCACAACCTGTTCTTGCTCCTGGGCGCCCTCGGTCTCTCGCGCGAGCTCTACGGTGAGCTCCTGCTGCCGATCGGCACCCTCTATGACCCCTTCGTCACCCGCGGGCTCGACGCCCTGTATCACGCCCTCTACTCAGGCTCCCGCTTCATCGTGGCGGCGACGCCGTCAGGCGTCAGCCTGTCGCCCGAAGGAGGCGCCCATCAGTCGGTGATCACGCCGGGGATCGGCGTCGCATTGCCAGGGATCGTCTACTGGGATCCCGCGTTCGCCTTGGAAGTCGAATGGATCCTGCTCGAAGGGCTTCGGAGCGTCGCTGACGGGCAGGGCGAGGCGGTCTATCTCAGGCTCTCGACGCGACCGCTGGACCAGTCGCTCGCGCCTCGCCCAAGCTCGGCGTACCGGGCCGGCGTTCTTCGCGGCGCCTACCGGCTGGTGGACGCGCGCCGCGAGCCGGGCTGGGACCCGGACGCCAATGCGGTGGGTATCTTCGCCGCGGGCGTCATGGTTCCCGAGGCGGTCCAGGCCGGTCGCGCGCTGCGCGAGCGCGGGGTGCTGGCGAGCGTCTTCGTCGTCACGAGCGCCGACCGCCTCTACCGAGATGTGAGAGACCCGCGCCCGTATCTCGAAGAGCTCGTGAGTCCCGAGGAAGAGGGTGTGCCCGTGATCTCGGTGCTCGACGGCCACTCGCACGCGCTTGCCTTCCTGGGGGCGGCGCTCGGCGTCCCCCAGATGGCGCTCGGCGTGGACGACTTCGGCCAGTCGGGAACGCGCGCCGATCTCTATCGCCACTACGGCATCGACGCCCCTGCCATCGCGCGCGCGGCGCAGGTGCTCCTCGGCGGCTGAGCGTATAATTCGCTGTAGCGATGAGGATGCTGACAACTTCCGGCAAAGGCGAGATCCGGCGGGTACTCGAGGCGATCGTTGGGCCCGGCGCGGTGCTGTCGGACCCGGACGAGCTGATGGTGTACGAGTCCGATGGACTCACGCTGTTCCGCGCCCTCGCCGACTTCGTCGTCTTCCCGACGTCGGCCGAGCATGTCTCGGCGATCGTGAAGCTCGCCAACCGCGAAAATCTCCCGTTCGTCGCCCGCGGCGCGGGCACGGGGCTGTCGGGCGGGTGCCTGCCGACCGAGGGCGGCATCGTGATCTCGCTCATGCGGATGAACCGCGTGCTCGAGGTCGACTACGACAACCAGATCGCCGTCGTCGAGCCCGGGCTCGTGAACCTGCACCTCTCGTTGAAGGTCGGCCCGCGCGGCTATTACTACGCGCCCGACCCCTCGAGCCAGCAGGCGTGCACGATCGGCGGTAACATTGCCAACAACTCCGGCGGCCCGCACACCCTCAAGTACGGCGTCACCACCAACCACGTCCTGGGCCTCGAAGTCGTCATGCCCGATGGCGACATCGTGTGGCTCGGAGGCAAGACGCGTGAGGCATGCGGGTATGACCTCGCCGGCGTCTTCGTGGGCTCCGAGGGCACCTTCGGGATCGCCACCAAGGTCGTCGTCCGCATCCTCAAGAAGCCGCAAGCCGTCAAGACGGTGCTCGCGGTCTTCGACGAGATCGACCGGGCCTCCGCGGCCGTATCGGCGATCATCGGGCGCGGGCTCGTGCCCGCCGCGATCGAGATGATCGACCGCCTGACGATTCAGGCGGTCGAGGACGCGTTCAACTGCGGCTACCCGCGCGACGCCGACGCGGTGCTCCTCATCGAGCTCGACGGGTTGGCCGTCGGCATGGAGGTCCAGGCCGAGCGTATCGTCGAGGCGTGCCGGGACGCGGGTGCGCGCGAGATTCGCACGGCGAAAAACGAGGCCGAGCGCCAGCTCCTCTGGAAGGGGCGCAAGTCGGCCTTCGGCGCATACGGCCGCGTGTCGCCCGCCTACATGGTGATGGATGGCGTCATCCCGCGCACGAAGCTTCCCTACGTGCTCCGCCGCGTGAACGAGATCGTGGCCGCCGCCGGCCTGCGCGTTGGCAACGTGTTCCATGCCGGCGACGGCAACCTCCACCCCAACCTCCTCTACGACCCGCGCAAGCCGGGCGACGAGGCGCGCGTGGTGGCGGCCGGCGCCGAGATCATGAAGGTCTGCGCGGAAGTCGGCGGATCAATCTCCGGCGAGCACGGCATCGGCCTCGAAAAATCCGACTTCATGCCGTTCATCTTTTCTGCCGCGGATCTTGCGCTCATGCATCGGCTGAAGAACGCCTTCAATCCCACCGGACTGTGTAACCCGGGGAAGATCTTTCCGACCAAGAAGTCCTGCGTCGAGGTCGGGCCGGTCGCCTACCGGCCGCACGCCATCGAGGAAAAGGGCCTCGCCCAGCGCTTCTAGCGCGGGCGGTTGACGCCGCGTGCCGGACGCGCTGCTCGAAAAGCTCCGCGCCAGCGTCGGTCCCCCGAACGTCCTCACCGGGATCGAGCTCTCCCCGTACGTCGTCGAAGGCCGCACGCCCGAGGCAGCGGTCTTTCCCGGATCGGTCGAAGAGGTCGCCGCGGTGATCGGTCTGGCCGCCGAGGCCGCGCGGCCGGTGACGCCCTGGGGCGGCGGCACCGCCGCGAGCGTCGGCATGCCGGCCGCACGGGCCGGGCTCGTTCTGGGACTTCGTCGGCTGGGCCGGCTGCTGGAGCACGAGCCCGGCGATCTGACGGCAACGATCGAGGCTGGAATGACCGTGGAGGCGTTCCAGACGGCGCTCCGCAGCCGTAGCCAGTGGATGTCGCTCGATCCCGCCGACGCCGACCGCGCGACCGTCGGCGGCGTGCTCGCGACGAATGCGTCCGGGCCGCGCCGGCACCTCTACGGCACGGCTCGCGATCTGCTGATCGGTGTCACCGTGGTCACGGCCGACGGCGCCGTCGTGCGGGGCGGCGGCAAGGTCGTGAAAAACGTCGCCGGCTACGACCTGCCGAAGCTCTTCGTCGGCTCGTACGGCACGCTCGGCGTCATCGTCGAGGCGACCGTGAAGCTCCGACCGTTGCCCGACCACGAGCGACTCGTGTGCATCCGGTTCGATCGCCTCAAGGACGCGGGCGCCGCCGTGAGATCCGTGATGGCCAGCGACCTGATCCCGAACGCCATCGAGCTCCTCGACGCCACAGTGAGTACTACGCTCTCCGCGACAGGCGCCGCGCTCGTCGTGGGCTTCGATGGGCTCAGGGAGCAGGTAGACTGGCAATGCTCAGAGCTCGCGCGTCTGGCCGGCGCCTGCGGTGGGCAGGCGGCGCATTCCCTCCAGGCCGACACGTGGCCCCGACTCGCGATCGCGGCGCGCGCAGCGTTCTCCGTCACGGCCGCAGTGATGACGATGGCGATCTTGCCAAGCCAGGTCGCCGAAATGATGGAGCGGGGCGCGGACGTGGCCCGCGCGCGGGGGCTCAACACTGCCTGGGCTGCTCACGCGGGGATCGGTGTCGTGCGCGCCGCGATCGCCGCCGACGTCGCGCCGAGGGAGCCCGCCGCGATTGCCGCCGTCCTGGCCGAGTGGCGCGAGATGGCGCACGCGGGCGGGGGCCACGCGACCCTCGAGTGGGCGCCGCTCGCGGTGAAATCTCAGGTCCCCGTCTGGGACGATCCGGGCGCCGCCGGGCGGATCATGGAGCGAATCAAGGCTCAGCTCGACCCGCGGAATATCATGAATCCCGGTCGGTTCGTTGCTGGCATTTAGCGCTCTCGTGTCCCGTCGGCGGAGTCATGCTAAGACTCGGCTGCGCGCGAATCCGGAGGCACCGGGCGGGGGCGCCGCGGTAGGGGTCGGCCGGACCACGCGGCACGCGCTCGCTGCCCCGGGGCCGCTGGGCTCCATCCGGGCGCGATCCGTCCGTCGCCGCGTTGCGGGAACGGGTCCGGGCGACCCGCACCGCGGCGCCCACGCCCGGCGCCTCCGGCCTTTGCGTGCGCTGGGCTTTAAGATGATTTCGAAGACGGGTAACTAGCGTATGGGCACTTCGACTCAGGCATCGCCCGCGGCTGGGGTTGGGCCGCTCACGCTCCATGGGCTGTCCGTGGAGGGCGTCAACCAGTGCGTTCACTGCGGCCTCTGCCTCGCGTCTTGCCCGACGTTCTCGGAGCTCGGGACGGAGATGGACTCGCCGCGCGGGCGTATCTTCCTCATCAAGTCCCTGGCCGAAGGACGGATGTCGCTCAGCGACTCGACGGTGCGGCATCTGTCGCTTTGTCTCGACTGCCGCGCGTGCGAGACCGTGTGTCCGGCCGGGGTGCCGTACGGGCGGCTCATCGAGGCGGCCAAGGCCGAGATCGAACAGCGACGGCCCGGCGCGCCGACGCGCCGGCTCTTCCGCTGGCTGAACTTCGGGCTTCTGCTAGGGCACCCGCGCCTGCTCGCTCTCGCCGCGTCGGGGGCACGCCTCTATCAAGCGAGCGGACTCCAGCGGCTCGCTCGGAGAACCGGTCTCATCCGGCTCTTGCCTGGAACACTGCCGGCCTGGGACGCGCTGCTGCCGCCGGTCCCGGCGAAGTCCGAGCGCGTGCCGCCGCCGCGCGTCACCCGCGCCGTGGGATCGCGGCGCGCTCGCGTGGCCCTGCTGACCGGGTGCGTCCAGTCCGTCATCTTCGCTGCCCACAACCGCGCGACCGCGCGCGTGCTCTCGAAGAACGGCTGTGACGTGGTCGTTCCAGAGGGCCAGGGGTGCTGCGGAGCCCTGAACGCCCACGGCGGCGATCACGCGCGGGCCGTCGCGATGGCACGGGCGACGATCGACACATTCGAGGCGGCGCGTGCCGATGTCGTCATCGTGAACACGTCCGGGTGCGGGGCCCACATGAAGGCGTACGGATACCTGCTCGCCGATGACCAGGCGTACGCCGAGCGCGCGAGGAGGTTCGCGGCCTCCGTCCGAGACCTCGCCGAGTTCCTGGCGCAGGAGCCACTTCGCGGCCCGCTCTCGCCCGTCCCTCTGACGTGCACGTACCACGACCCGTGTCACGTCGTGCACGGCCAGAAGATCAAGAGCGAACCCCGTCAGCTCCTGGCCCAGATTCCCGAGCTCCGGGTCGTCGAGTTGACCGAGTCGGACTGGTGCTGTGGGTCGGCTGGGATCTACAACCTCACGCAACCCGAGATGGCCACGCGTCTGCTGCACCGCAAGGTGAGCCATGTGCTCACGACCGGGGCCGAGGCGGTGGTGACCGCAAATCCGGGCTGCATTCTCCAGATCCAGGCCGGACTGGACGCCCACACCGCGGCCGTGCGCGTCATGCATCTCGTCGAGGTTCTCGATCGCGCCTACGGCGGCGCCCCGCGAGGTGAGCGCCAGCGCTCCCGAGGGGAGCGCAAGACCTCCCGCGGGGAGCGCGGGCGATGAGCGCGCCCGACAGCACCCCGCTCGAGCACAGGGCCACTGCGCCGCGCTCGGTCGGCTGCTGGGTGCTGACGATCTCCGACACCAAGACGCCCGAGACGGACACGAGCGGAGCGCTCATCCGTCAGCTCCTGCTCGACGCCGGCCACGAGGTCGTCGGCTCCACGATCGTCCGCGATGAGCCGAAGGACGTTCAGCGCGTGATCCGCGAGACGTGCGCCACCGACGCGGTGCGCGCGGTGATCGCGACGGGCGGGACCGGGATCACGTCGCGCGACTCGACCTACGAGGCGATCGAGGCGCTGCTCGACAAGCGGCTGCCGGGCTTCGGCGAGCTGTTCCGGATGCTGTCCTATCAGGAGGTGGGCGCCGCCGCCATGCTCTCGCGCGCGCAGCTCGGCATCCACGCTCGACGCATCATCGTCTCATTGCCCGGCTCGCCCAACGCGTGCCGCCTCGCCCTCGAAAAGCTCCTGATTCCGGAACTGCCCCACCTCATCCGCGAGGTCAGCCGGTAGGCAGCGCTGATCGAGTGAGCCACTGTGAGGGGTATACTCGATCGTACATTCGTCGGGAGGGCTCGGATGATCGGATCGCGCAAGCGTACACTGGTGGCTCTGCTGGCCGTGGTCGGCCTGGCGATCGGGTGCGCCGGTCCGTCGGCTACCGGCGGGAAGTTCTGGCGGGAGAGCTCCGATGCGAGTGCGGCGCCAGACCTGGCGCGGGTCAACGGCCTCCTCGCGGACCTCGCCGAGCGGCTCCAGCCCGGGCTCGTTCACGTCCGTGTGCAGCGGACACTGAAGGCGGATACCCCCCGCGAAGACTCGGGCGAGCCCCGGCGGAGCACTGGCTCGGGCTTCGTCATCGACCCCAGCGGGCTAATCGTTACCAATGCCCACGTGATCGAGGGCGCGGCCGCCATCCAGGTCCGTCTGGCCGACGGGAAGCGTTTCCAGGGCAAGGTCGTCGGTCGGGACAACCGCGTGGATCTGGCGCTCTTGAAGATCGAGGGCGCCACGGGCCTCACCCCGCTGCCGCTCGGCGACTCGAACCGGCTCCGCGTCGGGGAGTTCGTGCTGGCGCTCGGTAACCCGTTCGGGCTCGAGCAGAGCGTGTCGTTCGGGATCGTGAGCCGCAAGGGCGCTCCCTTGAGCGTGGCGTCGCCCGGGTTCGATTTCATCCAGACCGACGCTGCGATCAACCCCGGGAATTCCGGTGGACCGCTCGTGAACGTGGCGGGCGAGGTGATCGGTGTCAACAGCATGGCGGCGCGTAACGGCTCGATCGGGTTCGCGATCCCCGCGAACCTCGTCAAGATGTTGTTGCCGCAGCTCGCCACGAAGGGTCGAGTCGATTGGGGGTGGCTCGGCGTATCCATCTCGGAGGTGACGGAGGACGATCTCGACCGGCTCAAGCTCCGCGAGGTCCGGGGCGTCCTGGTGCGCAGCGTGCTGCCGGGTGACCCCGCGGACAAGGGCGGCGTGCGCGCGAACGATGTGATCGTCGGCATCGACGGAGCACGGCTCGAGTCCCCGCGTGACCTTCAGCGGGTCGTCTCGTCCACGCCGGTCGGCAAGAGGGTGCGCGTAGTCCTCCTACGCGAAGGGCAGGAGACGGAGGTCGAGGTGACGATCGGCCTCTACCAGGAGCGCGAGGCCTCAAGTGCGGAGCCGCCGCGGCGAGAGCCGCGGCCGCCCGACGCCCCCAAGGAGGCGCCCAAGTAGTCAGGCGCGCGCGCGCGGCTCCGCGAGCGCGGCCAGCGTAGCGCGCGCCCAGGTCTCATCGAGCGTCGGCGCCGGCGCATAACGAACCGCGCTGGTGATCCGCATGCCGCCCTCCCAGTCGGCCGGCGCGTCCTCGAGCACCTCCTCGACCGCGAGCAAGAAGTAGCCGAGCTCATACTCGCCGGTGCCAGCGACGGGCAGCGGCCCATCGACCGCGCGCATCTTCACGTAGACGGTCACGTCCGGCTCGATGGCCAGCAACGTTCCGGTGCCGCGCTCGCCCAGGTTGCGTGCGCTCCGGGTCCGAGCGCCGATCACGAGGCCGACCGTGCCCGCGTCGTAAGCGCGCAGCTCGAGATACGAGAGGAGCATCGGGTGGGGCCGCCCGTCCGGGTCGACGGTGACAAACGACAGCGCGGTCCCCAGGCGCCGGGCGAGGTCGCGCTGCGAGAAGCGGCCGATGAGGTCGGGCGTGAGCGCTTTTCCGAGGGAGCGGGTCATGCCATCCTTTTGCGCGAAAGCCTCGGAAGTGTCAAGACGCTGACAACACACTGACAACTGTTGTCAAACTGCGCGCGCGACCTTCGTCAAGTTCGCAATTCTTTGAGTCTCCGTCCCGTTGGTGTTTCCCTTGCAGCTTCGCTGCAAGCGGGGAGGAGCACCAGCGATGCGCTCTATGGATATCCGCCTCCTGCTGGCCGGCGGAGCCTTGCTCTCAATCTCGGCGTGCGCGACGACCCGGGTCTGGGCCGACTGGTCGGGGCAGCCGACCCGGCTCGCCGCCGCTGAGCATTACGCGTCTGCGGTCATGACCCGCGTCGCTCTGCCACTGCTGGTGGGGCCTCAGGACGTCGCAGTCGCCAAGGAGTATGGCCGGTGGGGCGGACCGGCCGAGGAGCCAGCGCTGCCGGACATCGCGGGCCGCTGGATGGGTATCTGGAGTGGGTACGGAGTGATGGCCCGCCGCACCAGCACCGCCAGGGCGGAGTTCATGCAGGCCGGTCGGTGGGGGTGGGGCAAAATTGCTCTGGCCGATACCCTCGCGGCTGACGTTCCCGTCATCGTCTCTTATCGGGGCGCGCTCGGCGTGCCGGTGGTGTTCGACGTGTTTCAAACAGCAGTCGTCGTGAAGCACGAGGCCGGGGGCCGTCACCTGACTGCGGTCTTCAAGATAGACGGCGACCAGTTGGTTGGGATGCTGCGCGGGTACGGCACTCTCATCGTGCTCGCCCGCCAGCCGGTGAGCCACCCGCGATGAGCCGGCGACTCAGCCTTCGGCTAGTTACCGCGCGCGCGGTCGACGAGGTGCCGGAAGGGCTTGCCGACGACGAATCGCAGGTTCACGACCAACCGGTCACGCGTGTGGTCGGAGTGGGACTCGTCACTGGAGCAGGACGCAGCGAGCCGCGATCAGCCGCCGGCCTTGGGGGTGACGCCAGCGGCCGTTGCCTCCCGGTGACCGTCCGGCGATGCCTCACAGGCGGCGCCTGCGCCGTTTCTGTGGATCGCGAGATCCCTGATCGTCGGCGAGGTCCCGCAGAGGGGGCACTTGGGATCGCGCCGTAGCCTGACCTCGCGGAAGCGCATGCCGAGCGCGTCGTAAGTGAGAAGCCGCCCGATCAGCGGCTCGCCGATGCCGAGCAGCAGCTTCACGGTCTCCGTCGCCTGAATCGTTCCGACCACTCCCGGGAGCACGCCCAGGACACCGGCCTCGCTTCAGGAGGGGACGAGGCCCGGCGGCGGTGGTGTCGGGTAGAGGCAGCGGTAGCAGGGTCCCTGGCCGGGCGCGAATACCGTCGCCATGCCCTCGAACTGGAAGATCGACCCGTGGACGTTGGTCTTGCCGGCGAGGAAGCAAGCGTCGTTCACGAGATAGCGCGTCTCGAAGTTGTCCGAGCCGTCGACGACGAGGTCGTAGTCGCGGATCACGTCCATGACGTTGTCGACGGTGATTCGGGTCGGCAGGGGGATCACGTTGACGTCGGGGTTGAGCGCCCGGAGGGTCCGCGTGCCCGATTCGACCTTGGGCTTGCCGATGTCGGCCGTCGTGTGGAGCACCTGCCGCTGGAGGTTCGTGATATCGACGGTGTCGCCGTCCATCAGTCCGAGCGTTCCCACGCCCGCCGCAGCCAGATAGAGGGCGGTGGGCGAGCCGAGCCCGCCGGCGCCGATGAGCAGCACCTTGGAGCGCAGGAGCTTTCGCTGCCCCTTGTCGCCCACCTGAGGGAGCAAGAAGTGGCGGCTGTAGCGCTGGATCTGGTCGGCCGTCAGCGGGACCTCACGGACCGTCGGTAGCCCGGACTGTACCCACTTCTGATACCCGCCCTGAAGATTGATGACGGTCGAGTAACCCAGGTCCTTGAGTGCTTTCGCGGCCAGCATCGAGCGAAGGCCGGTCTGGCAGTAGAGGACGATTGGCGTGGACGGATCGCTCACCGCCGCCCCGACACGGAACTCGAGGAAGCCTCGGCTGATATTAGACGCCGCTTCGAGGTGGCCGTCCCGGTACTCATCGGGGTCTCGGACATCGATGATGACCAGTTTGTCGCCCGCCTCAAGGCGTTTCGCGACCTCGGCCGGCCCCTCTTCCGGGACGACCTGTCTCGCCTCGGCCAGCATCTCCTTCAGCGTCTTCATGGCTTCGATATTACCCCTATTCCCGGTCGGTTCAAGGGTGATGACCTATCCACGACCCTTCGTCGAGGTCGGACAGCGCTGCTATACTCACAGAATTCCATGACGAATTCCATCAAGGGCATCATCCTCGCGGGGGGAACGGGGACGCGGCTCTACCCCTTGACCCACGCCGTGAGCAAGCAGCTCGTCCCGATCTACAACAAGCCGATGATCTACTATCCTCTGTCGACATTGATGCTCGCGGGCATCACCAGGATTCTCGTCATCACGACTCCCCAGGACCAGGACGCGTTCAGGCGGCTGCTCGGCGACGGCGGGCACTTCGGCATCGCCATCGAGTACGCAGTCCAGCCGCGGCCCGAAGGCCTGGCGCAGGCGTTCATCATTGGCCGGCGCTTCATCGGCGACGACCGGGTCGCGCTGGCGCTCGGCGACAACGTGTTCTACGGCCACGGCCTTCCCGAGTACCTTCAGCACGCCGCCGAGCGTCGGTCGGGCGCGACGGTGTTCGCGTACTGGGTCCGCGATCCCGAGCGCTACGGCGTCGTCGAATTCGGAGCCGACGGCCGCGCGGTCGGGCTCGAGGAAAAGCCCGCCAAGCCGCGGTCGTCGTATGCGGTGACCGGACTCTATTTCTACGACAACCAGGTGGTCGAGGTCGCGGCGGGGCTCAAACCCTCCGCGCGCGGAGAGCTGGAGATCACCGACGTGAACGCGGCCTATCTCCGGCGCGGACAGCTCCAGGTCGAGAAGCTCGGCCGCGGAATCGCCTGGCTCGACACGGGCACCCACGAGGCGCTCCTGCAGGCGTCGACCTTCATCCAGACGATCGAGGAGCGGCAGGGGCTCATGGTCGCCTGCGTCGAGGAGATCGCGTTCCGGATGGGCTACATCACAGCGGACGACGTGCTCCGCATCGCGCGTCCGATGAAGGACAATTCGTACGGGCAGTACCTGTTGCGCCTGGTCGAGTCCGAGCCGTAAGATCGGGGAGACTCGATGGACCTCACGCCCGCTGCCAAGCGCGCATTCCAGATCCAGTCCTACGGCCCGGCGTCCTCGATCGACGGCGTCGAGATCGTCGAGCTCAAGCGATTTTCGGACGACGGGGGAAGCATGACCGAGCTGGCACGCCTGACGGACGGCCATCCCCAGGCGGTTGCGGGCTTCACGCTCCGTCAGATCAACTACAGTGAGGTCGAGCCCGGAGCGATCAAGGCGTTCCATCTCCATCAACGCCAGACCGACGTCTGGTACGTGCCGCCGACCGACCGGATGCTCCTGGTCTTGCTCGACGTGCGGCAGGGCTCGAAGACCGAAGGCGCGCGTATGCGGCTCACCCTCGGCGCCGGCGCCTCTCGCCTCGTGCGCATCCCGCCCGGGGTCGCGCATGGCGTGCGGAACCTCGCGGCGACGGCGGGCCGGATCATTTACTTCACCGACGTCCATTTCTCGCCCGAGCCATCGACGTGCGACGAGGGCCGGCTGCCGTGGGACTACGCGGGCGCGGAGATCTGGGACGTGACGCGCGGGTAGCGACGTGAAGCTGCTGGTCACCGGCGGAAGCGGGTTCATCGGCTCCAACTTCATCCGTCACGTCCTCGCGACGCACGCTGACGACCGCGTCGTCAACCTCGACAAGCTGACCTACGCGGGGAACCCTGCCAACCTGGCGGACCTCGAGCGCGACCCGCGGTACGCGTTCGTCCGGGGCGACATCTGCGACCCGGCGCTCGTGCGGGACGCAGTCCGCGGGGTCGACGCCGTCGTGAATTTCGCCGCCGAGAGCGTCGTGGCCGACACATTTGTCCCAGTTCACTGGGGGCACGGCATCAAGATCCTCACAATCGAGGAACTGTTTTATACGTACGGTGCCAAGCGCTGTGTGGTGATCGACGGTGGCGTGGAGCGCGTGGAGCCGAACCTGCCACTCTTTGCCCTCGCCTTTCGAAACGGCATGGGACAGTGGAAGCGGATCACGCACATAACACGCCACCGCTACGCTGGAAGGGTTGTCACCCTGCAGCAAAAATGGGGAAGCGTCACCGCCACACCCAATCACTCGGTGTACAGCGCCGATGGCCAGCTAGTAGCCGCCGAGACCAACCCGGAGCTGTTGGCGATACGAAAGATCAATGTGGATCGGAGTCGCCACCGTGACTACGTCGAGATCGGCCTCCCAGATATCAAGTCGGTGGACGACCGGTTGTTCACTCGCGCGGCCAAGGGCGGCGGCAGACCACGGGAAGTCTACGTCCAGCAGTCACTAAAGGGTGGGGCGCTGCTGGCATTGCTGCGATTTCTCGGTGCCTATGTCGCAGAGGGAAATGCGCTCTTCAACAGGGCGAACGGCTCGTGGCAGGTCTGCATTTCGAACACCGATTTAGGGTTCATCGAAGAACTGCGAAACGATGCCGAGCTGTTCACGAACGCAGCGAGCAGCATCACCATCCGCGCGCGTCCGGGAGTACGTCAGGTGTATCAACTCACCTTCAGTGCACGAATCGTCCACCTCCTGGTCACAAGTATGTGCGGTGCGCACTCACATGAAAAGCAGGTTCCAGACGTGCTCTACACCTTGACCGACGAGTTCAAGAACGCGTTCTTGGACAGTTACCTGCGCGGTGATGGGAACGTCCAACAATACAAGACGGTAAGCTCGAGCCGACTCACCACGAATTCAGCGAAGCTGGCCGGTGGCCTTGGCCTTTTGCTTAGCATGATGGATCTCGACTATTCGCTGTACTACCGTGACGCCAGAGGCAACCAACGTCCAGTGTATGCGATGAACATCGTCTCGACGTACGATACGCGTGGCGAGGCACATTACAGCGAGAGCCAGTATGACGGGTATGTTTATGATTTGACCGTTGAGGATGCCCACAACTTTGCCGCGGGCATCGGGAACGTCGTGGTTCACAATACCCATGTCGACCGGTCCCTGAGCCAGCCCGATGCGTTTCTCAAGACCGACGTCTTCGGCGTGTTCACGCTGCTCGAGGCCGTGAAAGAGCTGAAGATTCCGCGCTTCGTCCACATCAGCACGGACGAGGTGTACGGATCGGTCGAGCGCGGCTCGTCCCGCGAGAGCGATCCGGTCCGGCCGTCCAATCCGTATTCGGCGTCGAAGGCCGGCGGAGACTTGCTCGTGCTGGCCTACTGGCACACGCACCGGGTACCGGTGCTGATCACCCGCTCGTCCAACAACTTCGGGCCCTACCAGTATCCGGAGAAGGTCGTCCCGCTGTTCGTGACCCACGCCCTCGACGACAAGCCGCTGCCGCTCTACGGCGACGGCAGGAACGTACGCGACTGGCTCTACGTCCTCGACAACTGCGCGGGCATCGACCTGGTGCTGCGCAAAGGGGCCGAAGGCGAGGTCTACAATATCGGGGGCGGCCACGAGGTCGAGAACATCGTCCTCACGCGGCAGATCCTCCAGCTCACCGGCAAGCCGGAGACCCTGATCCAGCCCGTGAAGGACCGCCCCGGCCATGACCGGCGCTACTCGGTCGACTCGAAAAAGGTCCGTCAGCTCGGCTGGACGCCCCGTCACCGGTTCGGGGACGCGCTCGGGGCGACGGTCGCCTGGTATCGCGAGCACGAGACGTGGTGGCGGCCGCTCAAGTCCGGAGAATTCCGCGCGTACTACGACAAGCAGTACGGCCACCGCTGACCCAGGGAGACGTTCGATGAGGCGAGCCGTGACGCTGGCGCTGTTCCTGTCGCTTCCGACTCTCACGCTCGGGGCGCCGTCGTCCGGCCCGGAGCGGCGGCTCCATCCCGGCGAGGTCTCGGCCCTCCCGTCGTTCGTCACGCGCGTCGAGCCCGCCGTCGTCGCGCTGCGCGTGCGGAACGCCGACGGCGCGACCTCCTCCGCGCGGCTTGGCAGCCGCCGCTTCGGTAGCGGCGTGATCTTCGATCAGCGTGGCTACGTGCTCACGGTGAGCTATCTGCTGCTGGACGCGGTGACGATCGAGGCGCGGGGGCGCGACGGGCGCGCCGTGCCGGCGCACGTGGTCGGCCTCGACCTCGACGCCGGCCTGGGCGTGGTCAAGCTCGAGGGCGACGGGCCGTGGCCCACGGCGACGCTCGGTGATTCGGGCGCTGTCGTCCCCGGCGCGCGAACGGGCACCGTCGGCGTCGACGAGGACAACGATCTCGTCCACGTGTCGGGCGCGGTGCACGCGGTGCGGCGGTTCTCGGCGTACTGGGAGTACATGCTCGACCGCGCGATCATCGTGGCCCCGGCGAGCCCGCAGTGGGGCGGCAGCGCCGTCGTGAACGAGCGCGGCGAGGTCGTGGGGATCGCCTCGCTCAGGCTCGGCGACCCGCCCCACGCGAACCTCGCGATCCCCATCGAGAAGTTCGTGCCCGTGAAGGACGAGCTGATCACGTCCGGGCGGATCGCGAGCCGGCCGCCGCGGCCGTGGCTCGGGCTCTACACCGTCAAGCTGCCCGAGGGCCTCGTGGTCAGCGAGCTGTCCCCGGTTGGGCCGGCGTCGCGGGCCGGGTTCCGTCAGGGCGATCGCATCCTGCGCGTCAACGGCGTGGCCATCGCCTCGCAGGAGGAGTTCTACGAGCAGCTCTGGTCCCGGCGTGCCGGCGACCTCATCGAGCTGGCCGTCCAGCGCGACAACCGGGTGCACATCATCGCCGTGCCCTCGGTCGACCGCCACCGTCTCTATCCAGTGCGGTAGCCCCGTTCAGACGTTAGACTCCTCCTCAATGAAGGGTGCCGAGGACCCGTACCAGGGACGCGGCCTCATCGCCGACCCCATCCATCAATACATCCTCTACACCCGCCCGGGCGGGATCCCGGGCGAGGCGACCGAGCAGGACCTGATCGACACGTCGTGGATGCAGCGGCTGCGCCGCGTGCCCCAGCTCCAGTCGGCGCGCTGGGTGTACCCGGCGGCGGAGCACAGCCGCTTCCAGCACTCGCTCGGGGCGATGCACCTCGCCGGACGCTTCGCCCAGCAGCTCTATCCGTCGCTGCGCGCGGTCTTTCCCGACGCGCCCTCGCTTGCGCTGATCGAGGAGCTCTTGCGGACGGCGGGACTGGTCCACGACATCGGCCACGGTCCCTTCGGCCACTTCTTCGACGACAACTTCCTGGTCGATTACGAGCTGACCCACGAGCTGGTCGGCCAGCGGATCATCCGCGAGGAGCTGGCGGAGATCCTCCGGAGCCTCCGGCGGAGCCCGAGCGGCGCCTTCGAGGCCGGCGAGTCCATCGATCCGGAGTGGATCTGCTACCTGATGGGGAAGACCTACACCCAACCGCTCGAGTCGCACCCGAAGTGGCTGCCGCATCTGAAGCCGCTCCTCTCGGGCGTATTCACGGCCGACAACATGGACTACGTGCTGCGCGACTCCTACATGTGCGGCGTCGCGGTGGGGCCGATCGACATCGACCGGATCATCTACTATTCGTTCTTCTCGGAGCGCGGGCTGACGCTCGACCGGGCCGGGCTCCAGGCCTTCACGATGTTCCTGAACGCCCGCTTCTATATGTACACGAACGTTTACTACCACCGGACCACGCGGGGGATCGACCTCCACCTCAAGGAGATCTTCCGGGACACCATGCGGATCGCGTTCCCGTATGACCTGCGCAAGGAGCTCCACCCCTATCTCGATTTGACGGAATGGACGCTGCTCGAAGACGTCGGGCGGTGGCACGACGACGAGGACCCGGCCAAGAGGGCGCTGGGCGCCGAGTGGCGCCACGTCCTCGACCGGAAGCTCAAATGGCGGATGTCGGGCGAGGAGATCCTCGATCAGTTCGAGGCGCGCAAAGGACAGAGCTTCCTCGACATCGAGACGGTAAAAAGGCGCGTGCGCACCTTCCTCCCCGCGGCGCTGCGGGACGTCCCGTTCGAGATCGACATGGCGCTGCAGGACCCGCGCCCGTTGAATCCACTCAAGATGGGCGATCGCCAGATCTACGTGTACGACTCATCGACGAAGAACGTCTCCGAGGAGCCGCTGACGGAGATCCTGAAATACCTGCCGGGGAAGGTCGCGCAGTGCCGGATCTTCGCGATGACCCACGAGCACGACGCCGAGCTGGCTCGGGCGTTGAGACGCGCGCTGAACGAGGAACCGTCCGCGATTTCGACCAACGTGTGAGCCCCGGAGACCGCCATGAATGCGCTCGAGTTCTTCCTGAGCCAGCACACGCGCCTGCACTCGGCCGGCGTCGGCCAGGTCGAAGGCGGATCGTTCGCCAACCGTGTCTTCGGCGGGCTGCCGGACGACCAGATGCGCCTGCGCCCCGCCAAGGGCATGAACTCCCTGGCGTGGCTCCTCTGGCACCTGGCGCGTGCCGAAGACGCCGTCGTCAACGTCGTGGTCGGAGCGCGCGAGCAGGTGCTGAGCGCGGGCGACTGGCCTCGCCGGCTCGGTGTCGCGCGTCGTGACATCGGGACGGCGATGACGGACGCGGAGGTCGGCGAGCTCGGTGCGCGGCTCGACATCGCCGCCGCCCGCGCCTATCGCGATGCGGTCGGGCGGCGGACTCAGGAAGTGGCCGCGAGCCTTCGGCCCGAGCGCTGGGACGAGATCCTCTCGGTCGTTGATACCGACCGGGCGGTGGCGGCCGGAGCGTTCGGCCCCGGCGCCGAGTGGGTGCCGAAGG
>JAHFDK010000487.1 GCA_023249095.1 Candidatus Rokuibacteriota bacterium | reverse complement strand
ACTAGGTGACGCACGCCGTCATCTTCGACATGGACGGCGTGCTGCTGGACTCGGGCGCGCATCACCGCGAGGCCTGGCGCGCGCTCCTCGACGAGCTCGGCGTCTCCCCCGCTCAGCCCGAGTACTGGCGCCTCACGATCGGCCGGCCGAGCGTCGAAGCCGTGCCGTTGCTCCTGGGCCGCGCGACGCCGTGGTCCGAAGCGCGGCGCCTCGCCGCGCGCAAGCACGACCACTATCGGAGGCTCGCGCGGGCGGGACCGCCGCCGGTTCGCGGCGTCGTCGCCTTCGTCGACGAGCTCACCGCCCGGCGCGTGCCCTGCGCCGTCGCGACCTCGGCCTCGCGTGACGACGCGGACCGGCTGCTGCGCCGGACCGGCCTGCGTGATCGATTCGATGTGGTCGTCACCGCCGAAGACGTGCGCCGAGGTAAGCCCGATCCCGAGGTCTATCTGCTCGCGGCGCGCGGCCTCGGGCTCCCACCCGCGTACTGCCTCGTGTTCGAGGACGCCGTTGTCGGCGTGCAGGCAGCCCGGAGCGCCGGGATGCGGGTCATTGGCGTGAGCACCGCCCACAGCGAGACCGAACTCCTAGCGGCCGGTGCCGAGCGCGCCGTCGAGCACTTCGAGGGGGTCACATGGCCGGCGTGAGCACGCCCGAGTTCTGGACCGATCTCTACGCGCGTGGGGGTGACGGGTGGGAGCTTCGCCAGCCCGCGCCGGCGCTCGTCGAGTTCGTCGAGCGCACACCGCCGGCGCCAGGACGCATCGCGGTCCCGGGCTGCGGGCGCGGCCACGACGTGCGGTATCTCGCTCGACACGGCCACGCGGCGGTCGGCTTCGATTTCTCGCCCGCCGCGATCGCTGAGGCGCGCGGGCTGGCGGATGCCGACGGCGTTCCCGCCGAGTTCGTCGAACGCGACATCTTCATGCTCGGCCGCGACCATGAGCGCGCGTTCGACGGCGTCTGGGAGTACACGTGCTTCTGTGCCATCGATCCCACGCGCCGCGCCGAGTACGTCCGGGCCATGGGCACGATTCTCAAGCCAGGCGGCTGGCTCCTCGCGTGCTTCTTCCCCATGCGTCGCCGCGCCGCCGGCCCCCCGTTTCCCGTCTCCGAGCGCGAGGTGCGGCGGCTCTTCGCGCGGGGATTTCGATTCGAGCGCGCCTATCGGCCACGGTCCGTGCGGCTCCGGCAGGGCCAGGAGTGGACCGTCCTCTTCCGCAAGACCAACGCGCCCGCGTGAGCGACGGCGCGGCTACAAACTGCGGACGGGCCGGCGTGTGCTAACGTACGGCCGACGCTGGCAGGAACGCGATGCCTGACAAAGAGCCATCCCGACAAGCGCAGGAGCTGGCCTCGCAAGTCGAGCGGGACGGCGGCCGGGTCCTGGCGCTCTACCAGGAGCCCGTTGGCCAGCACTGGCAAATCTTCTGCCTCCTGCCCCGCGCCCGGTGCGAGGCGAGCCCGTACCAGCGCGACCTCTCGCCGACCCATGTCAAGCGCCTCACCGAGTCGATCAAGCGGCTCGGCCGCTTCGTCGATCCGATCGTCGTGATCTCGCCCCGGCCGGGGATCTACTGGACGCCGAACGGCAACCATCGGCGCACCGTCCTCGACAAGCTCAAAGCGGACTTCATCCCGGCCATCCTCGTTGTCGAGCCCGAGATGGTCTTCGAGGTTCTCCCTCTCAACGTCGAGAAGGCGCACAACCTCAAGGAGAAATCGCTCGAGGTCATCCGCATGTACCGCGCGCTCGCCAAGGAGGAGCCGGAGACCACGGAGGAGAGTTGGACGTTCCAGTTCGAGTCCGCGCACTTCATCACGCTCGGCCTTCTCTACGAGGAGAACAAGCGGTTCGCCGGCGGGGCGTTCGCGCCGGTCCTCCGGCGGGTCGACAAGTTTCTGAAGCACGCGCTCCCGAAGGGCCTCGAGACGCGGACGGAGCGCGCCGACCTGGTCCGGGAAGCCGACGCGGCGCTCGGCGCCGTCGTCACGAAGATCAAGAAGCGCGGGATCAACCACCCTTACGTGAAGAACTACCTCCTCGCGCGAACCACCCCGCTCACGCGGGCGCGCAAGACGCTTCCGTCGTTCGAGCAGACCTTCAGGAAGCTGCGCCTGAACCTCGAAGAGTTCGACGTGGGCAAGGTCCGCTACGACGACATCCAGCGTTCCTCGATCATGGGCGCCCCCGCGGGGGAATAACCGTGCCGGGGCCGCTCGCCGATCGCGTCGCCGTCGTCACCGGCGGCACTGGGGCGCTGGGGCAGGCGGTGACGCTGCGGTTCCTCTCCGACGGCGCGGTCGTCGCCGTGCCGTACGCCGTTCAGGCGGAGCGCGATCGGCTCTACCAGCGGGTCGCCGCCGCTGACCGCCACCGTCTCGTCATGGAGCCCGTCGACGTGACCGACCTCGAGGCGATAACTCCTTTCGCGGCCAGCGTCGTCGCCGCCCGTCGGAAGATCGACATCCTCGTGGCCGGGGTCGGCGGCTTCGCCGGCGGATCACTCCTCGAGACGGACGTCGACACCTGGAAGCGCATGCTCGACCTGAACCTGACAAGCGCGTTCAGCGTCGCGAAGGCGGTGATCCCCCGCATGGTCGAAGCCCGGTACGGCCGCGTCGTCATCATCGCGT
>JAHFDK010000275.1 GCA_023249095.1 Candidatus Rokuibacteriota bacterium | reverse complement strand
CGTCCTCGGCCAGTCCCCAGTGATGCGAGGCGACCACGATGTCGGCCCGGGTACCCAGCGCGCGCAACTCGCCCGTGAACTCGGCGAGCGACTTGGCGTCCGCCCACGTGATGATCGCGGGGGGAAGGCCGGGACGGTTCGCGGGCGGGACACCGGCGCTCCGCGTCTGGAGCATCGGCTCGTACGCGGTGCGTCCCGTGAGGACGGCGACACCAGGGGAATTGGCGGTGGCCTCGTGGCCGGTGGCCCAGTAGACGGAGGTCCGCTGCACGAAGCCGAAACGCAGGCCCGCGTGGGTGACGATGGCGGGGGCGCGCGCGGCCTTGCGATTCACTCCCGCTCCGGTGTACGGGATGCCGATGCCGTCGAGCTGCCTGAGCGACGACCGAATCGCCTCCTCGCCGTAGTTCACGTTGTTGGCGTTGCCGACCGCGTGATACCCGCCGATGACGAGTGCCTGAGCGGATGCGAGCGGAGCATAGAAACCCTCGCGCTCCACCGAGGGCCCGGAGGCGGGTTCATAGAAGCAGCACTCCAGGTTGCCGAACAGCACGTCGGCCTGCCGTAACGTGTCTTTGACGCGCGTGAACGGCACCTGGGGATCGGTGACGTTCATGAGGTTGACGTCGCCGGTCAGTATCAGGACTCGTTTCATGGCTCACCATTCTTGTTCACGGCCGTGCCGTCCGGCGGCTGCGCCTCAGTGCCGACCCGTGCCGCCTGGCGTGGGCGCCGGTGTCGGGAAGTACTCGGCGACCGGAATTTCGATCACACTCGGACCGTTCAATGCCAGCGCTTCCTTCATGGCGTCCGCGATCTCCTCGGGGCGCTGCACGTACATCCCGCGCGCGCCGTACACCTCGGCCAGCTTGTCGAAGCGAGGGTTGACGAGGTCGACCCCGATGTATCGTCCGCCGAAGTGGCGCTGCTGCTGTGCCTTCTCGGCGCCGTGGCAGCTATTGTTCAGCACGATGCTGACGAGCGGGATGCGCCAGCGCACCGCCGTGTTGATCTCTTGCGAGGTGTAGAGAAATCCGCCGTCGCCCTGCAAGCTCACGGCGGGGCGGTCGGGCCGTCCGAGCTTGGTCCCGAGACCGACGCAGTAGCCCATGCCGAGCCCGCCGTGCCCGGCGTAGTTGAACAGCGTGCGCGGGGTTTCGAAGTGCAGCCGGTCGTAGGCCAGTCCCGGCGCAACGCCGGCGTCGATCGTCACCATGCAATCGCGCGGCAGGACACGGCGCAGCTCCGGGTACACCCGCTGCGGCATCATCGGAGTCCCGGTCAGGGACAGCTCGGCCTGGAGCCGAGCCTGACGGCGCGACGCCAGGGCTGCCACTTCGCTCCGCCACTGGCCCTTGGCACGCCCCTGCGGGTAGGTGTCGCGCACGGCGCGGAGCAGCTGCTCGGCCACGGCTCTGGCGTCTCCCACGATCCCGACCGCCACCGGGTAGTTGCGGCCGATTTCCTGGGCGTCGATATCCACCTGGACGATCTGCGTCTCGCGGTTGATCACGCGGTAGTCCCAGAACGTCGTCGGCTGATTGAGGCGCGTCCCCAGCGCGAGGATGACGTCGGCGCGGTGCAGGGCTTCCGCCGCCTCGGCGGATCCGCGTCCTCCTGGCGGCCCGACGTACAGGTGATGGCTGTTGGGAACCGCGTCGGTGTGACCGTAGGAGGGCACGAGCGCCATGTCCAGGAGCTCCGCCAGCGCGACCGCTTCCTTGCTCGCCTCGGCGTCGATGATGCCTCCGCCCGCCAGCAGGAGCGGCCGCTGCGCCTGCGCCAGCAACGCCGCTGCGCGCTGGATGGCCTGCGGGTCACCCGCGATGCGGGTTTCGACCGCGCGGTACGCCCCCGGACGGAGCGGCTCCCCCGCGATGGTCTGGTCGTCCAGGAGATCTCGCGGGATGTCCAGGAAGACCGGCCCGCACTTGTCGGCGAGCGCAGCGCGGAAGGCGTAGTGCAGCATCTCGGGGATGCGCTCAGTCTTGTTCACCTCGAGCGCCAGCTTGGTGATGGGCTTGAACAGCCCGACCAGGTCGAACGCCTGGCTGCCGTCGCGATAGATGAAGTCGCGCGCGACGTCGCCGGCGATCACGATCACGGGCGCCCGTCCCTTGTAGGCGAGGGCGATCCCCGTGACGAGATTGATGGTCCCGGGCCCGGAGGTGGTGATGCAGGCCGTGGGTTTGCCGGAGGCGCGGGAATAGCCGTACGCCATGAAGGCCGCGCCCTCTTCGTGCCGGGTGTCGATGAAGCGGATGTCGCTTCGCCCATGCATCTCGGTGACGATACTGTTGGTGGTCGAGCCCACCACGCCGAAGGTGTACTCGACCCCTTCCGCGCGCAACGCCTCGAGGACGGCTTGACCGGCTTTCATCGCCATGTTTCGGAACCTCCTTTGGCTGGCAATCGGATCAGCGGACTCGCGCTAGAAAGTAGGCCAGATCGAGGATCTGCCCGTCGGTGAGCAGGTACAGAACGTCCGCCATCGAGGCATCGTAGGCACGGCGGGAGTTGTCTTTGTATTCTCGCAGCGCCTTCACCAGGTAGTCCTCCCGCTGACCGGCCAGGCGAGGAACACTCTCTTCTCCGGAGTAATCCCGCTTGTGGCAGAAGTTGCAGCGGTGCTGCTCGATGAGGGCCCGGGCCCGTTCCATGCGGGCGGGATCGACAGGCCCGCCCGCCGGCGGCGGCGATGGCAGCTTCGCAATGGTGTCCGCCAGGCCGCGCAGATCATTGTCGCTGAGCTCTTGCGTCATCCGGTTCATGACGTCGACGACGCGCATTTTTTCCCGGAACATGAACAGCTGGATGAGGAGGTAGAAAGCCGGCTGTGCACCGAGCGAGGGCACTTCGGGGAGGGCCGATTGCCCGTTCTCGCCGTGGCAGGCCAGGCAGGCGGTCACCCGCGCTTCGAGCGTATCCGCGCTGGCCGGCCACGCCGACACCACAACGAGTGCAGCGGCGATGATGCTAACCGTGGACGCGGTTCAGGGTTTGGCGATCTTCCCACCAGGGTACGTCACCCGGTAGACTGCGCCCGCGTAGTCGTCCGAGATCAGCATCGAGCCGTCTTTCATCACCTGCAGGTCGACGGGCCGGCCGATGTACTGGTTGTTCTGGATGAAGCCGGTGAGGAACGGCTCTTGCGATCGCACGCTGCCGTCCTTGTTCAGCTTCACGACGACGACGTCGCCACCGATCTTCTTGGTCCGGTTCCAGGAGCCGTGGCGGGCGATGAAGATCGCGTTCGTGTACTGGCTGGGGAACATCTTGCCCGTGTAAAACCGCATGCCCAGCACGGCCGAGTGTGGGCCCATCAGGGCGACCGGCTTCTCGAACTCGTCGCACGAGCGCCCCCAGCCCATCTCGCGGTCCGTGAAGGTACCCTGGTGGCAGTAGGGGAAGCCGAAGTGCTGGCCGGGCTTGGTGACGCGATTGAGCTCGTCTTCGGGCAGGTCCTCCGACAGCCAGTCGCGGCCGTGCTCGGTGAAATAGAACTGCTTGGTCACCGGGTGCCAGTCGAAGCCGACGGAATTCCGGATGCCGCGCGCGTAAATTTCCGCGCCGCTGCCGTCGAGGTTGAGCCGCCGGATCTGCGCGTTGGTCGCGGGCGGTTCACAGATGTTGCACGGCGCGCCGACGTTGATGTAGAGCTTCTCGTCCGGTCCGATGCCGATGTATCGCCAGCCGTGCGACTGGTGGTTGGGCAGATCGTCGTAGACGACAACGGGCTTGGGAGGATCGGCGAGGCTGTCCTCGATGCGTTCCAGCTTGGAGATCCTGGTGCCTTCGGCGATGTACAGCGTGCCCTTGTGGAAGGCCAGCCCGTTGGGCCGGTCCAGGCCCGAAGCGATGACTTTCGTCTCGCGCCTGCCGTTCCTGTCGACGATGGCGTAGACCTTGTCGAGCAGACGATTGCTGACGAACACGGTCCCCTTGTCTCCGAGCCGCAGCGTGCGCGCGTTCGCGATTCCACTGGCAAAGACCTCGATCTTGAAGCCCCTGGGCAGCTTGAGCTGAGGGATCGGTAGCTTGTCTTCCGGGGTCGGAATCGGTGGGGGCGCGATGCTGCGCAGCATCGTGTTGACTTCGGCATTGGGGATGTCGGGCCGTCCGGGCACGGTGGTCGGCTGCGGTTGCAAGCTGGGCATCGGTTTCGCCGCCTCGGGATTCGCCGCAGACGGCGGGGCGGCGGGTTGAGCCGGCGGCTGGCCTCCCGCCTGCTGCGCGAAGGCGGGCAGCACAACAAGAAGCCCAGCGAGGATTCCGGGGAGCACGAGGCCCTGCAGGGTCGATGAACGGGTGATCATCGGGACTCCTCCTGGTTTGGTGTTTCCTCGCTCCCGCAAGCCCCTCGGTGGATGATGGCTGCCGGGAAGTCTAGCTGAACGTTACGACGCGCACCAGCACAGCCTCCGCCCGGGTGCTCGCGCCGGTGGCAGCATGACCGCGTCGTGATGGTCATGATAGGGTCGGGGAGAACCTCGGTGGACGAAACTGGAGCGAAGGGAGCGAGTGATGGGCATCAGGGGCATCGACCACTGGGTCATCGTCGCGGGCGATCTCCAGCGCACGTTGGACTTCTATCAGGGGCTCGGCTTCACGATCGCCTGGGAGAAACGGCCGGGCCGTCCGGACATGGCGACGATCCGGATCAACGACGCGCAGAAGATCAACGTCCACGGACCGGAGGCGCCGGCGCGCGCGGGCTACCTCGGCGCGCGGCGGCCAACGGCGGGGGGCGCCGACTTCTGTCTCGAATGGGACGGGACCGTCGACGAGATCCTCGCGCTGCTCAAGCGTCACGGCGTGGCGCCGGAGGCTGGGCCCGGACTTCGCACATGCGCGCGCGGTGTGTCGACCAGCGTGTACTTCCGCGATCCCGATGACAACCTCGTCGAGTTCACCGTCTACGACCGGCGAACCTAGTCGATCGACTCCATAGGGGCCCCCGAATTTCCACTGGACGTGTCCGCCTGAGCGTCGCCGAGGCCCGCGAGCTGTCCGAGCGTGCCATGCGCGGGATCGGATACGGGGCCGAGGAGGCCCGTATTCTCGCCGACCACGTGATCGACGCGGCCCTGTGCGGCTACGAGTACTCCGGCCTGCCGAAGCTGCTCAATGTCGCCGACCACCCCCACTTCAAGGCGCCGCGCAGCCCGATGCGCGCGCTCAGGGAAACGAGCGGGTCGGTGCTGTTCGACGGCGGTAACCAGAGCGGCATGCTGGCGATGTACTATGCAACGCGTGCCGTGATCGAGCGGGCGCAAGCGGTCGGCTTCGCCCTCGTCGGCGTCAACAACATCTGGATGAGCGGCCGCAGCGCCTATTACGTCGAAATGGTAGCGCGGGCCGGCCTGATCGGCATCCACACGGTGGCCGCGCACCCCATGGTCGCCCCGCCGGGCGGGGCCAAGGCGGCCCTCGGCACCAATCCGATCGCCTTCGGCTTCCCGATGGAAGGCGACCCGCTGGTGATCGACCTTGGAACCTCCGCGTTCATGGGCACGGATCTCCAGTTCCGGCAGCGGCTCGGCATCCCGCTGCCGGAGGGCGCAGCGATCGACGAGGATGGCCGCCCCACCACGGACGCGGCGGCCGCGGGGCGCGGCGCGATCCTGCCCTTCGGTGGGCACAAGGGCTACGCGCTAGCGCTCGCGATGCACGCGCTCGGCATGCTCTGTAGCCCGGGGGCCGACCAGGAGAACACCGGGTACCTCTTCATCGCGTTCAAGCCGGATCTGTTCGTCCCACTGGAAGACTATCGTCGCGCGCTGGCTGAAGAGATTGCCGTGATCAAGGCGACGCCGCGGCAGGAAGGCGTCGACGAGATCCGCATTCCCGGCGAGCGCGCATATCGCGACCGCGCGCGCCTTACGCGCGACGGCCTCGAAATCGACCAGCGCATCCACGACGCGCTGATCGCGCTCGCGGAGGGTCAGCGCGGCGCCTTCGCCGGGCCCGCCGAGGAACGATGACGACTCGCATGGAGATCTGGACCGAGTCGCAAATGCAGGCGATCCACAAGATGCTCAACCCGCGTTCCATCGCCATTGTCGGGGCGACGCCGCGCTTACAGTACGGGGGGCGGTTCCTCGCCGCCGCGCTCAAAGCGCAGGACCGCGTACGCGTCTATCCGGTGAACCCAAACTACGACGAGATCCAGGGCGTGAAGTCCTACCCGAGCGTCGCCGATCTGCCGGAAGGTCCTGATCTGGTGGGTATCGTCGTCCCGTACCACCAGGTGCTCGAGATCTTGAAAGCCTGTCACGCCAAGGGAGCGGGGTCGGCCATCGTCATCTCGGCGGGGTTTGCCGAGCGCGGGGTGCCGGCGCGACGTGATCTACAGACGCAACTGGGGGTCTTCGCCCGTGACACCGGACTGCGCCTGAGTGGGCCGAATTGCCTCGGCCTCGCCAATGTCAAGGACGACATCTGGGCCACCTCGTCGTCGCGCGGGGCGAAGGGCGTGACGGGGCCGGTGGGTCTCGTGTGCCAGAGTGGGGCCACGGCGTTCGGGCCGTTCCTGGCGCGGGCCGCGGACGCGGGCGTAGGATTCAGCTACATCATCTCCACGGGCAATGAGGCGGACCTCGATTGTTCCGACTTCGCGCGGTACTTGCTCGATGACGCCGCCACCCGCGTGATCGCCGGCTTCGTCGAGGGGTTCAAGGACGCGAGCAAGTTTCTCGAGGTGGCCAAGCTCGCGGCGGAGCGCGGCAAGCCGCTGGTAATGATCAAGATCGGCCGCTCCGAGGCGGGCGCGCGGGCGGCCCGGTCCCATACGGCCGCGCTGACCGGCGCCGACAAGCTGTACGACGCGGTGTTCGCGCAGTACGGGGTCATCCGCGTGCAAGATTACGACGAGCTGCTGGAAGTCTCCCAGCTACTCGCCCATACCCCAAAGCCCGAGCATCCCGGCGTGGCCGTCGTGTCGCACTCGGGAGGGGTCAGCTCGCTCACGGCCGACATGTGCGGCCTCGCCGACCTGGACCTGCCGCCCCTCAGTGACCACGCCCGCGATGGCATCGACGGGATCCTCAAGGGGTTTGGCTGGGCGGCAAATCCGGCGGACGTCACGGGCTTTGCCAACAGCGCGTCCTTCCCGTCGATCATGGAGTACCTGCTCGATGAGCCCCAGGTCGGCACGCTGGTCATTGCAAGCGCCGGGGCCGATACCCAGGCCGAGCAGGTGATCAGTCTCCGCCAGCGCACTCACAAGGGCATCGCCTTCCTGTGGACGGGGGGTCGCAGCGAGACAGCGGGACTCGCCAAGCTGAAGCTCGCCAATATTCCCGTGTTCTATACTCCGGATACTCTGGCCCGGGGTCTCAGACGTCGGCTGGATTATCACGCCTGGCGTGACCGTCGCCTGTCCGACGGGTTCGCGGAAGCTCCCGCGCTCTCGGCCGAACAGCACCGGGCCATCGCACGGTTGCGGGCGGCCGGTCGTACGACCCTGTCCGAATCCGAGAGCAAACAGCTCATCGCGGCCTGGGGAATACCGGTGACGCGCGAAGTGCTTGCATCCTCCGCCGAGGCCGCGGTCGAGGCCGCCGAGCGCCTCGGGTACCCTGTGGCGTTGAAGGTCGACTCGCCCGACATTCCGCACAAGACCGAGGCCGGCGCCGTCCGCCTGGGCGTGCGGAGCGCCGACGAGGTGCGGCGCGCCTACACCGAGATCATGGCCAGCGCTCTCGCCCATGCTGCGGACGCGACCGTCTCCGGAGTGCTGGTGCAAGAGATGGTGACAGAGGGGGTAGAGGTCATCGTCGGTGTCTCCTACGACGCGCAGCTCGGACCGGTGCTGCTGTTCGGGACGGGCGGGGTGATGGTGGAGGTATACGACGACGTTGCCGTGCGGCGCTGTCCCCTGACCCTGTCCGAGAGCCAGGCCATGCTCTCGGACGTCAAGGGAGCCCGGCTCCTCCGGGGCTTCCGCGGACGACCACCGGCGGACGTGGCGGCGCTCGCCGACACCCTGGTCCGCGTCTCCTGGCTGGCCGTGCACCT
>JAHFDK010000047.1 GCA_023249095.1 Candidatus Rokuibacteriota bacterium | reverse complement strand
GGCTTCACCCGCGATCCGCGGACCGGCGATCCGCGCTTCTACGCCGAGTTCCTGCCCAACGCGCAGGGCGAGGACGTCGTCGCCGGGATCCGGACGCCGCTGCCGATCGAGGCGCTCCGCCAGCGCATGCCGGCGATCTATGACGAGGTCCTCGAGATCGCGGGGCGTCTGGAGCGGCACTACAAGGACATGCAAGACATCGAGTTCACCGTGCAGGACGGCACCCTCTACCTCCTGCAGACGCGCGCCGGCAAGCGATCCGCGCGCGCCGCGGTGAAGGTGGCCAGGGATCTCGTGAACGAGCACGTGATCGACCAGCACACCGCGTTGCTCCGCGTCCGGCCGCAGGAAGTGAACGAGGCGATCCGGCCCGTCTTCGACGACCGGGACAAGGCCTCGGCGATCGACAAGGGGCGGCTGCTGGCCCGCGGCCTGCCCGCCGCGCCGGGCGCGGCGGTCGGGAAGGCGGTCTTCGACGCGGATCGCGCGGTCGAGTGGGCGCACGCGAACGAGAAGGTCATCCTGGTCCGTCCCGAGACCTCGCCGGAGGACGTCGCGGGAATGTACGCCGCGGAGGGCATCGTCACCTCGCGAGGCGGCCGGACCTCGCATGCGGCCGTGGTCGCGGTCGGGATGGGCAAGGCCTGCGTGGTTGGAGCCGCGGAGATTGTGGTGGACGAGCATCGACGCGTATTCGAAGTCGGCGGTCGCATCGTCCGCGAGGGCGACTGGATCTCCGTCGACGGCGGAAGCGGAGAGGTCCTGCTCGACACGGTGAAGACCGTCGAAGGCGAGCTGGGCGACGAGGTGCAAGAGCTGTTGTCCTGGGCGGATCGCTATCGAAAGGAAGGTCTCGGCGTGCGGGCCAACGCTGACACGCCGAGCGACGCCCAGCGCGCGCGCGAGTTCGGAGCCGAAGGCATCGGGCTCGTTCGCACCGAGCACATGTTCTTCGCGGCCGATCGAATTCCGATCGTTCGCCAAATGATCATGGCCGTCGACCAGGCCACCCGTCGCGCCGCGCTCGAGAAGCTCCGGCCGTTCCAGCGGGACGACTTCATGGGTATTTTCCGGGCGATGGCCGGTCTTCCGGTGACGATCCGCCTGCTCGATCCGCCCCTTCACGAGTTCCTGCCGAACCACAAGGAGTACACCGAGCTCATCGAGACGCGGAGCCGGCTGGAGGCGCTCGGCATCAATCCCGAAGAGCAGGCGCGTCTCGAGGCGATCATCGCCAGCGTCGAGAAGCTGCGTGAGGCCAATCCCATGCTCGGCCACCGCGGCTGCCGTCTCGGGATCACACACCCGGAGATCTACGGCATGCAGGTGCGAGCCATCATGGAGGCGGCGTGCACGGTCGCCGAGCAGGGCGTCCACGCCGAGCCCGAGATCATGGTTCCGCTCACCGGGACCGTCGGCGAGATGAAGGAAACCTTCGAGCAGACCAAGCGGGTCGCCGACGGCGTCATCGCGGAGACGGGTGTCGCCGTGCGATACCTGATCGGGACCATGATCGAGGTGCCACGGGCCGCACTGATCGCCGCCCAGATCGCGGAGTACGCCGAGTTCTTCTCGTTCGGGACGAACGACTTGACCCAGCTCACGTACGGCTACAGCCGCGACGACGTCGCGAAGTTCCTGCCGAAATATCTGGACATGGGTCTGGTGCCGCACGATCCGTTCTCGGTCCTCGATCAGGAAGGCGTGGGCGAGCTGATCAAGATCGGCATCGAGCGCGGGCGGAGCCGCCGGCCGAATATGAAGATCGGGATCTGCGGCGAGCACGGCGGCGAAGCGTCGTCGGTGGAGTTTTGCCACCGCGTGAAGATGAGCTACGTCTCGTGCTCGCCCTATCTCATTCCCGGCGCCCGGCTCGCGGCGGCGCAGGCGCGCATCAAGGAACGCCAGGTGGGCGGCGGCGGAGACTACCGTGTCTAGCTTCGACGGCGTCTTCATCCCGGTCACGACACCATTCTCCGGCGACGACGTGGCGCCGGCCAGGCTCGCCGCGAACCTCCGGAAGTGGAACGCCACGCCGCTGGCCGGCTACGTCGTTCTCGGCTCCACCGGCGAGTTCCCGATGCTGAGCGAGGCCGAGCGCGACCGGATCCTGACTTCGGCGCGAGAGGCGATCCCGCGGGACCGGCTCTTCCTCGCCGGGACCGGGACCGATTCGACGCTGAACACGATCCGTCAGACCAAGCGGGCGGCCGAGATCGGCGCCGACGCCGCGATCGTGATCACGCCGCACTACTTCACCCGGGCCTTCGGTCAGGCGGCGACGCAGGTCCGTCATTACATCGCGGTGGCCGACGCGTCGCCCATCCCGATCATGCTCTACAACTTTCCCCTCAACACCGGCATCAACCTCGAGCCCGACACCGTCGCAAAGATCGCCATGCACCCCAACGTCTGCGGCATCAAGGATTCCTCCGGCAACATCCCGCAGGCGGCCCAGATCATCGACCAGACGCCCAAGACCTTCCACGTGCTGGTCGGCGCGGCATCCGCGCTGCTGCCCTCGCTGGCGATCGGCTCGGCCGGCGGCATCCTCGCCCTCGGCCTGATCTCGGCCCGCGAGTTCTGCGACGTCTACGCCCTCGCCAGGGGCGGACGGTGGGACGAGGCGCGCGAGATCGCAAAGCGGATGATGGTCTTGGACCGTGGCATCGCCGGGCGGTACGGGATCGGCGGGCTGAAGGCGGCGCTCGAGCTGCAGGGGTTCTACGGAGGGCCGTGTCGCCCGCCGCTCGGCACGCCCGACGGCGATGCGATCGACGACATCAAGGAAGTCCTGGCGACGGCTGGACTGCTCTAGGAGGAACACGCGGTGAGAATGCCCGGGGCGCGAATCGTTCTCGAGTGCCTGAAGCGCCAGGGAGTCGACCTGATCTTCGGTCTTCCCGGCGGCGCGGTGCTGCCCATCTACGACGCCCTGTACGACTTCCAGGGCCTGCGCCACATCCTCGTGCGCCAGGAGGCGGCCGCGGGCCACGCGGCCGAGGGCTACGCACGGACGTCGGGCCGGGTGGGCGTCTGTCTCGTGACCTCGGGTCCCGCCGCGACGAATCTGGTGACGGCGCTGCAGGACGCGATGATGGACTCCATCCCGATCGTGGCCTTCACCGGACAGGTGCCCACGCACCTCATCGGCAACGACGCGTTCCAGGAGGCCGACAACGTCGGGATCACGCGGTCGTGCACGAAGCACAACTTCCTGGTGAAGGACGGCAACGACCTCGGCCCGATCATCCGCGAAGCGTTCCACATCGCCTCGACCGGGCGTCCCGGGCCGGTCCACGTCGACCTCCCGAAGGACATCCTCGTGAAGGAGTGGGAGCTCGTCTGGCCCGATCAGGTCCACATGCGGTCGTACAACCCGAACTACGAGGGCCATCCGGGCCAGATCAAGCGGGCGGCCAAGCTCCTGGCGCGCGCCCACAAGCCCATCCTCTACGTCGGAGGCGGGGTGATCTCGTCCGACGCGAGCGCCGAGCTACGGGAGCTGGCCGAGCTTGCGCAGCTCCCGGTGACGCAGACCCTCATGGGGCTGGGCTCGTTCCCGATGGAGCATCCGCTCTCGCTCGACATGCTCGGCATGCACGGGAGCTACTACGCCAACATGGCGGTCCACCACTCGGACGTCCTCGTCGCCGTCGGCGCACGCTTCGACGACCGGGTGACCGGCCGCGTCGACGCGTTCGCGCCAAACGCCGAGATCGTCCACATCGACATCGACCCGTCCTCGATCTCGAAGAACATCCAGGTGGGCGTGCCGATCGTGGGCGACTGCCGCCGGGTGCTCGTCAAGCTGGTGGAGGCTCTCCGCGAAGAGCTCCGGGAGGATCCGGCGCCCGCTGTCCGCGAGGGACGGCGCCAGTGGGCCGCGCAGATCGCGGAGTGGAAGCGGGACTTTCCCTTCCGCTACGAGTGGAGCGACGACGTCGTCAAGCCGCAGTACGTCGTCCAGGAGATCTCCAACGCGACCGGCGGCGAGGCGTTCATCGTCACCGGGGTCGGCCAGCACCAGATGTGGACGGCGCAATACTACAAGTTCAAGCACCCGCGCATGTGGTGCACGTCCGGCGGCCTCGGCACGATGGGCTACGGGCTGCCCACCGCGATGGGGGTCCAGGCGGCGAACCCGGGCAAGCTCGTGATCAACATCGACGGGGACGGCTCGTTCGCCATGAACAGCCAGGAGCTGGCCACGTGCTTCACCGAGGGGCTGCCGGTCAAGACGGTGATCATCAACAACAGCGGCCACGGCATGGTCCGACAGTGGCAGCGGATCATCTACAAGGAACGCTACTGCGCGATCGATCTGCCGGGGATTCCGGACTGGGTGCGGCTCGCCGAGGCCTACGGCTGCGTCGGGCTCCGCGTGACGAAGCCGAGTGAGCTGGTCCCGGCGATCGAGAAGATGATCAGCACGCCGGCGCCCGTCGTCCTGGACGTGTGCGTGGACAAGGACGAGTGCGTGTTCCCGATGGTGCCGGCCGGCGGCGCCAACACCGACATGATTCTGACGGCGCCCACCCGCGCGGTGCGGGACAGGGCCGCGAAGTCGCAGACGGGCTTCTAATGCAGAACGGCAACGAGCCTCGCACGCACACGATCGCGGTTCTGGTGGAGAACAAGTTCGGCGTCCTCTCGCGCGTCGCCGGGCTCTTCTCGGCGCGCGGCTACAACATCGAGAGCATGTCGGTCGGCGAAACGCTCGACCCGTCGGCCTCCCGGATGACGCTCGTCGTGCGCGGCGACGAGTTCGTCATCGAGCAGGTGACGAAGCAGCTGCACAAGCTCATCGATGTGATCAAGGTGACCGACCTGACCGACGAGAGCCACGTCGAGCGCGAGCTGGTCCTCATCCGCGTCAACGCCGAGCCGTCGAATCGGGCGGAGATCCTCCGGACGGCCGACATCTTCCGGGCGAGGGTGGTCGACGTCACGGCCGTGTCGTTCGTCCTGGAGGCCACCGGCGACGAGGGTAAGCTCGAGGCGCTGATCGAGCTGCTGCGGCCGATTGGGATCCAGGAGCTCGTCCGGACGGGGAAGGTCGCGATCGGGCGCGGCTCGAAGGCGCGCGTGCGGCGCGTCGAGCCGCCGCGGAAGCCGCGTGTCGCGGACGACCCGAAGGTGGTCGGCTTCGCCGACTAACACTCACCGACACCGAGGAAAGGATACGCGATGCCCGCGAAGATCTACTACGACCAGGACGCCGATCTCGGTCTGCTCAAGGGCCGGAAGATCGCGATCATCGGGTACGGCAGCCAGGGACACGCCCACGCGCTGAATCTCAAGGACTCCGGCCAGGACGTGGTGGTCGGGCTCTACAAGGGCTCGAAAGGCTGGGCCAAGGCCGAAAAAGAAGGCCTCCGGGTCGCGACCGTGAACGAGGCGGCGCAGATGGCGGACGTGATCATGATCCTGCTGCCCGACCAGAGCCAGCGTCACGTGTTCGAGAGCGAGATCAAGGGCGGCCTCGGCAAGGGCAAGATGCTCATGTTCGCCCACGGGTTCAACATCCACTTCAACCAGGTCGTCCCGCCGCCGGACGCCGACGTCAGCATGATCGCGCCCAAGGCGCCTGGTCACGTGATGCGGGACCTCTTCACCCAGGGGCCGGGCGTGCCCGCGCTGCTCGCCGTGTACCAGGACGTCTCCGGCAAAGCGCGCGATCTGGCGCTGGCGTACGGCAAGGGCGTGGGCTGCACGCGGGCCGGTGTGATCGAGACGACGTTCAAGGAAGAGACGGAAACGGATCTGTTCGGAGAGCAAACGACGCTCTGCGGCGGCATCTCGCATCTCATCAAGGCGGCGTACGAGACGCTGGTCGAGGCGGGCTACCAGCCCGAGGTCGCCTACTTCGAGTGCATGCACGAGATGAAGCTCATCGTGGACCTCTTCTACCAGGGGGGGCTCGCGTACATGCGCTACTCGGTCTCGGACACCGCCGAGTACGGCGACTACACGCGGGGACCACGCGTCGTGAGCGAGCAGACGAAGGCCGAGATGAAGCGGATTCTCGGCGAGATCCAGTCCGGCCAGTTCGCGCGCGAGTGGGTGCTGGAAAACCAGGCCAACCGCGCCGGATTCCTCGCCATGCGGCGGCGGGACGCCGAGCACCCGATCGAGGAGGTCGGCAGGCGCCTGCGGTCGATGATGTCGTGGATCAAGCCGCCGCGGATCGGCTGATGAGCCGGCTCCCGGTCGCGCCCGAGGGCTGGCCGTTCGTCGTGGTCCCGGCCGCGATCGCGGCCGGACTCGCGCTCGCCGGCCGCCGCGCCCTCGCGGTGCCCTTCGCGGGCGCGGCGCTCGCATCCCTCGGGTTCTTCCGCGACCCCGAGCGCGCGGTGCCGGTCGTCACCGGCGGCGTGCTCGCGCCGGCCGACGGCCGTGTGATCGAAATCGACGAGCTGAACGACCCGTTCGTCGGCCCGGCCGTGCGGGTCGCGATCTTCCTCTCACCGCTGGACGTGCACGTGAACCGCGCGCCGATCGCCGGCCTCGTCGTCGGCGCCGCGTACTCGCGAGGCCGCTTCGTGGCCGCCTATCGACAGGACGCCGGCGACGTGAACGAGCGCTGTGTGCTCCACCTCCAGGGTGAGAACGCGCGAGTGACCGTCGTCCAGATCGCGGGTGTCGTCGCCCGGCGGATCGTCTGTCGGGTGGCACCCGGCGACAAGCTCGCCGCCGGCGAACGGTTCGGTCTGATTCGCTTCGGCTCCCGCACCGACTGCTGCATGCCGCGCGGTGCCGAGGTCCGCGTGCGAGTCGGCGACCAGGTGATGGGGGGCGTCACGGTCTTGGGACTTCTGTCGTGATGTCCGAGGGGCGCTCATGATCAGGCGTCACAAGGGGCCGCGGCGCCGGCGCTGGCACGAGCTTCGAGACAAGCGTCGGCGCGGCATCGTGCTGCTGCCAAGCCTGCTCACCACCGGCAACCTCTTCTGCGGCTTCTTCGCGCTGCTGCTCACGGTGGAGGGCCGCTACGCTGACGCAGCGCTGGCGATCTTCGTCGCCATGATCATGGACCTCCTCGACGGCCGCGTGGCCCGCCTCATGAAGGCGACCAGCCAGTTCGGGGTCGAGTTCGACTCGCTGGCCGACGTCGTCTCGTTCTGCGTGGCGCCGGCGTTCCTCCTGTACTCCTACGCGCTCAAGGATCTGAGCCGCCCGGCCTGGTTCGGCGTCTTCCTGTTCGTCATCTGCGGCGCCCTGCGGCTCGCCCGGTTCAACGTGCAGACCGGCACGGTCGATCGGCGCTTCTTCATCGGCCTCAGCACGCCGGCGGCGGCCGGCGTGGTCGCGGCGACCATCCTGCTGCTGGGCGCCGACGCGCCGCCTGCTCGCTGGACCCAGATCGCGCTGGCCGCCGCCGCCGGCGTCCTCGCCCTCCTGATGGTGTCGACGTTCCGCTACTGGAGCTTCAAGGAGGTCGATTTCGTCCGGCGCCGGCCGCTCCAGACGCTGCTGGTCGTCGTGCTGGCGGTCATGATCGTGGCCACCAAGCACGACCTTTTTCTCTTCGTGCTCTTCACCGGCTACGCGCTCTCCGGACCAGTCCGGCGCCTAGTCGTCGGGCGCCCGCTCGCGGTCCCGACCGAGCTGGCCAGCAAGGAATCGCCTTAGGAGGACGTATGGATCGCGTCATCATCTTCGACACGACATTGCGGGACGGCGAGCAGGCGCCCGGCTTCTCCATGAACACGATGGAGAAGCTCGAGATGGCCCGCCAGCTGGCCCGCCTGCAGGTGGACGTCATCGAGGCCGGCTTCCCGATCTCGTCGGACGAGGACTTCGAAGCCACCCGCGAGGTGGCCAAGCAGGTCGGGACGCTGGAGGACGCGCCGTCCATCTGCGGCCTGTCCCGCGTGGGGCTCGGCGACATCGACCGCTGCTGGGAGGCCGTGAAGTACGCTCGGAAGCCGCGCATCCACACGTTCGTCGCGACCTCCGACATCCACCTGAAGTACAAGCTGCGCAAGTCCCGGACCGAGGTGCTCAAGGCGTCGGTCGACGCTGTCCGCCACGCGCGCGGGTACTGCGAGGACGTCGAGTTCTCGCCCGAGGACGCGTCGCGCTCTGACTTCGACTACATGTGCGACGTCCTGTCGGCGGTGATCGACGCCGGCGCGCGGACGATCAATATCCCCGACACCGTCGGCTACGCCATTCCGCGCGAGTGGGGCGAGCGCATCGCCCGCATCCGGGAGCACGTGCAGGGCCTGGACAAGGTCGTCCTCTCGGTCCACTGCCACAACGACCTCGGGCAGGCGGTGGCGAACTCGCTGACCGCGATCATGCAGGGCGCCCGGCAGGTGGAGTGCACGATCAACGGGATCGGCGAGCGGGCGGGCAACGCGTCCCTCGAGGAGATCGTGATGGCGCTCCGGACGCGGCAAGACTACTTCGGGATCGACACGCGTGTCCGGACCGAGGAGATCTTCAAGGCGTCGCGCCTGCTCTCTCACATCACGGGCGTGCACGTGCAGCCGAACAAGGCCATCGTCGGCGAGAACGCGTTCGCCCACGAGGCCGGAATCCATCAGGACGGGGTCCTGAAGGAGAAGCTCACCTACGAGATCATGCGGCCCGAGGACATCGGCCGCGCGTCGAACAAGCTCGTCCTGGGCAAGCACTCCGGGCGGGCCGCCCTCACAGCGCGGCTCAAGGAGCTCGGCTTCGCGCTGGCCGGTCCGGAGCTCGATCGGGCGTTCAAGGCGTTCAAGGATCTCGCCGACCGGAAGAAGGAGGTCTACGACGAGGACCTCATGGCGATCGCGACCGACGAGGTCACCCAGACGGTCGCGCCCCTCTACGAGCTCGACTACCTCCACGTCATCAGCGGCACGGGAGTCGTGCCCTCGGCGACGGTGCGGCTGAAGAAGGAGGGGCAGACGTTCCAGGACTCCGGCGTGGGCGACGGGCCGGTCGACGCGGTCCTGGCGGCGATCGACGCGATCACGGGCCTGAAGGGCCGCCTTCAAGACTACGCCCTGCGCTCGGCGACGTCGGGCAAGGACGCGATCGGCGAGGTCGCGATGAAGATCGACTTCGACGGGACGATCGTGTCCGGCAAGGGTGCCTCGACGGATGTCATCGAGGCGAGCGCCCGCGCCTATCTCAGCGCGCTCAACCGGGTGGCTCAGGCGTCGGCCCAGCGAATGAAGGAAGTCGGCCCCTAGATGGCGACGTACCGGATCGCGGTCCTGCCGGGGGACGGGATCGGCCAGGAGGTGATCCCCGAAGCCATGCGCGTTCTCGGGGCCATCGGCAAGGGCACAGGCGCCGCGTTCGAGTTCGAGCGCGCGCTGGTCGGTGGCGCGGCGATCGACGCGACGGGCGCTCCGCTGGCCTCCGGAACGCTGGAGCTGTGCCGGGCGTCGCACGCGATCCTCTTCGGGGCGGTCGGCGGCCCCAAGTGGGACGACGTGCCCCACGAGCAGCGGCCCGAGCGGGGGCTCCTCGCCCTTCGCAAGGAGCTCGACCTCTACGCCAACCTCCGTCCCGCGAAATGCTTTCCCATGCTCGTGGACGCCTCGCCCCTCAAGCGTGAGGTCGTCGAGGGGACCGACCTGATGGTCATCCGCGAGCTGACCGGAGGGCTCTACTTCGGCGAGCCCCGCGGGGTGGAGCGCTTCGCCGATGGCGGGGCGCGCGCCATCAACACGATGGCGTACACGTCGCGCGAGGTGGAGCGGATCGCCCGGATCGGGTTCGAGGTCGCGCGCAAGCGCCGGCGGCGGCTCACCTCGGTCGACAAGGTGAACGTGCTCGTGGTGTCGCAGCTCTGGCGCGAGGTGGTCACGCGTGTCGGCCGCGAGTACCCGGACGTGACCCTCGAGCACATGCTGATCGACAACTGCGCGATGGCCCTGGTGCAGCGGCCGACGCAGTTCGACACGATTGTGACCGAGAACACCTTCGGTGATATTTTGTCCGATGAGGCCGCGATCCTTGCCGGCTCCATGGGCATGCTGCCGTCGGCGTCCCTCGGCGGGTCGGTCGGCCTCTACGAGCCGGTGCACGGGACGGCGCCCGACATCGCCGGCAAGGGCATCGCGAATCCGATCGCCGCGATCCTGTCGGCGGCCATGCTCCTGCGGTACTCGCTGAATATGGAGAAGGACGCCGACCGCATCGAGGGCGCGGTGCTCCGGGTGCTCGAGCAAGGCCACCGGACGGCGGACATCGCCGCCCCGGGAGCCCGGGCAACGGGGACGCGGGAGATGGGGGACCTGATCGTGCGCGAAGTGGAGCGGCAATACTGATGGCCTCGGGGCTGTCTATCGCGGTGGTGGGCGCCACGGGCGCCGCGGGGCAGATGACGCTCAAGATTCTCGAGGAGCGGAAGTTCCCGATGCGCGAGTTGCGGGCGTTCGCCTCCGAGCGCTCGGTGGGCAAGACCGTGACCTTCCGCGGCGAGCCCGTCCCGATCCGGAGAATCGAGCCGGGGGCCTTCAAGGGTGTGGACATCGCCTTCTGCTCGGCGGGCTCCGCCCAGGCGAAGGAGTACGCGCCGGCGATCGTCAAGGCCGGCGCGACCGTCATCGACAAGTCGAACGCCTTCCGGATGGATCCGGAGGTGCCCCTCGTCGTCCCCGAGATCAACGCGCACGCGGCGCGACGTCATCGGGGCATCGTCGCGTGCCCGAACTGCACGACCATCGTGACGGTCATGCCGCTCAAGCCGCTCCACGATGCGGGTCGGCTCACCCGCGTGATCGCGACCAGCTTCCAGGCGGTCTCCGGCGCCGGCGTCAACGGCATCGCCGAGCTCCGGGAGCAGACCCTGGCGTGGGCGCGCGGCGAGACGATCGTTCCCCGGCACTTTCCCCACCCGATCGCCTTCAACCTGATCCCGGCGATCGACCGGTTCGAGCCCAACGGGTACACCGGCGAGGAGATGAAGCTGGTGAACGAGACGCGCAAGATCCTCGAGGCGCCCGAGCTCCTCATCGCGCCGACCACCGTGCGGGTGCCGGTCTTCACCTCACATTCGATCGCGGTCACCGCCGAGACGGCGGTGAAGATCACGGCGGCCCGCGCCCGCGATCTGTTCGAGCGCTTTCCCGGCCTCAAGCTCTGGGACGACCCCGCCCAGCACCGCTACCCCATGCCGGTCGCGGTCGAGGGGCAAGACGATTGCTTCGTGGGGCGGATCCGCGAGGATCTCTCGAGCGCGAACGGACTGAGCTTCTGGGTGGTCGGCGATCAGCTGCGCAAAGGCGCGGCCACGAATGCGGTCCAGATCGCCGAGCTGCTGGCCCGATCGTAGGCCACCGCACGGCGCCCGCCGGCCGCGGACCCGCGCCGGTCGGGCATGATGTCCCTGCGGCGCTACTACCACCGCCACTTCGGATACAACGAGCGCTTCCACCTGGCGGTGATCTTCACGATCCTGGTCGTGGCCTACGTGGGGGTCCCGCTCGTCGTACGGTTCGTTGACGCCGTCCGCGGCTACGACCCCGCTTACTACGAACCGAAGGACTTCGAGCGGCAGGACTGGCTCAAGCGTCAGGTCGTGCCGACCGTGCTGCCCGGCGTGTCATGGGAGATCGTGATCGACATCATTCTCTTCCTCCTCGTCGCGGTCGTGTGGCTCACGTTCGTCCCGGCCCGCAGCCCGCGGCGCCACCCGCCGCCGCAATAACGCCGCTCCGTTCGAGCTTCCGACTGGTGCTGTCCTACGACGGCACCGACTACCACGGCTGGCAGGTCCAGCCCCGCGCCCGTACGGTGCAGGGGGTCCTGCTCGAGGCCGCGCGTCGGCGGTTCGGCCCCGAGACCCGCGTGACCGGCGCCAGCCGCACCGACGCAGGCGTGCACGCCCTCCGGCAGGTCGCGTCGCTGACGACCGCGGCCCGGGTCCCGAGCCTCGGCATCCGGGGCGCCCTCAACGCCGATCTCCCACGCGACATCCGCGTTCTCGACGTCCGTGAGGCGCCGGCGGGCTTTGACGCGCGGCGCGCGGCGACCGGCAAGCGCTACGCGTACCTCATCGACGTTGGAGCCGTCGCGAGCCCGCTCCTCCTCCGTTACGCCTGGCATATCCCCCGGCAGCTCGACGTGGATGCGATGCGGCGGGCGCTGGCGCCGCTCCGCGGCCGACACGACTTCGGCGCGTTCTGCGCCGCGCCGGGGCGCGCGAAGGATCCGGTGTGTATCGTGCGGGCTCTCCACGTGGTCCGCCGGAAGGAGCGGCTCGCCATCCTGGTCTCGGCGGATCGCTACCTCCACCACATGGCGCGGAACATCGTCGGCAGCGCGGTCGCGGTTGGGCGCGGCGGCCACGACGCCGACTGGCTCGGCGCCGTCCGCGCGTCGCGCGACCGCACGCGCGCGGGCCCGACGGCGCCGGCGCAGGGGCTCGCGCTGGTTCGCGTCCTGTATCCGCGCTAGAATCGCGCGAGCCGGTCATGCGCACCTACCTTCGGGTCCGCGGAGCTCACGCCGACGAAATCGCCGGTGAAGTCGTTCGTGAGCAACCGCTGACGATCTACGTGAATGGCGAGAAGTTTCTGACACTCCTCTGCTCTCCCATCGACCTCGAGGCGCTCGTCGTGGGCTACCTCTGGATGGAGAAGATCATCGGCGGGCTCGACGAGATCCGCCACGTCGAGGTCTCGCCGGTCGACGGGCGCGCTGAGGTCACGCTCGCGGGCCCGGTGTCGCTACCGACCGAGCGGATCCTCACCTCGGGATGCGGCGGGGGGATCACGTTCCGCATCGACCATCGGCTCTTCCCGCGTCTCGCGTCCACGCTGCGCGTTCGTCCGGAAACCCTGTCCCTCCGGATGAAGGACCTCTTCGCCGCCGCCGTCCACTACAAGACGTCGCGGGGCATCCACGGCGCCGCGTTGACCGACGGCGAGCGGCTCCTCGTGGTCGCCGAGGACGTCGGCCGGCACAACGCGGTCGACAAGATCAAGGGCGCCGCGCTCCGGCAAGGGATCCCGACGGAGGACCGCATCTTGCTGTCTACCGGGCGCATCTCCTCCGAGATGCTCCTGAAAGCCGCACGGATGGGCGTCCCGCTGGTCGCCTCGCGGACGTCGCCGACCGAGATGGCGGTGGCGCTGGCCGAGCAGCTCAACATCACCGTGTGCGGCTACGTGCGGACCGACGGCCTCAATCTTTACGCCGGGCACGCGCTCGTGCTGAGCGACGGGGTCGCCGTTGCAGCGCCTGACGCCTGACGAGCTGAAACGTGCTCAGGGCGAGACCCTGGCGGCGCCCCGGATGCGGTACGGCCTGCTGGCCCGGGCGCTCTTCCTCTCGATGGACCTCTTCTACGGACGGACGCGAAGCGTCTCGAAGTTCAAGGTGCTGGAGGTCATCGCGCGCGTGCCCTACCAGGCGTGGGAGCACGTTGCGTATATCGCGATCACCCACACGCACGCCTACCCGGATTTCGCGCGTCGCGTCTTCGAGCGCGTCAAGGAGAGCCGGATTCAGCAGGATAACGAGCAATGGCACCTGCTGATCCTCGAGGAGCTGACCGACCGGAAGGGCGTGCGGGAGAGCTTCGTCTGGTACCGGCTCCTGCCCCAGGTGATCGCCTTCGTGTACTACCATATCGCCTGGTCGCTCTACGTCTTCCACCCACGATGGAGCTATCTGCTGAACGCGCATTTCGAGGACCACGCCGAGCACGAGTATATGGGGTACGTCGCCGAGAACCCGGCGCTCGAGTCGGAGCCCTTCGAGAGCACGTTCGCGGACGACTACGGGCGCTTCGTGTCACTGGCCGATCTGTTCCGCCAGATCGGGTACGACGAGCGCGGGCACAAGCTCGAGAGCCTCGAGCGCGTTGCGACCGCGCGCTTCCGGTAGGCACGCTTGAGCGACGAGTCCTCCCTGGACGCGAAGTACAAGGCCCTCCGCCGCGGGCTCCGATCGCGCCGCCGCGACGACCACGCCCTCGACCTGTTTCGCCGGATCGAGGCGGAGCTCTCCGACGTCAGGTCCGTCGACCGCATGCTCCTCGAGCTCGGCCGCTGTTACAACCCGCTGACGGACGGGCCCATCGTGAGCCTGGCCACCCGGCGGGAGATCGTCGAATCCCTGGACGCCGGCAGACCCGACGAGGCCCGGAGGCTCCTGCACGAGTGCCTGACGCGCTACGCCCCGCCGATCGAGACTTCCAAGGCACCACCGTCCGACCCGGGCGAGCTGCCCCTGCCGGGGGGGTCGGGCTAGACGCGGTGCGGCTTGACATGGTGGTCTGACCGCCCCTAGCATCTCGCAATTTAACGCCAAATTCCCCCTGACGAAGAGGTGGTGGCGATGGCCCAGAGCCTGTCAGAGTCGATCCAGCAGTCCCGTATGACAGTCGTCGAGGTCGACAAGAGTCGGGGCCGACTGCGTGTGAGGGGTACGGCCGACGTGTGTACCGACCTCTCCTGTTCGGAGCACGCCCGAGTCGTGACCGACGAGGAGGTCAAGGCCGACCTCGACTTCCTGAATCCCGGTGACATCGTGAAGATCGAGCCTGCCGCCGGGTCCGTCGAGAGGATTGTCGTCGTCCGCCGCGCTTGGGAAGAGATCGCAAGTCCCGAGATCTAAGAGCCGTGAGTGTCACGCGGCTTCAGGTTGTTCAACCTCGTTCCCGAAAAGGAGTGTCGCAATGAGTCTGTCGCGACGCGACTTCCTCAAGTACGGTGCAACCACGGGCACGGCGGTGGTCGGTGGTGGGATCGATCTGACCCCCGTCGAGGCCGCCGCCGCCTCGCTCCGGATCAAGGAGGCCAAGGCGTTCCCGGGGGTCTGTCCGTACTGCGCGGTCGGGTGCGCCCAGCTCATCTACGTCAAGGACAACAAGATCGTCGACATCGAGGGCGACCCCGACGCGCCCCACACCGAGGGCGCGCTGTGTCCGAAAGGGTCGTCCACCTACCAGTTGTCGCTGAATGAGCGGCGCATCTCCAAGTGCATGTACCGCGCCCCCGGGAGCGACAAGTGGGAGGAGAAGCCGCTCGACTGGATGATGGAGCAGATCGCGCAGCGGGTGAAGAAGACCCGCGACGAGACCTTCGTCGAGTCGGTCAAGGTCGGCGACAAGCCGGTTACGGTGAACCGCTGCGAGGGCATGGCGTGGCTCGGCTCGTCCGTGCTGGACAACGAAGAGAACTACCTGATCGCCAAGCTCTCGCGCGGCATGGGGCTCGTCAATCTCGAGAACTCCGCGCGCCTGTGCCACTCGGCGACGGTGCCGGCCCTCGGCGCCACCTTCGGCCGGGGCGCGATGACGACCAACTTGATCGACGTGCAGTACGCCGACGTGATCATGCCGACTTCGAACTGGGCCGAGTGTCACCCGGTGAGTTACAAGTGGGTGATGAAGGCCAAGGAGCGCGGCGCGAAGATCATCCACGTGGACCCCCGGTTCACGCGGACGTCCGCGACCGCGGACTACCACGTGCCGATCCGCTCGGGCACGAACATCGTCTTCTTCGGCGGGCTGATCCGATACGCGATCGAGAGCAAGAAGTACTTCCACGATTACGTGGTCACGTTCACCAACGCGACCCTGCTGGTGGACCCGAACTTCAAGACCCCGGCGGTCCTCGACGGGCTGTTCAGCGGCTACGACGCCGGCAAACGCAGCTACGACCAGTCCACGTGGAAGTTCCAGCTCGACGCGGACGGGTATCCCAAGCAGGACCCGACGCTCCGCGATCCGAACTGCGTGTTCCAGCACCTGCGCCGCCACTACGCGCGCTACACCCCCGAAATGGTGGAGCGGGTCTGCGGCATCTCGAAGGACCTGTTCTTGAAGGTGGCCGACGTCTACTGCTCGGCGTCGGGGCCGGACAAGACAGGGACGATCTCGTACGCACTGCAGCTCAACCAGTCCACCAACGGTGTCCAGCAGATCCGCTCGCTCTGCATGCTCCAACTCATCCTCGGCAACGTCGGACGGCCCGGCGGCGGCGTGGTCGCGCTCCGGGGCCACTCGAACGTCCAGGGCGCGACGGACTTCGGCACGCTGTACCACATGCTTCCCGGGTACCCTGCGGCGCCGCTCCAGGCGCCGCACCCGACCCTCACCGACTATCTGGAGAAGACGACGCCGAAGGGCGGCTTCTGGGTCAACAACCCGAAGTTCGTGGTGAGCCTGCTGAAGGCGTGGTGGGGACCCGCGGCGACGAAGGAAAACGATTACGCCTACGACTACCTGCCCAAGCGTGAGAAGGCGGACGCCTACTCGCATCAGCACTTCGTCATCGGCATGCACCAGAAGAAGGTCAAGGGGTTCATCTGCATGGGTCAGAACCCGGCGGTGGACAGTCCCAACGCCAAGATGAGCCGCCAGGCCGTCCGGAATCTCGAGTGGCTCGTCGTGGTGGATCTCTTCGAGACCGACACCGCGGCCATCTGGAAAGAGCCCGGGATCGACCCCAAGTCCTCCCCGGTCGAGGTGTTCTTCATCCCCGCAGCCCCGGCCGCCGAGAAGGACGGGTCGCTCACGAACACGATGCGGCTGGCCCAGTGGCACGTGAAGGCGGTGGAGTCACCGGGCGACGCGCGCTCTGACGCGGCCTTCATCGTCGACCTCGGCAACCGGTTGAAGGAACTGTACAAGGCGTCGAAAGCGAAGAAGGACCGGCCCGTCCTCGATCTCGTGTGGGACTACCAGCCCCAGGGGCCCAAGAAGGAGCCCACCATGGAGCTGATCCTCAAAGAGTGCAACGGCTACGCGACCGACGACGTCACCGACAAGGACGGTAAGCTCCAGTACAAGAAGGGTGAGCCGATGAAGACGTTCGCTCACCTGAGAGACGACGGGCTCACCGCCTGCGGCAACTGGCTCTACGGCGGCATCTATCCGGAGGAGGGGAAGAACCTGGCGCTGCGCCGCGAGAAGGCCAAGGGCGGGGACTACATGGCCCACGGCTGGGGTTTCGTGTGGCCGGCGAACCGGCGGATCCTCTACAATCGCGCCTCGGCGGACGCCGCCGGCAAGCCGTGGAGCGAGAAGAAGAAGCTCATCTGGTGGGACGCCGAGCAGAAGAAGTGGGTCGGCAACGACGTGCCCGACTTCCCGGGAACGATGGCGCCGAACGCGCCGCGTCAGACGGAGGGCCCGTTCAAGGGCATCGGAGGCGTCGACGCCTTCATCATGAACCCGCACGGCAAGGGGCAGCTCTTCGCCTCGGTCCTGGACGGCGCGTTCCCCGAGCACTACGAACCGTTCGAGTCGCCGACGAGGAACCTCCTGTCGAAGGTCGACAACAACCCGGTCGCGAAGGTGTACGACATCGGCGACCTGAACAGGCTCGGCACGCCTGACAAGTATCCCTACGTGCTGACCACCTACCGGCTCACCGAGCACCACGCCGCCGGCATGTCGCGCCACGTGCCGTGGCTCTCCGAGCTCTTCTTCGGCCACTTCGCCGAGATCGGCACTGAGATGGCCAAAGAGCTCGGCATCCAGAACGGCGACATGATCACGGTGGAGACCCCGCGCGCCCAGATCAAGGTCCAGGCCCTCGTCACCGAGCGCATCAAGCCGTTCATCATCAACGGCAAGAAGGTCTACCAGGTCGGCATCCCGTGGCACTGGGGTTATCAAGGGGTGATGAAGTCCGCCAGGGGTGACATCACGAACGACCTTGTCGCGAGCCTCGGCGACCCGACGACGTTCATCCAGGAGTCCAAAGCGCTCCTCTGCAACGTCAGGAAGGCGGTGGCGTAGCCCATGGCACGCACGCTCGCGATGTTCACGGACGTCTCGCTGTGTATCGGCTGCCGCGCCTGTCAGGTCGCCTGCAAGCAGTGGAACCAGCTCGCGCCTGAAGAGCCGGAGTGGACGGGCTCCTACCAGAACCACGCCCACTTCACTGACAAGACCTACCGCCTCGTGCGGTTCTTCGAGGAAACCGACGCCACGGGCCAGATGAAGCAGTGGCACATGATGTCCGACGTGTGCAAGCACTGCGCCCAGGCCGGATGTCTCGAGGCCTGTCCGACCGGCGCCATCTACCGGACCGAGTACGGCACCGTCAACATCAACCAGGACATTTGCAACGGCTGTCGCTACTGCGTCTCGGCGTGCCCGTTCGGCGTCGTGGCGTTCAACCACGACACCGGGACGGCCACGAAGTGCACCTTCTGCAACGACCGGATCCACAACGGCCTCGGCCCCGCGTGCGCCAAGGCGTGCCCGACGGAGTCGATTAGGTTCGGCTTCCGCGACGAGCTTGCCGGCAAGGCGAAGCAGCGGGTCGAGGAGCTCAAGAAGCTGGGCTACAAAGACGCTCAGCTCTACGGCGAGGACACGAACGGCGCCCTCGGCGGCCTCAACGCGTTCTTCCTCCTGCTCGGCAAGCCCTCGATCTACGGGCTGCCGGACAAGCCGAAGCTGCCGCAGCGCAACGTCATCGCCGACTCGCTTCTCTCGATCGGCTCGGCGCTGCTCGTCGGGCTCGGCGCGCTGGTGGCGTTCCGAAGCCGGGACGACAAGGGAGGCGCTTGATGGGGCCGGGTCTCCTCAAGAGCGCCGACTGGCCGCTCCTGATCGATCTGTACTTCTTCCTGGGGGGGCTGGCGGGCGGGGCGTTCGTGATCGCCACGATCGCCAACCTCCTCGACGCGCGGCGGTACCGCGACGTCGTGCGCATGGGCTACTACATCGCCTTCCTGGCGATCATCCCGGGACCGATCCTCCTGATCGTCGATCTCGGCGTGCCGACCCGGTTCCTCCACATGATGATGGTCTCCAAGCCCTCGCTCGAGATCGGCATGAGCGCCCTCACCGTCGGGCCGTTCCACCTCAAGCTGCTGTCGCCCATGAGCGCCGGAGCGTGGGCGCTCCTCGGGTTCAGCGTGTGCGCCTTCCTCGTGGCCCTCGACGTCTTCCTCGAGGATCGTGGAGGGCGCAGCATGAGCGTGCTGCGGCTCGTCGCTGGCGTGATCGGGGGATTCTTCGGGTTCTTCCTCGCCGCCTACCCAGGGGTGCTGCTCGGCGCCACCGCACGACCTCTCTTCATCAGCGCGCACTGGCTCGGTGCCCTTTTCCTGGTGGTGGGCGCATCCTCCGGGGGCGCGGCGATTGCGCTGATTCTGAGCCTTCTCGGTAGTCGGGCGCGCGAGTCGCTGTCGCAGCTGATGCGGTTCACCGCGTTCGCGCTGATTCTCCAGCTCGCGGCGCTGGCGCTCTTCATCATCACCGTGCAGATGTCAGGGTCGACCGGGATCGCGCAGGCGCTGGCGAAGCTCCTCGCCGGGCCGTACAGCCTCGCCTTCTGGCTCGGGGCGGTCGTGGTCGGAATCGTGGTCCCGCTAGCGCTTCAGTTGGGAGGTGGCATCAAGAAGGCGGCGCCGGGGATGACGGCTCTGGCCTCGGCCCTGATCCTGATCGGTGGGTTCCTCGTCAAGTACGTGATCATCGCCGCGGGGCAGGCGACGTAGTCCCGGTCCACTATCCAGCTCGCCCGGGGCCCCGACTCGCGGGGCCCCTGGTGTCTCGGGGGAACGTCTGAGCTACGCGACGCTGCTCGGCGAGTGGAGCGATCTTCTGAGGCGCCGTCCCACCTTCCGGGAGCCGCTGGCTGTTTACCGGGCCTTGCTGGAGTCCTGGGCTCGCCCGTCCACGGCCGAGGCGCGGCCGCTCAGGTGGACGGCGAGCGAGTGCGAGGACCGGTGGCAGCGCGAGGTTCCACTCCTGTCTGAAGCTGCACTATCGATCTCCCCGGCCGACCTCGACGATCGACTCGGGGTGTCGCTCGAGATCCTGACGCAGATCGGGGGACACGAAGACGTCATCCAGCGCTTCGCCCACGCGTGGGACACCGGAGAGATCAGTCCTGCAATGTTGCTTCCCATGAAGGGCCGAATCGGCACGGCGCGGCTTGAGGAGGCCGTCGCGGGACCCCGGGATGTCGTCAGCTTCCTCGCATGCGGCGCGTTGCGGCCAGCGCTGGACGCGTATTTTGCCGACTGTCGATCACATCTCTCGGACCGCCTATGGGTCCTCGGAGTCTGTCCGTTCTGCGGAGCGCCGCCGGGCTTCGCGGACGTGACGGAAGGCGGGCAGCGCCGGCTGGCCTGCCACATGTGCGGAGGCAGCTGGGTGTTCCCGCGACTGCAGTGTCCCTTCTGCGGCCACCAGACGGCGAAGGATCTGGTGCGCCTGGACGCCGAGGAGAAGGAGGAGGGCTACTTCATCTCCGCTTGCAAGCAGTGTCATGGCTACATCAAGGAGCTCGACCGCCGAGTGCGCTGGAACGCAGGTTCGGCGCTGATCGAGGACTGGGGATCGCCCCATCTTGATCTCGTTGCCGTCCACGCAGGCTACTGGCGTCCGATCCCTTCCCTGATCCAGCTGGCCCGGGGCGCAGGGTAGCCCGCGGGTGGCCGGCCCAATCCGCATCGGGAATGTGGTAAACTCTCGCTGCGCTTGAGTTTTTAGAGCTATGCACCAGACCCTGCTGACTCTCGCGATCATCGGCTACGTGGCCGCTACCGGTCTGGCTCTGACCTACCTGGTGCAGCGGGACGAGCTGCTGCACCGCCTCGCTTCCCTCGCCACCCTGGCGGCCTGGGTGCTCCACACCGGCGCTCTCATCGCCCGCGCGATCGAGCTTGGCCGGCCACCGCTCGCGAGCCTGCCGGAAGCTGTCTCGGTGGCGGTGTGGGTCGTCGTGCTGCTCGAGATGTGGCTCGAACGCCGGTACGGCCTCCAGGTGCTCGGCGCCTTCGTCCTTCCGGTGGCGCTCGCGTTCAGCCTCCAGTCGACGCCGATGCGGCCGCTGATCGAGCCGGCGCTCAGCGGCGCGTGGGTCTGGGTGCACATCGGGTTGGCGCTCGTGGGCATCGCGGCCTTTGTGTTCAACTTCGCCGGTGCCCTCATGTACCTGCTTCAGGAACGCCAGCTCAGAGCCAAGCGTCCCGGCGCGCTCTACTACACGCTCCCGGCGCTCGCGACGCTGGATCGCCTGACGTACCGCACGCTCGCGCTCGGGTTTCCATTCCTGACGACGGGGCTGCTCCTAGGCGTTATCTGGGCCGGGGCCGCCTGGGGCAGCGTGTTCACCTTCGATCCACTGGCGCTCTCGTCCTACGTCGCCTGGGCGGTCTATGCGGCGACGCTCGCCGGGCGAGCCGCCGGCGGCTGGCACGGACGCCGCGCCGCGTATTTCGCCATCGTCGGGTTCGTGGCGCTCGTGCTCACGCTGGGCGCGGGCCTGCTCTTCCCGGGAAAGCACGCCGGCTGATGGCGCTCTTCGTCGCTGGCCTCTCGCACCGAAACGCGCCAGTGGAGCTCCGGGAGCAGCTCGCCGTCGACGAAGACAAGCTGCGCGAGCTGCTCCGCGACGTCGCCGCGACGGGCGTCGTTCGCGAGGCCCTCATCCTCTCGACGTGCAACCGGGTCGAGGTGTACGCCATCGCCGACGTGCCCGGTGAGGCGCGCACCGCCACGTTCCGTCAGCTCTGCCGACATCGCGGTGTGGAGCCGGCCTCCGTGGAGACGGTCCTCTATACCCACGCCGATGGGGAGGCGGTTCGTCACACGTTCCGCGTGGCGTCGAGCCTCGACTCGATGATGATCGGCGAGCCGCAGATCCTGGGCCAGGTGAAGGATGCGTTCGCGCTCGCCCAGTCGTGCGAGACGGTCGGGCCGGCGCTTCACACGCTCTTCACCCAGGCGTTCACCGTTGCGAAGAAGGTGCGGACGGAAACGGAGATCGCGCGGCATGCTGTGTCCGTCTCGTTCGCCGCGGTCGAGCTGGCGAAGAAGATCTTCGCGGGGCTCGACGGCAAGGCCGTCCTCCTCGTGGGCGCGGGCAAGATGAGCGAGCTCGCCGCCCGGCACCTCATCGAGCAGGGCGCGTTCCCGCTGTACGTCGCCAACCGCACCTGGGCGCGGGCCCAGGAGCTGGCCCGCGCGCTGGCGGGGACCGCCGTGCCCTTCGACGAGCTGGCGACCGCGCTGGCGACCGTGGACATCGTGATCACCTCCACGGGAGCGCCGGAGCCGGTGATCCGGCGGGAGTTCGTCCAGCCCCTCGTCCACAGCCGGCGCGGGCGGCCGCTCTTCTTCATCGACATCGCCGTCCCGCGGGACGTCGAGGACTCGGTCAACACGCTCGACGGCGTGTACTGCTACGACATCGACGACCTGAAGCAGGTCGTCGACGCAAACATCCGGGAGCGCCTCCGGGAGGCGCACCGCGCCGAGGCGCTGGTCGAGCGCGAGGTGGCGAAGTTTCTCGCCAGACTCGGCGACGTCGAGGTGATTCCCACGATCGTGTCGCTCCGGGAGCGGCTCGAGATCATCCGCTCCGGCGAGGTCAAGCGCACGCTGGCCCGACTGCCCGGCGCCACGCCCGAGACGCGCGAGGCGATCGAGGCGCTGTCGGCGGCGATCGTGAACAAGATCCTGCACGCGCCGATCACCAAGCTCCGCGAGTCGTCCCGCGCGGGCTCGCCCCGCTCGTGGCTCGAGCTCGTCCACGAGCTCTTCGGGCTGGGACGGAAATGAAGCCACCAGCAACGATCACGATCGGAACTCGGGGGAGCCCGCTCGCGTTGGTCCAGGCGCAGAGCGTCGCGGCGCCGTTGCGGGCGTTGGGCGCCGCCGTCGAGATCGTGCCGGTACGGACCGAGGGTGATCGCCGCCTCGAGGTCCAACTGGCGGCGATCGGCGGGAAGGGACTCTTCGTGCGGGAGATCGAGGAGATGCTCCTCGCCGGCGCCCTCGATTGCGCCGTGCACAGTCTCAAGGACCTGCCGGCGGAGATTCCAGCGGGCCTCTGCCTCGCGGCGTTTCCCGAGCGAGAGGACCCCCGCGACGTCCTCGTGACGCGGGAGCAGTTCCGCTTCGAGGACCTGCGCGCGGGTGCGCGCCTCGGCACCGGGAGCCCGCGCCGCCGTGCGCTGGCGCTGGCGCTGCGACCCGACCTCATCGTCGAGCCGGTCCGTGGGAACGTGGACACCCGGCTCAGCAAGCTCGAGCGCGAGGGCTGGGACGGCGTGCTGCTCGCCGCGGCCGGCCTCAAGCGGCTGGGCCTCGCCCCGAGTCATGTCCAGCCGCTCGATCCGGAGGCCTTCGTGCCCGCCGTCGGCCAAGGCGTCCTCGCCGTGGAGGCCCGCACCGACGACGCCCCCGTCCGAACCCTCCTCGAGAAGCTCGACCACATAGCAACGCGTGCGTGCGCGCTGGCCGAGCGTGCGTGCCTGGCGCGTCTGGGCGCCTCCTGCAATTCGCCGATGGCCGCCCACGCGATCCTCGACGGGACCAGCCTCAGGATGACCGTCCTCGTCGCGAGCGAGGACGGGCGCAAAGTCCTTCGCGCGAGCGCAGTCGGGGCTCCAGAGGAACCGGAGCGGCTGGGCCAGCACCTCGCAGACTCGCTGCTCGATCAGGGAGCCGCCTCGGTGACCCAGCTCACGCCGGTGACGCGATGGCGCGAATGAATCGCGCGACCGCGGAGCGGCCACTCGAGGGCCGGACCATCGTGGTGACGCGGGCCCGCGCCCAGGCGCAGCGGTTCGCCGAGCTGCTGGAAGCCGCGGGCGCGCGGGTCTTACAAGCACCGACGATCGTCATCGAGCCTCCTGCCTCGTGGGAGCCGCTGGACACGGCGCTTGCCGCGCTGGAGTCCTTCACCTGGGTGATCTTCACGAGCGTGAACGGTGTCGCGATGGTGGACCGGCGCCTGGCCGCACGGGGGGTGCCGTGGGCCGCGATCGCACGCAAGCGGGTGGCGGCGATCGGTCCCGCGACGGCCGAGGCGCTCGCCGAGCACGGTGTGCGAGTCGAACTGGTCCCCACCGAGTACCGCGCCGAGGCGCTGGTCGAGCGGCTGCGCCGGGTCGTCGGGCCCGGCGACCGGGTGCTGCTGCCCAGGGCGAAAGAGGCGCGCGACGTGCTGGTCGTCGAGCTCCGCCGGCTGGGCGTCGCCGTGACCGAGGTGCCCGCGTACCAGACCCGACGCATCGACGACGGCGTCGTCCGCCTGCGCGAGGCGCTCGGCTCGGGCGCCGTCGACGCGGTCACGTTCACGAGCTCGTCCACCGCGAGGAACTTCGCCGAGCAGTTCAGCGACGACGAGCGGAGCGCGTGGCGAGGCAGGATCGCCGTCGCGTCCATCGGCCCGATCACGGCGGCGACCGCCGCCGAGTATGGGCTGCCCACCGACGTGATGCCGAGCGAGTACACGATCCCCGCCCTCGCGCGGGCGGTCGCCGAGTATTTCTCCCGTGCCCCCAGGAATGTGGGTCGCCGATCCCGAAGGAGCGAGTGATGGCGCATGCGATGTTCCGTCCGAGACGTCTCCGCGAGAAGCCCCTGCTCCGCAAGCTGGTCCGCGAGACCGCGCTGGCCGTTGATGACCTCATCTACCCGCTGTTCGTCGTCCACGGGCGTGGCGTGCGCGACCCGATCGGGTCGATGCCCGGCCAGTTCCGTCTCTCCATCGACGAGCTCGTGAAGGATATGAAGGACGTCGCGAGCATGGGGATCCCCGGGGTGCTGCTGTTCGGTCTGCCCACCGAGAAAGACCCGCGCGGCTCTGAGGCGTACGCGGAGGACGGCATCGTGCAGCAAGCGGTGCGGGCGGTGAAGGACGTGGTGCCGGACCTGCTGGTCCTCACCGACGTGTGCCTCTGCCAGTACACGAGCCACGGGCACTGCGGCATCGTCGAGGGGGGCACCGTCCGCAACGACCCGACGCTCGAGCTGCTCGCGCGCGTCGCCGTCTCGCATGCCGAAGCCGGCGCGGACATGGTCGCCCCCTCCGACATGATGGACGGCCGCGTCGGCGCGATCCGCGAGGCGCTCGACGACGCCAGCTTTACGGACACGCCGATCATGGCGTACTCGGCGAAGTACGCGTCGAGCTTCTACGGCCCCTTCCGCGACGCGGCGGACTCGGCGCCGCAGTTCGGCGACCGGCGCGCGTACCAGATGGACCCCGCGAACGCCGTGGAGGCGATGCGCGAGATCGCGCTCGATCTCGACGAGGGGGCCGACATCGTCATGGTCAAGCCCGCGCTGCCGTACCTCGACATCATCTCGCGGGCGAAGGCGGAGTTCGGCGTCCCGCTCGCCGCGTACTCGGTCTCGGGCGAGTACGCGATGATCCGCGCCGCGGGTCGCCTGGGCTGGCTCGATGAGGAGCGGGCGATGATGGAAGCGCTGACCGGCATCCGCCGCGCGGGGGCGGACGTGGTGATCACCTACTTCGCCCGCGACGCCGCACGCCAGTTGGAGCGTGGCGGTGCGAGCTGAGCCGTGGCCGCCACGGCGAAGCGAGCCCTTCAGTGACCGACACCGTGCGAGCTGAGCCGTAGCGTGCAAATCTCGGCGAAGGGGGAGTATGCGATCCAGGCAATGCTCGACCTGGCGCTTCACCGGGAGGGCGGTCTCACGCCCATCCAGGAGATCGCGAGGCGCCAGGCCATCCCGCAGCGATACCTCGAGCAGGTGCTGCTCGCCTTGAAGCGCGCGGGCCTCCTCACGTCCAAGCGCGGATCGGCCGGCGGTTACCATCTCACGCGTCCGCCCGAGGACATCACCGTGGGCGACGTCCTCCGCGCCGTGGAGGGCGCCGGCGCCCCGTTCGAGACGCAGCGCCGGGGAGGCCGGAGCACCGAACGCCACGACCTGGCGGAGCTCTGGGACGAGATCTCGAGCGCGGTGTCGAAAGTCGTCGACCAGCTGACGTTCGGCGATCTGGCCGCTCGCGCGCTCGCGCGACGGAGCGCCGCGCGCCCGATGTACCACATATGACGCCATCACCGAAGATCGCGCGCTCCGTCCTCGAGCTGGTCGGGCGGACGCCGATGGTTCGGCTGAACCGCCTCCCCAAGCCCGACGGGGCGATCGTCGTGGCAAAGCTCGAGTCGCTGAACCCCGGCGGGAGCGTCAAGGACCGCATCGCCGTCGCGATGCTCGAGGACGCCGAGCGGCGGGGCCTGCTCACGCCGGGCTCCACCATCGTCGAGCCGACCAGTGGCAACACGGGTATCGGGTTGGCGATGGTTGCCGCGGTCAAGGGCTATCGGCTGATCCTGACGATGCCCGACGACATGAGCGTCGAGCGTCAGCGCCTTCTCGCGCGCTTCGGCGCCGAGCTTCACCTCACCCCCGCGATCGAGGGAATGACGGGCGCCGTGCATGCCGCCCGCGAGCTGCTTCGAGAGCATCCGGAGTATTTCATGCCTCAGCAGTTCGAAAACCCGGCAAACCCGGAAGCGCACCGGCGCACGACCGCCCTGGAGATTCTCGACGCGGTCGGCGGCCGGCTCGACGCCCTGGTCGTCGGGGTCGGGACGGGGGGAACGCTGACGGGAGTGGGCGAGGTCCTCAAGGAAAAAATCCCAGCGGTGCGCGTGGTTGCAGTCGAGCCGGCAGCGTCGCCGGTGCTCTCCGGCGGCAAAGCGCGGCCCCACGCGATCCAGGGGATCGGCGCGTCGTTCGTGCCGGGCGTCCTGAACCGGACGATCGTCGACCGGATCATCCTGGTGCGCGACGAGGATGCTCTCGCCTGGTCGCGACGCCTCGCGCGAGAAGAGGGCCTGCTGGTCGGCGTCTCGGCCGGCGCGGCGGCGTTCGCCGCGTGCCTTGTCGCCGCCGAACTGGCCCCGAGCCAGCTCGTCGTCACGGTCCTGCCCGACACCGGTGAGCGGTATCTGAGTCCGGGAGGCTAGGCATGGCGGTGACGGTCTACATCCCGACCTCGTTCCGTCGGGCCACGAGCAATCGCGATCGCATCGAGGTCACCGCGATCGACGTCAGCCGGCTGCTGGACCAGCTCGAGGCCTCGTACGGCGGTCTGAAGGGGCTCGTACGCGACGAGGGCGGCGAGGTCCATCATCACGTGAACATCTATGTGAACAGCGAGGCGATCGAATCGCTCCAGGGACTGCACACGCCCCTGAAGGACGGCGACGAGGTCACGATCATTCCGGCGCTCGCGGGCGGTGGGCGCCCGCTCGCCGGCGCCGCGCCATGATCGTCACGGCCGAGGAGCTCGAGGCGATCCGCCGCCAGGCGCTCGAGGAATATCCGCGCGAGTCGTGCGGCGTCATTCTCGAGCAGGGCCGCCTGCGCCGGATCCTCCGGTGCCGGAACATCCAGGACGCGCTGCACGCCAAGGATCCCCAGCGCCATCCGCGGGACGCGCGCACGGCGTACTTCATCGACCCCCAAGATTTGCTGCGCATCGGGCGTCTCGAGGGAGAAGGCTTCGCGATCGCGGTGATCTATCACTCGCACGTGGACGCCGGCGCCTACTTCTCGCCGACGGACCGGCAGCAGGCGCTCATCGGCGGCGAGCCGACGTACCCGGCGGCGGCGTATCTCGTGACGTCGGTCGTCGGCGGGCGCGTGGAAGCCGTCGCGGGGTTTCGCTGGAGCGTGCGGGAGCGTGACTTCATACCAGTCGAGCTGGGCGTCGGCGGGTGGCTCTGGCACGAGCGCGTTCTCTTCGCCGCCGGCCGGCTCTGGGAGCGAGTCGGGATCGGCGCGCTGTTCGGGAAGAAGTCCTGAATGCGGGACTCCAAGAGTCTCTTCGAAGCCGCCTGCCGCCGGATCCCCGGCGGCGTCAACAGCCCCGTGCGGGCGTTCCGCGGAGTCGGCGGTGACCCGTTCTTCGTCGCGTACGGAAAGGGGGCGAGGATCTGGGACGTCGACGGCCGCTCCTATCTGGACTTCCTCGGCTCGTGGGGGCCGCTCATCCTCGGCCACGCCGCGCCGTCCGTCGTTGCGGCCGTCACCGAGGCCGCGGCACGAGGCACGAGTTACGGCGCGCCGACGGGACTCGAGGTCGAGATGGCGGAGGCGATCACCGCGGCCTATCCGTCGATCGAGCTGGTGCGGCTGGTGAGCTCGGGGACCGAGGCCGCGATGAGCGCGATCCGGCTAGCGCGCGGCGCGACCGGCCGCCCGCTCCTCGTGAAGTTCGACGGCTGCTACCACGGTCACGCCGACAGCCTCCTGGTGAAGGCGGGCTCCGGCGGCGCGACGTTTTCGATCCCCGATAGCGCCGGCGTGCCGGAGCCGCTCGCGCGACTGACGCTGACGGCGCCGTTCAACGACCTCGACGCCGTTCGGGCCATCTTCCGCGAGCGCGGACGCGAGATCGCCGCCGTCATCGTCGAGCCGGTCGCCGGCAACATGGGCGTGGTGCCCCCGCGCCCGGGCTTCCTCGAGGGGCTCCGCGAGCTCACGCTCGCCCACGACGCGGTGCTCATCTTCGACGAGGTCATCACGGGGTTCCGCGTCGCGTACGGCGGCGCGCAGGAACTCTACGGGCTCCGCGCCGACCTGACGTGTCTCGGCAAGGTCATCGGCGGTGGGCTTCCGGTGGGCGCCTACGGAGGATCGCGACGTCTGATGAGCCACGTTGCACCGCTCGGCTCGGTCTATCAGGCCGGGACACTGTCGGGGAATCCGCTCGCGGTGGCGGCGGGACTCGCGACGCTGGCGCAGCTCCGCGACCGCGACGTCTACAAGCGCCTCGACGTGCTCGGCGGCGAACTCGAGCGGGGACTGCGAAACGCCGCCGAGCAGGCCCACGTCCCGATGACCGTCAACCGGGTCGGCTCGATGCTGACGGCCTTCTTCTGCGAAGACGCGGTGACCGACTACGCGTCGGCCAAGCGCTCCGACACAAAACGCTACGCGCGCTACTTCCACGCGATGCTCGAGCGGGGGGTGTTTCTGGCGCCCTCGCAGTTCGAGGCGGCCTTCGTCTCACTCGCGCACACCGACGCGGACATCGCGCTGGCGGCGCGGGCCGCGGCCCAGGCTCTGGCCGCCGCCTGATCCGCGACACCGCGGCTGTCCGGCGCCGCCGGCTCCTCTCGTGCGATCACACGAACCGCGCGAATGAATTGACGGCTGCGGGGAGCGCGTGATAGGGTTCACAAGCAATCGTTCAATCCCCCGGAGGGCGATCGACTGTCGATGACGGCCAAGGCGGGCGTGGGCGCACTCGGCGTGGCGCTCCTTGCCGTTCTGATCTTCCTGGCGGTGTCGTCGTGGAGCCGCCAGCCCGCCGCGGCGAAGCCATCCAGTCAGCCCATCAACTTTCCCCACAACGTCCACGTCGGGACGTACAAGATCGACTGCCAGTACTGCCACAGCGAGGCGCGCCGCTCGGAGTACGCGGGGCTGCCGTCCGTCGAGCGCTGTATGGGATGCCACAAGATCGCCGGCGCGGCCCTGCCGGAGGTCAAGAAGGTCGCCGAGTACTACGCGAAGAAGGAGCCGATTCCCTGGGTGCGCGTGAACAAGCTTCCCGAGTTCACCTACTTTCCTCACAAGGCGCACGTGCGCGCAGGCCTCAAGTGTCAGACGTGCCATGGGCCGGTCGAAACCATGACCACCTTCGCCGCCGAGACGGGGCCGCGCCTGACGAACGACCTCCTGAATCTCGTCGGGTTCAGGCCCGCGCCGCCGCCGCTCACGATGGGCTGGTGCGTCGATTGCCACCGGCGAGAGAACGCGACAGCCGCCAAGCAGGCGCCCCTCGACTGCGTGACGTGCCACCATTGAAACGGAGCCACCGCTGTCTGTCACCCGCGACCGTCGACCGGGCGCAGCGGAGCCACCAGTGCCTATCACTCGCCACCCCCGGTCGGATCCGGGCTGGAGCCGCCGGTAAATGGAGCCACCAG
>JAHFDK010000486.1 GCA_023249095.1 Candidatus Rokuibacteriota bacterium | reverse complement strand
TTCAGGAGGATGCGTCGGCATTGAGTGACTATGGTGACTACACGAGCGCCCACGTCTTCACCGGCTTGATGACCTCCGACGGCATGCGTAGCGTGGCGTAGATCTCGCTGTGGATCGCGTCGGGCGTCGACGTCCTCCGAATCCGTAACGTCTGGCCGTTCGTCGCCGGCAGGACCACCGTGAGGACGTGGTGCGTGGAGAGCTGCTCCCGCAGGGTGGCCCACGACGTGTGCACGCCCTGATCGAGGAAGCGTTTCTCGATCGCGACGAGCAGGTGGTAGGCGAGCACGCAGAGGAAGATGTGAGTCTGCACGCGGTGCTCAAGACGATGGAAGATCGGCCGCTCCATGAGCGGGCTTTTCATGGCGCGGAACGCCGCCTCCACTCGCGTGAGCAGGATGTAGAGGCGCCAGATCTCCTCGTCACTCAAATCCTGCCGATCGGTCCGGAGCAGATAGGCGCCGTCGAGTTGCTGCGCGCGACTTTGGAGGTCCGCCTGCGTCGTCCAGGTCGCCGCGCGCCGCGCGTCGTCATAGGCCAGCGCGTAGTAGCGCGCCACGCGCGGGTAGCGCTCCTTGAGGCGCCCCAGGGCTTCGTGGATCTTCGTGGGCGTGCGCAGCCGACCCCGGGCGACGCGGGCCTGGAGCTTGGTGAGGTCGCGGAGGAACCGCTGCTCGTGCGTGTCGCGGATCGCCCGATCCTTCTCGAGCCGACCGTCGCTCCGACACAGGAGATGGACCTCGGCGCCGTGCCGCGCGCGCTTGATCACCACGCGCGTCTTCTTTTGGCCCGGGTTGCGCGGCGAAGGCGTGCGAAGAACCTCGGTCCAGCCGGTGTCGTCCTCAAACGCGTCCAGATGCTCGTGCCGCTCGGTCGGCCGCCCGGCCACGATGTAGTGATGGCCGCGCGCGCGAATCTGCGCGAGATTGTCGGCGAACGCCAGACCGCGATCGACCACCACCGTGGCGCCGCCGCGGCGCCCCGTCCGCTGCTCGAGGGCCGCCAGCATCTCGTCCAGCGTGGTCCGATCCTGGCGATTGCCGTCGAAGACTTCGTGGGCCGTCGGAAACCCGTCGCGGTCCAGGACCAAGCCCACGACGACCTGCTTGCAATCGGGCCGGTGATCGCGCGAGTAGCCCCGCTGCGCCTGTGGATTGTGCGGGCACCGGCCCTCAAAGTAGGTGGAGGTCAGATCGTAGAGGTAGATCGTGTCGTCGAGGTTGAACAGCGTCCGCTCGCGCGCGGCCAGCGCCTGCTCGATCGCCGCCCGTTGCGGATGCAGCCGATCGAGGTTGCGATACAGCGCATCATCGGCGAGCGCGGCAAAGTCCGTCCCGAGGATGTCGCCCAGGGCGGTGCGCCGAATCCAGTCGGGCATCGCGTGCTCCGAGGCCGGGCTCACCAAGCGGTTCAAGGTCATGATTTCCGTCAGCCGTTGCGCACGCGCCGAGAGACCGGCCTCGGCCAGGATCGTGTCGAGCGTGAGCGTCCGCCACATCTGGTGGCCGACGTGCACCGGCCCCGCTTCGCGGACGTCTTCGCTCCGGACCTGGTCCGTGTGAATCGCGACCACATCGTCACCCGCGGACGCCCCCGCGGGGGCCCGATGCCGCGCCGGGCGTGCGCGCGCCGCGAGCGCCTCGACGGTTGGCTCGGACACGAGGGGCGTCTGGCCGCCCAGGGCGGCGGAGAGTTTGCGCGCGAGGCCGCGCCACTCTCCGGCGGGCGCGGGTGCGAGCGAGCCGAGCGAACAGATCGTGCGGTGGCGTGGGCCCTGCGGGGTGGTGACGGTCTCCACGAGGAGATGATTGACGTAGGTCTTGTCGCCAACCCGACGGGCCGTCCGCTTGATGAACACGCTGCCCTATTTCGTTACTGCCGGCTCCTTCCTGTCAAGGGAAATCGCCCTAGTGATTAGTGACTATTTGGGAGATTCCCGACCCGCCTCCCGAAATTTCAGGAAGTTACGCGGCGTGCGTGTTCGAAAATCGCCCTTCGCGCACCGGGCGCCGCGGAAGTTGGGTTAGCTCGGGCGACACGATGCGAAGATCCGGCATCGGGGTCACGATGACCTTGCCGTTCTTCGAGCGCTTGCCTTGGCGCTTGCCCTTGCTGACCGTCTTGCCGAACTCTAGCTCACCGTTGTAGAGACGGCGGCAAACCCGAGCAGCGTTGCAATAGGCTTCTTCATGGCGTCTTCCTCCTTGTCACTCCAGCGGGCGGATCTACCGGTCCCGGACCAGGGTCTCATTCAGATCCCGAGCGACTCCTCGAAGTCCACCAGGCCCGCCCGCACAGCGAGATCGCCGCTCTTTAGTGCCGCCTGGAGGGCGTCGATGTCATCGGTCGATACGGCGCCGCATTCGATGTCGTTGTAGACGTTCGCATCCAGGTACGCGTCGGTCATCCCATAAGCCTGTCGAGCGATTTGTACTGGGTCAAGCGCTGGATGGCAGCGCGCGGTGGCAGCTCCTCGACTCCCTCTACGCCTTCTACCTGGAGCACCGCCGCTGCCGGGAGTGAGGTGTCACGGCCGGTGGGGGAGAAATAGAAGTAGCCGGTGGGGAAGCAGAGCCAGCGCTTGATCGCGCTTTTCTTCAAGAAGTTCTTGGAGGAGTACTTGCGCCCTCGGTGATTTCGTC
>JAHFDK010000274.1 GCA_023249095.1 Candidatus Rokuibacteriota bacterium | reverse complement strand
GTTCCCGGTGACTTCGAAAGCGATGTCGACGCCCGTGCCATCCGTCCACTGATCGGCCCACGCCACGACGTCTGTGTCGGGACCGACGCGCTCGAGGCCGAAGCCTTTCAGGATTTCCAGTCGGAAGGGGTTCACCTCCACGACGGCAACGCGCGCGCCACGGTGGCGGGCGACGAGCGCGATCAGCGTGCCGATGGGGCCGCCTCCGAAGACGAGGACGGCATCGCCGGGCTTCACCTCGGCGCGCGCGACGTCGTGCACGGCGACGGCGAGCGGCTCGAGCAGCGCGGCGTGGTCGTCGGAGATCGTGTCCGGCACTCGGAGCAGCCGCGTGGCCCGCACGGCCCAGTACTCCTGCATCCCGCCGGGCAGGTCGACGCCGAGCACCTTGAGCTTGTAGCAGAGGTATGAGGCGCCCATGGCGCACGCGCGGCAGCTTCCACAGAAGACGACCGGCTCCACGACGACCCGATCGCCGCCCTTGACGCCGCTCGCCTGAGGCGCTTCGACGATTTCGCCGAAGGTCTCGTGGCCGGTGATGCCCCTCTTCGGCACGCGGTGGTCGAGGTGGCCCTGAAAGATGTGGAGGTCGGTCCCGCAGATTCCGACACGGCGCACCCGCAGGAGAGCGTCGTCCGGTCCGGGCCTGGGCGGCGCCATCTCGCCGGTCGTGAACGTCCTTGCCCCCTGGTAGAACGCGGCGCGCATTCTGATCAGCTCGAGCGCTGATACCCCGCGCTCGTCATGCAGTCGCTGAACGCATTAGCCTGCCGCGACTCCAGGACTGCGATGCGACCAACGTCGAGAAGGCCCCCGAGGCCCAGGTCTGGCCCCGGCCCGATCTCGAACGCCTTGCGGGCGCATTCCACCTCGACCGCCGACACCTCCTGGAACATGGCGCCGGTCTTCTTCCACTCGGTTCCGCGCAGGTCGAGGACGCAGCCCGTGAGCAACGCGGCCGCCGCCAGTACGATGAGGACTCGCATGGGGTCTCCTCTCAATGGAGCAGAGGATACCAGGGAATCGGTCGGGCAGGCTGACGGCCCGATCGGGCGATTCGCCCGGTCCCGGCTGATCGTCCGTGGGTAAAAACCCTTCAACTGCTGGGGAATTCGGGATGGCACGCCTCCTGCGTTACGCCGGGGCCGAGGAGGACGGACGATGGCACTGGAGAACCTGATCGCGTACGCAGTTGCACTCGGCCTTCCGCTCTGGCTCGTCGTCGAGGAGATTCGTCATCGGGCTGTCCCCCACAGCGAGGCCGAAGCGGCGGCGGCCGCGGCGGCGCCGGCCCTCAAGCGGCGCGCCGCCGAGGGCGCATCCGCTCGCGCGCACGTTTCGGCCGCGTAACCCGCCGCGCGGCGGCCTCTCGCGCTCTCCCGACGCCCGTTGTAGAGTGTGCGCACCCCGAGCCCGAAAGGAGCGCACGGCAATGGGCGAGATGCTCCCCCTCACCGCTGAAGACGGTCACCCGCTCGCCGGATACCGCGCCGCGCCGCAAGGGAAGGCCGCGAGGGCTATGGCGGCGCCATCGCCGAGCACCCGCAAGCAGTACCTGGGATAGGAGGAGCGGTCCATGCTGAACGAGTTCAAGACGTTCATCATGCGCGGTAGCGTCGTCGACCTCGCGGTCGGCGTGATCGTCGGCGCGAGCTTCGGTGCCATCGTCACCTCGCTCGTCAACGATGTCTTGATGCCGCCGATCGGGCGGCTCCTCGGGGGCGTGGACTTCAAGGATTTCTTCATCAGCCTTGCGGGGCAGTCCTATCCGACTCTCGCCGCCGCGAAGGCCGCGGGCGCCCCGACGCTCAATTACGGGCTGTTCCTGAACGCGTTGATCAATTTCCTGATCGTGTCGTTCGCCATCTTCCTGCTGGTCCGCCAGGTGAACCGCCTGCTCCCGAAGCCGGCCGCCCCCGCGGCGGCTCGGACCAAGGACTGTGCCTGGTGCGCGACGGCGATTCCGGTCAGCGCGAAGCGATGCCCGCACTGCACCTCGAACCTGGCGGGCTGAGCGAGCGCGCCTAGACAGCCGTCGTGGGGCCGCGGTGCGAGCCGTAGCGCCCCGCCGGCCGAAGCGACCCATGAAAAAAAGTCGGCGCCCGCGTGCCTCGTGCTGAAGAAGATCCGCCGGCCGGCCTAGCCGACGGACCATGGAGTATCCCCACGGCCTGCGGGCGCTGAACCACGGCGACTTCCGGCGCTTCTACTTCTCCCAGGTCGCGGCGCAGATCGGGAGTTGGATGCAGAATGTGACGCAGGCCTGGCTCGTCCTGCAGCTCACGGACTCGCCCTTCAAGCTCGGGCTCCTCGCGACGCTTCAATTCTCGCCGGTGTTGCTCTTCTCCATCGTCAGCGGCGCCGTTGCCGACCGTTTGCCCAAGCGCCCGCTGCTCGTCGCCACCCAGACGACGCTCGCGTGCCAGGGGCTGCTGCTCGCCCTGCTGGTGGCGACGGGCCACGTGGAGTACTGGCACGTGGCCGTGCTGGGCCTGGCCCTCGGCTTCGCCAACGTCGTGGACCAGCCCGCTCGCCAGTCGTTCGTGATGGAGCTGGTGGGCCGCGCCGACGTGTCGAGCGCGGTCGCGCTCAACTCCGCGGGGTTCAACCTCGCGCGCATCGTCGGGCCGGCGGTCGCCGGAATCGTGATCGCGCGTCTCGGGGTGGCTCCGACGTTCTTCGTCAACAGCCTCGGCTTCATCGGCGTCATCGTCACCCTCCTGAGAATGAGAGCGCGAGGTTTGCCGCCCGGCACGGCGCGCGCGTCGATCTTCGAGGAGATCGCGGAGGGTGTGCGGTACGCCGCGGGCACGCCGCGGCTCCGGCTCGCCATCGGTCTCGTCTTCGTGGTGAGCCTCTGCGTCTTCAATTTCAGCGTGTACGTGCCCCTCCTGGCCAAGAACGTGCTGGGGCTGGGCGCGGAGGGATTCGGGTTCCTCATGGCATCGCTCGGCGTCGGCGCAGTGGGGGGAGCCCTCACGGTCGGCGCCCGTGCCGCGCGTCCGTCGGTTCGCTCGATGCTCGTGTCGGCGACGCTGGCGCTGAGCACGCTCATGGCCCTGGGCGTCACTCGCCGCATCGAGCTCGCCATACCCCTGCTGTTCTTCACCGGCTACTGGGGGATCATGCTGATGGCGAGCTGCAACACGTCGATCCAGCTCCAGGCGCCCGACGGGCTACGCGGGCGGGTGATGAGCATCTACACGTGGGTGTCGGGCGGCGTCTTCCCAATCGGCGCGTTCATCGTCGGCACGATCTCGCAGTGGTGGGGCGTGTCCGTGGCGTTCCTCTGGAACGGCACGCTCGGCCTCGCCGGCGTGGGCGCGCTCGCCCTGTGGTGGCGGCTCCGACGGGATTGACGGCAGGGAGCGCTACTTCTTCGGGTACCCTTTGGCCCCGAGCGCCTCGGTGATCTCGGCGAGAATCACAGGGTCGTCGATCGTCGCGGGCGCGCTGTACTCCTGGCCGTCGGCGATCTTCTTCATCGTCCCGCGGAGGATCTTGCCCGAGCGCGTCTTGGGCAGGCGCTTGACGACGAGCGCGGTCTTGAACGCGGCGACCGGGCCGATTTGCTCGCGCACCCTCTCGACCAGCTCCCTCACGATCTCGGCTTCACTGCGCGCGACGCCCGCCTTGGTGACGACGAAGCCGACGGGGACCTCGCCCTTGATCTCGTCCGCGACACCGACCACGGCGCACTCGGCCACGTCGGGATGGGCGGCGAGCACCTCCTCCATCGCGCCGGTGGAGAGCCGGTGCCCAGCGACATTGATGATGTCGTCCACGCGGCTCATGATGTACAGGTATCCGTCCGCGTCCTTGAAGCCCGCATCGCCCGTCAGGTAGTGGCCGGGGTGCTTCGTGAGATAGGACGTCTCGTACCCAGCGTCGTTGTTCCAAAGCGTCGGCAGGCACCCCGGCGGTAGGGGCAGCCGGATGGCGATCGAGCCGATCTGGCCGGCGGGCATCTCGTTGTTGTCCTCGCCGAGAACGCGGACGTCGTACCCGGCCACCGGCTTCGTGGGGGATCCGGCCTTCACGGGCAGCATGCCCAGGCCGACGCAATTGGCGGCGATGGGCCACCCCGTCTCCGTCTGCCACCAGTGATCGACGACTGGTACGCGCAGCTTGTCCTCCGCCCAGTGGAGCGTGTCCGGATCGCAGCGCTCGCCCGCGAGGAAGAGCGTACGGAACCGCCCGAGGTCGTACTTCGCCATGTGCGTCCCCTGCGGATCCTCCTTCTTGATCGCGCGGAACGCCGTCGGCGCCGTGAAGAGCGCGTTCACGCCGTGCTCGGCGATGAGGCGCCAGAACGCGCCGGGATCGGGCGTGCCCACCGGCTTGCCTTCGTAGAGGATCGTGGTGCAGCCCTTGAGGAGCGGCGCGTAGACGATGTACGAGTGGCCGACCACCCAGCCGATGTCCGAGGCGGCCCAATAGACCTCGCCCGCGCCCATGCCGTACACGGCGCTCATCGACCACTTGAGCGCGACGGCATGGCCGCCGTTGTCGTGCACGACGCCCTTGGGGATGCCGGTGGTGCCCGAGGTGTAGAGGATATAGAGCGGGTCGGTGGCGGCGACGGGCACGCACTCGGCGGGCGTCGCGGCGGCGACCTCCTCGTGCCAATCTCGATCGCGCCCACGCACCATCGGCGCCGCTTCTTGCCGGCGCTGCAGGATCACGCAGCGAGAAACCTTGTGCTGCGCCAGCTCGATCGCACCGTCGAGCAGAGGCTTGTAGGGAATGACGCGGTTGACCTCGATGCCGCAGGAGGCCGAGAGGATCAGTTTGGGCTTGGCGTCGTCGATGCGCTTGGCCAGCTCGTTGGAGGCGAAGCCGCCGAACACCACGGAGTGGATCGCGCCCAGACGCGCGCACGCGAGCATCGCGATCACGGCCTCGGGCACCATCGGCATGTAGACGATCACGCGGTCGCCCTTCTCGACCCCCTGCCGCCGGAGCATGCCGGCGCAGAGCGCCACCGCGTCGCGCAGCTCGAGGTAGGTGTACGTCCTCACCGTGCCGGTGACGGGGCTGTCGTAAACGAGCGCGCGCTGCTTGCCGCGGCAGCGGTCGATGTGCAGGTCGAGCGCGTTGTAGCAGGTGTTGAGCTCGCCCCCCGTGAACCAGCGGCAGAAGGGCTTACGCGAGTCATCGAAGACGCGGTCCCAGCGCTTGTCCCAGTGGACGTCCTCGGCGGCCGCCGCCCAGAAGCCTTCTGGGTCCCTCATCGACCGCGCGTACGCCTCGTCGTAAACGCTCTTCGCCATGGTGAGCCCTCCCTGGGCGCTGCTGCCGCTGGGCGGCGCGGGAACGTTATCACGGCCCGCGTGGGCACCGCCAAGCCCTGATCCTATGGGAGAATCAGCCTCTCTTGACAATCTCGATCGAGAATGGGTATTTTCTATCCCAGGAGGCGGGATGAGCACTCACGTCCAAGAGCCAGCCTTGCGCGACCCGGTCTGCAAGGCGAAGGTGGAAGGTCGACCCGCCGACGGGCCAAGTGCCCGCGATGTAAAGCGTGGGTGCGGGTACCCCTGCGGTATGTCGGGTGACATGACTCCGTCGTAAGGCGACGTCGAAGCCAAAGACACAAGCCGGGAGGACGGGCCGAGAAGCGCGCCCGCTCCCCGGCTTTTGCGTTTCTGGAGGCACCCATGAGTGAAGCCGTAAAAGAGACGAAGGCCCAGCGCGTGGAGAGGCTCAAGCGCGAGCTCAATCCCTGGGAGGCGTATGCCGACATCGAGCGCTTCGCGCGCGAGGGCTGGGACGCGGTCCCGCCCGAGTGGCTCGGCACGTACTTCCGCTGGTGGGGCATCTATACCCAGGGCGATGGGGTCGGCGCGGTCGGCGGCAAGGGCGGCGAGGGCAAGGCCGTTCGCCACTTCATGGTGCGTATCCGGATCCCGAACGGCGCACTCGAGTCCAACCAGCTCAGGACGATCGCCGACCTCGCCGAGTGGCATGGTCATGGGATCGCCGACATCACGGTCCGCCAGAACATCCAGCTGCACTGGGTCACACTCGAGAGCCTGCCCGACGTCTTCCGCGCGCTCTGGCTCCAGGGCGTGACGACGATGGGCGCGTGCGGCGACGTCACGCGCAACGTCACGGGCTGCCCGCTCGCCGGCGTGGACGCCGACGAGCTGGTGGACGCCTCGCCGCTCGTCCTCGAGGCGACGCACCTGCTGAACGGCAACCCCGCGTTCTACAACCTGCCGCGGAAGTTCAAGGTCTCGATCGGGGGTTGCCGCGCCTGGTGCGCGTATCCAGAAATCAACGACATCGGTCTCACCGCAGTCCGCCACCCGGCTACGGGCGAGATCGGCTTCGCGGTCCGCGTCGGCGGGGGGCTCTCGACCGACCCGCATCTCGGGGTGCGGCTCGACGCCTTCGTCCCCTGGGGCCAGGCGCTGGACGTGGTCCGCGCGATCGCCGAGATCTTCCGCGACTCCGACGTGCTCCGACAGAACCGCGAGAAGGCACGCCTCAAGTTTCTCTTCCTCCAGCACGGCTGGACCGCCGAGCGCTTCCGGGCCGCGATCGAGGAGCGCCAGGGGTTCCCCCTTGAGCCAGGTGTGCCCGACGATCCGCCCGACGACGTATACCGCGACCACGTGGGGATCCACGCCCAGAAGCAGCCGGGCCTCTCCTACGCAGGAGTCGCCGTGCTCCGTGGGCGTCTCACGGCCGACCAGATGCGCGCTGCCGCCGACCTGGCCGAGTGCTACGGCACGGGCGCGCTCAGGACGACCCACATGCAGAACCTCCTGATCCCGAACGTCCGCCGGGAGCGCGTCCACGCCCTCGCCCGCGACCTCGAGACCGCAGGCTTCGCGCTCGGTGCCTCGCCGTTCCGGCGTGGGACCGTCGCGTGCACGGGCTCGGAGTTTTGCAAGCTGGCGCTCACCGAGACGAAAGGGTTTGCGCGCGGGCTCGTGGAGACGCTCGAGCGGCGGCTGCCGGGGTTCGACCAGCACCTGAGGATCAACATTACGGGCTGCCCGAACAGCTGCGGCCAGCACTGGATCGCCGACCTCGGCATCGAAGGCAAGAAGGTCAAGCTGGGCGGGGCGCTCGTCGATGCCTATTACTTCTGCGTCGGCGGCGCCGTCGGCCGGCATCAGGCCGTGGCACGACCCATCGGTCTCCGCCTGCCCGCGACAGACGTGGCCCCGGCGATCGAGCGCCTGCTGCGCACCTTCCTGGCCGACCGCCTGCCGGCCGAGAACTTCCGCCAGTTCGCCGCGCGCCACACGGACGACGAGCTCCGCGCGCTCCTGGCGGGCGAGCTCGTCGAGGCGGTCGCACGCGACGTCGCGTCCGACCGGCCGCCGCATGGGGTCGACGGCTGAGATGGGGTACTTTCCCGTTCTCCTCGACCTTACGGGCCGACGCTGCCTCATGGTCGGCGGAGGACCGGTCGCCGAGCGGCGGATCACCGGACTTCTTGCGGCTGGCGCGCGGGTGACAGTGATCAGCCCGCGGACGACGCCGACGCTAGCCGCGCTGGCCGCCGAGGGACGCATCGAGCTGGAGTCGCGCGGCTATCGCGAGGGCGATCTCGCCGGCGTGGATCTCGCGTTCGTTGCGACCGACGCGGGCGAGGTCAACGTGGCCGTGGCGCGCGAGGCGCGGGAGCGGGGCGTCTGGGTCAATGCCGCCGACGACCCGGCGCACTGCACCTTCATCCTCCCGGCGGTCGTGCGCCGTGGCGATCTCACCGTGGCCGTCGCGACGGGCGGCTCGAGCCCCGCCCTCGCCCGCGCCGTTCGGGAGGAACTCGAGGCCTACCTCACCGCCGAGTACGCGACGCTCGCGGCGATCGCGGCGGAGGCCAGGCGCGAGCTGCGGGTGGCGGGGCGGCTGGTCACCGCGGACGCCTGGCGGCGCGCGCTCGGCCCAGAAGTGCGCCGACTCATCGTCGAGCGGGGGCGCGACGACGCCAAGCAGCGGCTGCTCGAGCTCCTCGGAGTCGAAGCATGCGCCCCGTAGTGCGAGCCGCAGGACGTCGCGGGGCTGGGGCCCCGCCGTCCGAGGCGAGCGAGAGGGTAATCCGAGCCGCAGGACGTCGCGGGGCTGGGGCCCCGCCGTCCGAGGCGAGCGAGAGGGTAATC
>JAHFDK010000273.1 GCA_023249095.1 Candidatus Rokuibacteriota bacterium | reverse complement strand
CGAACACCGTGCTCAGGAGCTCCTTCCGATTGATGGCCATGTTCAGGGCCTGCCGCACCGGCTTCTTGGTCCAGGCCACGTCCGGCTTGAACGCCGGGTCCCCGGGCAGGAAGTACATCCCGCCCAGATACACGGTCATCCAGTCCACGGGGAACGACGACGAGTAGATTTTCATGCCCCGCTTGAGCGCGTCCTTCTGCAGCTCGCGGGGCAGGTCGGCAATGTGGGCCTCGCCCGAGAGCACCAACGCCAGCCGCGTCGACTCTTCGCGGGCCAATCGGAACTCCAGCTCCTTGAACGCCGGCTTTTCGCCTCGGTAGTGATTGTCCACGCGCTCGAAGGTGATGGACAGGCCCGGTTTCCGGCCGGCGTACCGGTACGAGCCGGTTCCCGCCGGTCGTTTGTCGAACCCTTCGATCCCTTCCTTGTCCCACTGAGCCTTGCTGACCATGCGGAGATCGCCGGCGCGGGACACCGCATACGGCAGGGTGGTCGACGGCCGCTTCATGCGGAACACGACCTGGTGGTCGTTGACGACCTTCACCTCCTCGACGCTGCGCCAGGTCTGGACCAGCGTCGCGGTCGCCTCCTGACGCAGCATGAGAGAGTGTGAATGCACGACGTCCTTGGCGGTGAATTGACCGTACCCGAAGTGGAACGGAACGCCCTTGCGCAGGGTGAACGTCCAGTCCTTGTAGTCAGGGCTGGCTTGCCACTTCTCCGCCAGGCGGGCCGTGTACTCGCCGGTCTTGGGGTCCACGTCGAGCAGGGTTTCCAGGAACGGGTCGTACTGCAGATGGTCGGGGCGGCTGACCATCCAGAAACGGTTGCTGTCCTCGAACCCGGCTGACGCGAACACCAGCTTCTGGACCTTGGCCTCCTGTGCCGATCCAGGTGTCAGCGTGGTCTCGAGGGTCAATGCCAACGCCAGCAGCAGCCCCAGTGCAATGGGAACGTGGCGTCTCATCGGATATCTCCTCCGCATTCTTGTTTTAGCTTGTGGGCGTCGGCCATCCACCCTTTCCGACGCAGTCCTACACGTGTCTGAGCTTGGGGTCCAGGTGATCTCGGAGCCAATCCCCCAATAGATTGAGAGAGAGAACCGTCAACATGATCGCCAGTCCGGGGAACATCGACACCCACCAGGCCGTGACGATCAGCTCTCGGCCGTCCGCGATCATGAGACCCCACGCCGGGGTGGGACGGGGAAGACCAGCGCCGAGAAAGCTCAAGGCTGACTCGAGAAGGATGACGTATCCCACTTGTAGCGTCGCCAGGACGATGAGGGAGTTGACGACGTTCGGGAAGATGTATTTGGCCATGATACGGCTGTGGGACGCCCCAGCAACCCGCGCTCTGGCGATGAAGTCCCGCTCCTTGATGCTGAGGGTTTCCCCCCGGACCAGTCGCGCATAGCGAGCCCACAGGAGCACCACCAGGACGATAATGACCGTTCCGAAGCTGGGGCCCACCGCCGCGACGAGGACCAGAGCTAACAAGATCGTCGGTAAGGACAGCGAGATGTCGACCAAGCGCATGATCAGCGCGTCCGTCTTGCCTCCGAAGTAGCCCGACATCAATCCAAGGCCCGTACCGACGCTGCCACCGACGAAAATCGCCACCAGGGACACCATGAGGGAGACCCTGGCCCCGTAAATCATCCGGCTCAGGATGTCGCGGCCGAGCTTGTCGGTGCCCAGAGGATGCTCGATGGCGCCGCCCTGCTGCCACACCGGTGGCTTCAACCGCTTGGCCAGCGACCCCTTCAGGGGATCGTATGGCGCGACCAGCGGTGCCAGAACGGCGGGGATTACCAGGAGAAACATGAGGAGACTCAGCGGCACCACCGGATACCGTCCGACTTGACGCATCGCCCCCGCAACTCTGGGGGGCGCGTACCAGGGAAGAGTTCTCGCCGTTACGGTTGCCACTATGTGTCCTCCCTCTCTCCCTTACTGAAACCGGATGCGGGGATCGATGTAAGCATAGAGGATGTCGACCATCAGGTTCGTGAAAATGAAGATCCCGGAGAACACGATCACGACGGCCTGGACCACCTGAAAGTCCCTGGCCCTCACGGCGTCCACCACGAGCAGTCCGGTGCCCGGCCAGGAAAAGACGCTTTCGGTCACCACGGAGCCCGTCATCAGGACGCCGGCGATGATCGCGAAGAAGGTCAGGGGGGCGATCGACGCGTTGCGCAAACAGTGTTTCCAGATGACCTTCCATTCCGGCACGCCCTTGATGCGGGTCAACTTCACGAATTCGCTGTCGAGCACTTCCAACATGGACGAGCGGACCAGCCGCATGAGGACGGCGACCTGGAACCAGCCGAGGGTGATCGCGGGAAGGATCATGTACTGGAGCCCCCCCCGGCCCGAGGTCGGAAACCAACCGAGATGCACGGCGAAAATCCACATCAGGACGATCCCCAGCCAGAAGCCGGGCAAGGATTGGCCGAGCAGGGCGATGACCTTCGCCACGGAGTCCCAGGCGGTGCCTTTCATGACGGCGGCCATCACTCCGATGGGTAAGGCGATCACAATGCTGATGAACAGAGCGAAGCCGGCAAGCTGGAGGGTCGCGGGCAAGCGCTGCCCCACGAGGCCCATCGCGGAATAACCGTGCCATTTCCAGGAATTCCCGAAGTCGCCGCGGACGGCCTTGCTCAGGAAGATGGCGTATTGGACGTAGAGCGGTTGATCCAGGCCCCAGTGCTTGGAGACGCGCTCGTACTCCTCGGGCCCGGCCTCCAGCGGCAACATCACGTCCAGGGGGTTACCGGTGACCCTCGCCAGACTGAACACGATGAGGCTCATGACCCAGATGGCCAGCAAGCTCTGCAGGAACCTTCGCGCTATGTATCGCTGCATCAATCCCTCCTGCGCTGGAGGCTATTGCCTGCCACGCTTACTGGGCGGCTTCTAAGCGCTAGGAGCCGGGCCGGTGTTCGATCGTCAGGGACAGCGTGCATTGCCCGGGAACGCTACCCCATAGCGGTGCTGGTTGCAAGCTTCTTGGGCGTGCCCCGCCTCGCGCCGGCCGCGGCCTAGACGGCGCCGACCAGGCGGCGGTCGGACTCGTACCGCAGCCGGGCGAGCGCGTCGTCCTTGTCGGTCCAGAGCACCTCGTCGACTTCGTGGTCGTGGTCGCCGACCTTCTCGAGCGGTCGCATCAGGAACCAGCGGACCGTCTTCTTGATCTGCCGGCCATCGCGCCGGAACCAGTAGGTCACGGGTGCGAGCTCGCGCTCCAGCTCGCAGCGGTACCCCGTCTCCTCGCGCACCTCCCGGAGCGCCGCCTCCGCGCTCGTCTCACCCGGGGCCAACGCGCCTTTCGGCAGCGTCCACACGGGTTGACCGCGCAGGTCGCGGGCTCGGATCAGCAGGACGCGGCCCGGCTCGTCGAGGACGAGGCCACCGGCGGAGAACTCGAGCAGCATGCGAGAGTCGTCGGGCACGTCCCGATCATACCTGCGTCACCCCGCGTGATACCATTCCTCGCGGCCTTGACGGACCGCGTCGACCTGCTCGCGCACTTTCCTCCCGGCTTCACGCCGCGCCCCGAACAGGCGCGACTCCTGGCATCGCTCGCCGACGCGATCGCCGAAGCCCTCGACGACCCGGCGGCACCACGCGTCTTCGTCGTCGAGGCGCCGCCCGGTGTCGGCAAGAGCCATATCGCCATGGCGCTGGCCCGGTGGAGCGGCGACGCCTACCTCCTGACGTCTCAGAAGCTTCTTCAAGATCAGTACGAGCGCGAGTTCGGCAGCGACCTGCAGCTCGTGAAGGGGCGCGACAACTACCGGTGCGAGCGGTACCCGGAGGTGCCTGTGCCGACCTCCCGGGGCATGTGCCGCCGACCGCGCGGCCCGCTGTGCCAGTGCCCGTACGCGCGGGCGAAGGCAGCCGCGCTCGGCGGTCCGGTCTTCTGTACCAACACCGCGTATTTCGCGACGCTGCGCTACTGGCGCGCCGAGCAGCTCCGCAAGCGTCGCCTGCTGATCATCGACGAGGCGCACAACCTTGAAGCCCAGCTCGTCAACGTCTTCACCGTCGCCTTCCCGCCCGGAGAGACCAAGGCGTGGTTCGGCGGGCCGCTGCCGCGCCTCGAGACCGCCGAGGAGTACCGGAGCCTCATGCGCGAGCACCTCGAGCGGCTGGAAGGCCAGCTCGAGTCGCTCGATCGCGCGCTCGAAGGCCTGCGGCCCCCCGGCGTCTCACCCGAGAGCGTTCTGACCATGCCACCCTCTCGGGCGGAGCAAGAGCTGCTGGCGGAGCGCGAGATTCTAGAGGCCGCCCTCGCCCGCATCCGCTACTTCGTGGACGCGGAGGACCGAGAGTGGATCGTGCGCTATCCGCCTGAGCCCGGTGCCACGCTCGAGCTGGTCCCGCTCACGGTGACGTCGATGGCACGCGAGCTCTTGAGCGAGTCCGCCGACTTCGTGGTGCTCTCCTCCGCCTACCTCGGGCACCGGAGCGCGCTCGCCGAGTGCGTGGGCCTCGAGGAGGCCGCCGTCCGATCGTTCGCGAGCGATTCGCCGTTTCCGCTCGCCCAGCGGCGGATTGACTACCGTCCCGTCGGCGCGCTCTCGAAAACCACCCTCGCCCGGCTGGAGCCGGCGCTCTTTACCGAGGTCGCCAAAATCCTCGACGGGCACCCGCGCGAGAAAGGGCTGATCCACGCGCCGTCGTACGCCGCCGGCCGGCGTCTGGTGGCCGACCTCGCGGCGCGCGGGCCGGCGTTGGCGCGCCGGCTTATCTGGGTCGAGTCCACGGAGGCCAAGGCGCGCGCCCTCGAGGTGCATCGGACGTCCCCGGCGCCGACGGTGCTCGTCTCGCCGTCACTCCGGGAAGGCGTGGATCTGCCGGACGATTTCCTCCGCTTCCAGGTGATGACGAAGGTGCCTTACCCGGACCTCGGCGATCCATGGACCGCCGCTCGGCAGGCGCGGGATCCCCGCTGGTACGCGCTCGAGACGGCGAAGGCGCTGGTGCAAGCGTACGGCCGGTCATGTCGCCACGCGGACGACTACGGCGTCACGTATATCCTCGACGGTCAATTCGAGCGCTTCCTCGCGCACTACCGCGCGCTCCTGCCGCCGTGGTTCCTCGACGCGGTCCGCGCGGCGATGCGCGTGCACCACCCGGACGCGTCGCTGGAGTGCTAGGATAGCGGCTCGTGAATCCGCGGGACGTCGACGCCGTCATCCAGTCGGTTCGCTTCGAGCTCTATCGCGAAAACATCTACGGCGCGCTCGAGATCGTCGAGGCCGCGCGGGCGGCGCATCCCGATCCGCGCTACGCCGAGCAGGCCAGCCGGATCCGCTCCTGGCTCACGCACCTGGAATCCCGCGAGTCGTACGTCGCGGCGCAAGAAGAGCAGTACCGCCGCCTACGCTGGAAGGCGGGCCTGAAGCTCCTCGAGAAGCGGATCCGGATGCTCATCGGGCGTAAGACGCGCAGGCTGATCGAGCGGCGCGCGCGCGACCCCGAGTTCCAGGAGCTGGAGCGGGAGGTCGCCGCCGTGCGTCCCCGCCGCGTGCTCGACGCCGGTAGCGGCGAGGGCGGCGTGGCGATGGCGCTGGGCGCGCGGCACCCCGAGCTACGCGTGGAGGGCGTCGAAGTCTCGCCGACCAACGCGAAGATCGCTCGCCAGCTCAACCGCTTCGCCAACGTCGGCTTCCGGCAGGGGCTCGCGGAAGAGGTCCACCTCTACTTTTCGACCGGCTCGTTCGACCTCGCGTATTCCTTCGCGGTCCTCGAGCACGTGCGGGACGTCGCCGAGACCGTGCGCTCGATCGAGACGGTGCTACGCCCCGGCGGCCGCTTCGCGTTCGTCGTCCCGATGCACGAGCTCCGCGCCGTCGGCCCGATCCCGGACTACACGCCCGTGCACGGGTACGCCGACCACTGCCGCGTGTTCACCGAGAGCGAGCTGCGGCAGCGCTTCGGCCACCGCAAGGATTTCCGGCTCGTGAAGGTTCCCGGAGCGTGGAAACACGGCGAGCTTCCCAACTGCTTTGAGCCGATCGAGTTCGGCTCGTTCTTCGTGTCCTACGCCAAAGACGGCGGTTAGCTGACCCGCGCGGCGCCCTTCCGGCTGGCGGCGGCCGAGCGGCCGGCGATTCGCCCGAAGACCGCGCCCGCCATCAACCCTGCCCCACCCGGGTAGTTGTGATAGAAAAGTCCGCCCACCAGCTCGCCGGCGGCGAAGAGGCCGGAGATCGGACGCTGCTCACAGTCGATGACCTGGCCCTCGCTCGTGATCCGCAGGCCGCCGAACGTGAACGTGATGCCCGTCGTGACGGCGAAGCCCACGTACGGCGGCGAGTCGAGCGGCTGCGCCCAGTTCGACTTGGGAGGCGTGATCCCGCGGGTCGCCTTGCCGTCCTTGATAGCTGGATTGTAGGTGCCGGCCTGGACGGCCGCGTTGTACGCGCGCATCGTGGCGACGAACCCGTCGACGTCGATCTCGAGCTTTCGCGCGAGCCCCTCGAAGGTCGCGTCCTCGGCCTTGGTGACCTCGCGGATCCGGTACTCCTCCCGCAGGAGATGCAGGACCTTCTGGTCGAAGATCTGGAAGGCCGTCCGGCGCGGCTGCCCGATGACCGCGCGCCCGTACTTGACGTAGGTGTAGTTGCGGAAGTCGGCGCCCTCGTCGACGAAGCGCTCGCCCCGCAGATTCACGATGAGCCCGAGCGGGTAGGAATGCTTCTGGAAGTTGTCGCCCACCTTCCGGTCGCCGTGCCACGGCGCGTTCAGGTCCCACTGGACGGAGTGGCAGCCGCTCCAGTGGCCCCACGGCAAGGCGCCGATGTCGAGGGCCATCCGGATCCCGTCGCCGGTGTTGTACGGCGTGCCGCGGACACGCGCGAGCTCCCAATTGGGTCCGAGATAGCGCGTGCGCATCTCCGGATTCGCCTCGAAGCCGCCAGACGCGAGCACGACCGCGCCGGCCGGGATGGTCTCGGTGCCGGTCGGTGTCCGCACGGCGACGCCGGTGACGGCGCCGCGGTCGTCGGTCACCAGACGCATCGCCTTCGTCTCGAACCGCACGTCGACGCCGTTCTTGGCCGCCGACTGGTACTCCATGTCGATGAGCCCGGGCCCGCCTCCGACCGCCTCCAGCACGAGGCCGCCCCAGAACCGGAAGCGCCCGCCGACCTTGTAGGCCTGCCGGCCGAACATGGGGATCCAGCGGACCCCGCGATCGCGCATCCAGCGCACCGTCGGCAGCGACTCCCGGACCAGTTGCATCGCCATGTCGGGATCGGAGCAGTCCTCGGTGACCCGCATGAGGTCGTCGTAGAACTGCTCCTCCGTGTACGGATCGACCTCCATCGAGGCCTTTTCTTCATTGGAAAGATCGCCGACCAGCTCGCACAGCTCCTCGAAGCTCTTGAAGGCGAACCGGAAGCCGCCCGCCGTGAAGAAGCCGTTGCCGCCGCGCCACGCCTCGGGCGCCTTCTCGAGCACGAGGACGCTCGCGCCGTGCTCGCGCGCCGAGAGCGCGGCGCACATGGCCGCGTTACCGCCGCCGATGACGATGACGTCGTATGCCATGTGGGTTACCCGATGATCTCGCTGATCTGGATCTGCGGCTGGATGTTCGTGAAATTGGGGACGTCGCCCAAGAGCTCCTTGCCGTGCTGGCCCATCCCCTTCTGGAAGTCGGTGAGCGAATTGAAGTAGACGTGGCCGATCGCCACGTACGGCGCGGGAGCGCCGGGCGCGCCGCCGCCGAGGCCCTTGTCCACCTCGGTGCGGACCAGCCCGAAGCTGCCCAGGCGCTCGCGCACGAGCTTCATGTGCCGGTTGACGTAGTAGTCGTGGTCGAACTTCTTGCCTTCGGCTGTCGCGTAGAACACGGAGATGCGGACCATGATGACCTCCTGGCTCGCCGGATGGATCCACCGGCGGGGCTCAAACTATGCGGCCCCGCGGCTGGTGTCAAGACGAGAAACTCGGACGAGAAACTCGGGCGCGAGACTCCGCGGATACGGCCTTGCTCTTCGTAGTCGATGATCATCCGCGACGGCGTGTCCCTTGCGATTTTTCGCTTGACAGCTTTCTGCGTGAGTAGTCGCCGCGTGTCGGCAGCACGTAGTGAATGTCACCCCAGCGGTCCACAGAAGAACGGAGATGTCATCGCGCGTCCGTAAAATGTCGGTCGTGCCGCGATCGCCGC
>JAHFDK010000272.1 GCA_023249095.1 Candidatus Rokuibacteriota bacterium | reverse complement strand
CCCGCTCGCCGCGAAAAAGGCGGGTCCCGACCGCCCGGCGGCGTCTAAAGGCCGGGCCGTAGATTGCCACAACCCCGCGTGAATACAGGCGTCTTTGACTACCGCGACAGAAACTAGCTAGGGCGGCAGTTGCCGATCTCCTGGCTAGAACGGCCGAGGATTTCAAGACGGCAGCCGCGCGGGTACTGAAGAAGAACGAGGAGTTGTACCGGCGTCTGGCCTGATGCGGTATCTCGCGCTGGCCGAGGTCGTCGAGCTGCACCGGCGACTTCTCGAAGCCACGGGGCGCACCCGGGATCCGGGATCTTGGCGCGCTCGAATCGGCCATCGCCCAGCCCAAGGCGACGTTTGGTGGTGTCGATCTGTATCCCACGCTCGTGGAGAAGGCGGCAGCGCTCGGCCTCTCGCTGGTGCAGGACCATCCCTTCGTCGACGGCAACAAGCGCGTTGGGCATGCCGCTATGGAGACGTTTCTCGTTCTGAACGGCGCGGAGGTCGACGCCCAGGTAGGTGATCAGGAACGCGTCATGCTTGACCTGGCGGCGGGCCGCATCGATCGAAGCCAGCTCACCGATTGGTTGCGTCAGCACCTCAGACCTCTCGGGTGATTTCTGTCCGTTCAAACGCCTACAATTCGGCGGTAGCCAGCCGTTGGACCTCAAACACAGTGCCGACGGCGCGTGAGTGAACTCAATCGATTTGCCCGCGGCCCTCGCCCCGAAGCGCAACATCGCCTTGTCGAGTCAGCTGCGCGCCCATCGAGAAGGCATGGCCAGCATACGGGCCTTCCCCGAAGCCATTCTCCCAGTGATCCACCACGGCCTGGCCGACGGGCGTGAGTGCGTCGTCACCGGTCAGAGACTGCACCGTTCGTGAGTCATAGTAGCGCCCTCGAAAGATCACGCGCCCGTCGGCGGCGCTGATCTCCGCGAGCCCCTGTACGTAACCGCTGATCCGCATGGGCCGCCCGTGCTCATCACGGATGACAACTCTCTGATTGAGCTCCCCGACGAGCCTCGCCCTGATCGGGAGTTGGGCGCCGCTGGTGAAGCGCAGGGTGGTCTCATAGGCAATCTCGTAGCCGCGAGCGACCATGTACGTGACGCCTTCCTTTTCCTCGCGAACGAACTGGGGCGCGCGGATACGGCGTAGGCCAACCTCGCAGGTGAATGGGCCGGTGGGAAGCGATAGCGATGTCATATGCTCGTCCCCTGTGGGGCGGTGCAGTCACGCTTATCAACTGTGGGCGCCATCGTACACTTGGTGTCCCGCTCCCGCCGCCCTCGTCTGGATGACGATCAGGCTGAGCGGCCGGCTTCCAGCTGGACCGCTCAAGCCTGCTGTTATGCGCGCCCCGGTGCCAGGAACGGCTCCATGACCCGATAGGCACGACGGCTCATCCGAATCTTGGTTGCGTCTGCAACCCTGACCTCATAGCGCTTCCACCAAAGCTCCCGCACTTCCCGAGCCATAGCAATCAGCGGCCAGGGGATCAAGATCGGAGGCCGGAAGCTTCGATACGCAAGCCAGCATAGATATACAGCCCTGTGGGTGACGGAATCATATTCGTGACGCCCGCTTCTGGGATCGGTCCGAATCGGACGACCTGCCACCGCACTCGTGGTCCGGCTGGCCTGGAGCTCGCGGGGAACTGCGCAGCAAGAGTCCGCCAGCCACTCGGTACGCTCAAGACATAGTCCAAGCCGAGCCAGGCGACCGCGAACACCAGCACGCCGAGGATGGGCATCTATCCGCCTAAACAATAAAGCTCAGCGGCGGCGAAGCCGTCCGCTGCAGCGCGTGTTAGCAGGACTGTACGTTTGACCTCGCATCTCCACGTTCTGCAGCTGTGCGCCGGATCAAATCGTTGGACGGCAGCCCGGGGTTCAGTACCTTGCGGGCCGTATCGGCCCCGGCCACCGGCAGGTGCGACGGCTCGAGCAAGCCGAGCTGCACTAGGACCGACGCCTGATCCCAGTAGATACGTTCACAGACAACCTGTCCCGCACGCAGTTGGACGACGACGATCAACGGGACCTCGACCCTACGGCCGGTCGGGGCGACGCCGGGCAACATCCAATCCATCACGATGTCGTGGGTGAACGCGAAGATCATCTCGTCGATCACCCGCTCCTGACCGACCGTCCGGCAGACGGGAGTCAGCCGCGTGTCGGCGGGCATCTTCGGGATGAAGTGGCTGCCGTAAAACGCCAGCATCTCGTCCCGGCCGCGGCCACCGGTCATGACCGGGACGTGATTGACGTAGTTGTCGTCGGACATGGTCGCCACGGTGGCAGCGGCATCCCGGTCCGTGAACTCGCACCGGAGGTGCCCCTCCCATGCATCGATCAGTCGCTGCTCTTCGGGAGAGTACGTCGAGTCCATGTCGAAGCCTCGCTTGGGCATTCGCCCCCGGCCGTCTGCCTGCTGCACTTCCGACACTCGAACTGTTATCGCGAAACCTAACGATCAGGCTGAGCGGCGGCCGGCGTCGCGCCGCGCCCCGCGCAGCGATGATCTGTTAGCTACTTGGCCATGTAATCGGTGACCTTGATCTTGCCGGCCACGATGTCGGCGCGGGCCTGCTGGAGCCGCTTCTCCATCTCCGCGGTGATCAGACTCCGATTGTGCTGGTCGAGCGAGAAACCGACCCCACCCTCGGCGACCCCCAGGGAGCGCCCGCCCGCCTTCCACGTCCCGTCCCGCGCGGCCTTGAAGGCCTCGTAGACGGCCAGGTCGACGCGCTTGATCATCGAGGTCAGGACCGAGCCGGGGTGGATGTGGTTCTGGTTCGAGTCGACGCCGATGGCGAGCCGTCCCTTGTCCTTGGCCGCCTGGAGCACGCCGAGCCCGGTGGCGCCGGCGGCCGCGTAGATGACGTCGGCGCCGCGGTCGAACTGGCTCCGCGCCAGCTCGCCGCCGCGTGTCGGGTCGTTCCAGGCCGCCGGCGTCGTCCCCGTCATGTTCCGGTAGATCTCGATCTTCGCGTTGACGTACTTCGCCCCTTCCTCGTACCCGAGGGCGAAGCGGCGGATCAGCGGGATGTCCATCCCGCCGACGAATCCGATCTTCCCGGTCTTCGACGCCATCGCCGCCGCCATGCCGACCAGGAACGAGCCCTCGTGCTCCTTGAAGACGATCGACTGGACGTTGGGCAGGTCCACGATCGCGTCGACGATGGCGAACTTGAGATTCGGGAACTCCCTGGCCACTCGCTCCATGCCGCTCGCCTGGCCGAAGCCGATCCCGACGACGACCTGCGACCCACGCCGGGCCATGTTGCGCAGCGCTTGCTCGCGCTGGGCCTCGTTCGTCACCTCGAACTCGCGATAGGCGATCGCCGTCTCCTTCTTGAAGCGTTCGGCGCCGGCGTACGCGGCCTCGTTGAAGGACTTGTCGAACTTTCCCCCCATGTCGAACACGATCGCCGGGACGAACTCCTGGGCCGCGACGTGGCCGGCCGGAGCCGTCACGGCGGCGACCAGGACGGCAACGACGAGCGTTGTCGGATTTCGCATGGCCCGATGATATATCCTCGGGCCGCGTGAACGCCAAGCTGCGGATCTACATGGCCGGTCCCCTGGGCTTCTCGGAAGCCGGGCGCCACTTCTACAACTCGGTCCTCGTTCCCTTCGTGAAGAGTCTCGGCTACGAAGTCCTCGACCCCTGGGGCCTGACCGACGCGCGGAAGATCGAGGCGGTTCAGCGAATGCCGTACGGACCGGAGAAGCGCGAGGCGTGGCGGACGCTCAATCGAGAGATGGGCGCGACCAATCGGGCGGCGATCGACGAGGCGCACGGGGTGATCGCGATTCTCGACGGCACCGACGTGGACAGCGGCACCGCGGCGGAGATCGGCTACGCCTTCGCGCGCGGCAAGCGCATCGTCGGGTACCGGGGCGATTTCCGGCTGAGCGCCGACAACGAGGGCGGCACTGTCAATCTCCAGGTCGAGTTCTTCATTCACGAGAGTGGCGGTACCATCGTGAATCGCTACGAGGATCTAGGGCCGAGCCTGCGCCCCCTGCGCGCGCCCTGAAGGAGGAACGGCATGATCGCGGCATCCGGCAATCGCCCGCGGGGCAGGTGGCTGGCGATCCTGGTTCTGGTCGTCGCGCTGGGATCGACCGCGCCGGTCGTGGCCCAGCAGGCCACGGATCCGCCGGCCAGTGACCTTCTCAACGCCGTCCTGTGGATGCAGCGGTCCGTCGAGTACAAGGCCAGCGCCCTCACGGCCTTCGCGCTGGCCCGGATCCGCCTCGACCAGGCGCTGGCGGACCCGAACTGGACCGGCGCCCCGAAGGAGCAGGCCGGCGCCTACCAGTCGCTTCCGACCGCCGTGATTCTCGACATCGACGAGACGATCCTCGACAACTCCGGCTATCAGGCGTGGATGGCGCTCAAGGGCACGACCTTCGACCCGAAGACCTGGAATGCGTATGTCAACACGGTGACCTCGCTGCCCATCCCGGGCGCACTCGAGTTCGCGCAGTACGCCGACTCGAAGGGCGTGAAGGTTTTTTACGTCACCAACCGCACCGCCGAGGAAGAGCCGGCGACGCGCAAGAACCTCGAGAAGTTCGGGTTTCCGATGGGCGGCACCGCCGACACCATGCTCATGACTCGCAAGCAGCCGGACTGGGGCTCGGCGAAGGGAACGCGCCGCACCCACGTCGCCAGGAATTACCGCGTTCTCCTCAACGTCGGCGACAACTTCGGCGACTTCGTCGACGAGTATCGCGGCGGCGAGGCCGAGCGCTTGAAGGTGCTGGAGCAGCACAAGGATCGCTGGGGTCGCGAGTGGATCATGATCGCGAACCCGAGCTATGGCTCCTTCGAGTCGGCGCCCTTCGGCCACGACTTCAAGCTGCCCGAGGGCGAGAAGCGCAAATTGAAGCGCGGCGCGCTGGACGCCTGGCCCGGTCCCTGAGCCTCTCCGACGATCTGCCCCTGATCGGCGTCACCATCCTGGATCTGACCCGGGTCCTCGCGGGCCCGTATTGCACCCGCCTGTTGAGCGATCTGGGCGCCCGCGTGATCAAGGTCGAGCGTCCGGGCGAGGGCGACGAGATGCGACGCAACTACCTGCAGCTGGAAGCCGGCCGCGGCGACCAGAGCAGCTACTTCACCCGCGTGAACGCGGGTAAAGAGAGCATCGGCGTGGACATGTCGCGACCCGAGGGTCAGGCGATCATCCGCGACCTGGCGCAAGTCGCGGACGTCGTCGTGGAGAACTTCATGCCCGGCGTCATCGCCAGGCTGCAATGCGACTACGAGACGCTCCGGGCCGTGAAGCCGGACATCATCTACTGTTCCATTTCGGGCTTCGGGCAGACGGGCCCGTGGCGCTCGCGACCCGCGTTCGCCCACATCATCAACGCCGCCTCCGGCCTCATGCATCTCGAGCAGGGCGACGAGCCGGCGCCACGGGCGTCCAACCTCCAGGCCGCCGACGTGCTGGCGGCCACGCACGCCGCGACCGCCATCCTGAGCGCTCTCATCCGCCGAGGGCGCACCGGCAAGGGGGCGTACCTCGACGTCTCCATGCTGGAAGCGCTCATCGCCGCCGACAGCGTGACGTATGCCGCGGTGCTCAATGGCGGTGAAGAGTATGGCAATCCGCGTCCCGGCATGATCGTGGCCCCCATCGGAGACCGCTACCTGGCCATGCAGTTCACCGGTTCGCCGGAGCTCTGGCCGCGCCTGCTGTCCGTGATGGGTCCGGAGCTGGGTCGCGACCCGAGATTCGACACCAGCGAGAAGCGACGCGCGAACTGGCGCGAGCTACGGCCCATCGTCGAGTCGTGGCTCGCGGCGTTCCGCACGATCGAGGACGCGATCAAGACGCTCGCGGAGGCGCGCATCCCCTGCGCCCCGGTCCTGAGGCCGGCCGAGGTGATCGCGGAGTCTCACCTGGCGACACGGCAGTTCTTTCCCGCGGTGCCACACCCTGCGCGCGGCACCGTACGGGTGACCGCCAGCCCGTACCACATCGATGGCGAGCCTCTCCGTCCCCGGGGACCCGCCGCCTATCGCGTCGGCGAGCACACGCGCGCCGTGCTCGGCGATCTCCTCGGCTATCCCGCCGAACGCATCGCGGAGCTACTTCGGACGCGCGTCATCGACGCGCCGTAACGTCACCGAGGATCGCGCCCGGGGCGCGGTGTGGTAGGCTACCGCGCAGCCGCGCCTCATTCGCCATGGAGGGAGTCATGCCCACCGACAGTCTCGACGCTGAAGTTCGGAGCCTCATGCCGCCGACGGAGTTCTCCCGCCGCGGGTTCTTGACGACGAGCTTGATCGCCGGGTTCACGCTCGCCACCGGTCCGGTCAACGCGCAGAGCCTCATCACCACCGACACGAGCGGCCTCACTGCGGGGGAGGTGAAGATTCCGGTTCCCGACGGCCAGGTTCCCGCCTACCGCGCGATGCCGGCCGCCGGCGGGCCGTTCCCGACCGTGCTGGTCGTGCAGGAAATCTTCGGGGTCCACGAGCACATCAAGGACGTTTGCCGCCGCTTCGCCAAGCTCGGCTACTACGCCGTGGCGCCGGAGCTCTTCGCGCGCGCGGCCGACGTCTCCAAGCTCTCGACGATCGAGGAGGGCCGGGCCGCCGCCGCGAAGGTCTCGGACCGGCAGGTCATGAGCGACCTCGACTCGACGGCGGCCTTCGCGAAGGCGGAGAAGGGCGACACCGGCCGGCTTGGCATCACGGGGTTTTGCTACGGCGGCCGGGTCGTGTGGCTCTACTCGGCGCACAGCCCCCAGCTCAAGGCCGGAGTCGCCTGGTACGGGCGTCTGACCGGCCCGGCCAACGAGATGCAGCCGAAGCACCCGCTCGAGCTGGTCGATAGCCTGAAGGCGCCCGTGCTCGGCCTCTACGGCGGCGCCGATCAGGGCATCCCGAACGCGGACGTCGAGAAGATGCAGGCAGCCCTGAAAGCCGCCAAGAAGCCGTCGGAGATCGTGCTCTACGACGGCATGCCCCATGGCTTCCACGCCGACTACCGGCCGAGCTACCGTGAGACGGCGGCGAAGGACGGCTGGCAGCGCCTCCGCACGTGGTTCCAGCAGAACGGAGCGGCTTGATGCGGTTCGGGATCTTCGGAAGTGCCCAGGCGAAGCGGGGTGGCCCCGACGTCGACAGCGGGGCCGGATTCCGGGAGTTCGTCGAGAACAACGTCAAGGCCGAGGCGCTCGGCTACGTGAGCTCCTTCGTGGTCGAGCACCATTTCACCGGCTTCGGTCAGATCTCGGCGACCTTGAATCTCCTGACGTGGGTCGCGGCCCGCACGACGACGTTGCGGCTCGGCACCGCCGTGATCACGTTGCCCTGGCACAACCCGGTGCTGCTGGCCGAGCAGGTCGCGACCATCGACCTGCTGTCGGGTGGCCGGCTCGACTTCGGCATCGGCCAGGGCTACCGCCACAACGAGTTCGCCGGGTTCTGCATTCCCATGGAGGAGGCGGACGAGCGGTTCGACGAATCCCTGGAGGTCCTTCTCAAGGCGTGGACCTCGGACACGCCCTGGTCACACCGTGGCAAGTACTGGCAGTTCGAGAACGTCGTCGTCGAGCCTCCGACCGCCCAGAAGCCCCATCCGCCGCTCTGGATGGGTGCGGGGCGGCCGGCGTCGATCAAGAAGGTCGCGGATCTCGGCTACCGCCTTCTCCTCGACCAGTTCGCCCCGATCGACCAGATCGGCGAGCGGATCGCGCTCTACAAGGCCGAGGTCGAGGCGCGCGGTCGCCGGTTCGACCCGATGAGCGTCGGCGTGACCCGTTCCATCAACGTGTCAATGACGGTCGCCGAGCGTCAAAAGGCGCTCGAGACACGCATGGCGGCGCGGCGACGCGTCCACGACCTGGCGCAGCGTCCGGACGGGCAGAACAAGTCGACCATCATGACCTACGCGAATACGCTCGAGGCCGCCGAAGCGGGCGCGCTCTACGGCACGCCGGACGAGATCGCCGTCAAGCTCCAGGCGCTGCGCGACCTCGGTGCCGAATACGTCCTGCTCAACAGCACGGGTGGGATCGAGACGCTGCGCCGCTTCGCGAGGGAGGTCATGCCGGCGTTCAGGGCTTGAGGACGAGCTTGCCCAGCACCCGGCCGCTCTCGAGGAGCGCCTGGGCGCGCGCCGCCTCGGCGAGCGGCACTCGTTCCTGGATCGGCGGGCTGATCGTGCCGTTGCC
>JAHFDK010000271.1 GCA_023249095.1 Candidatus Rokuibacteriota bacterium | reverse complement strand
GTCCTTCGCCGACCGAGGGCTGTTGTGATGGGCGAGCCACTGCTGGACGCTGCCGGCAGAGGGCCGGTAGGGCAAACGCCGCGTCGGCCCGGACGACGAGGCCCTCGGTTGCCAATGATCGTGAGACACCGAGCGCGCGGCAGCCTTCGCCTCGGCCTGACGGAAGGAGGCGACGGCCGTGTCCCAGACCTCGCCCCGGAGGGCATGGTCGGCGAGACGATCGACCTGCTCGGTCAGGCGGTGAGCATACCGCGCTTCGATCGCCGCCATGATGCGCGCGTGGAGGGCGTGCCGTCGGTCTTGGAGGAGGCCGGCGTAGGTGACCCCGTGGGTGGGGCGTGCTTGAAGGCGTCCTCCAGGTCGGGGACGCGTCTCGTCTCGTACAGGAACTCGCTGGCCTGCAGCCGGATGAGGCCAGCGCGGAGCACGTCCTCCGGCAGGTCCGCCACCACCCTGAGCAGCACGTCCTTGCCGATGACGGCTGCCGTCTGCAGGAGCGCCCTGTCCTCGGGTGGGAGCCGTCAGGATCAGCTCAGCTTGAGCTGGCCTATGGTCAGGTCGGTCCCTAAGGTTTTGCTGGTTAGTAGAAATCCGCCCGCGTAGGGTCGAAGGAGGGAGGGGTTCGCCAATGAGCCAGGACCCGGAGGAGCAGCCCATCGTCTTTCGCCACGCCACGCCCGAGGAGTTCTGCGCCGCGTACAACCGGGCCGTCGCGGAGGGCGCGGAGCTCGGGACGACCAACCTGCGGATGTTCTACAGGCCGGACGGCCTGACGAACGACCTGGCCGGCGTGGACGACGACCTGGCCGAGCGCGCCCTGGACGCTCGGCAGGAGCCCCCACTTGTGATCGCACTGGACCGGCCCGGCGAGCCGCACTGGTTATCGGGCGGCTGCGTGCGGTGCCGGTTCGAGCAGGGCGAGTCCTATGTGGTCAACGTCCAGAAACCCACCATCCTCTGTGACTCGCACACCGCACCAGGTTCGCCGCCTCGACCGTCAAAGGAAAGGGGGCATGCTCCATGAGCATCGCCGCGGTCTACAGTCGGAAGAGCAACACCGATGAGCGCAGCGCAGGAGACGGCGCGAGTGTCGAACGGCAGATCGAGCACGCCACCGCGTTCGCGCGCGCGAAGCTCGGGGCGACGGTCGTTGAACAGTTCACCTACGCTGATCGGGCGATCAGCGGCGCAGAGTTCGAGCGGCGCGAGGGTCTGCAACGGTTGCTGAAAGACATCAAGCGCAAGCCGTTCGACTACTTGATCATCAGCGAGCCGTCGAGGCTTGGGCGCGAGCAGATCGAGACGGCGTACGTGCTCAAGCAGATCACCGACGCGGGTGTGAAGGTGTACGGCTATCTCGACGGCCGCGAGTTGACGATGGGCTCGTCGTCAGAGAAGCTGATGTTCTCGGTGCAGGCGATGGCAGCCGAAGCCGAGCGCGAGCGCGGACGCCAGCGCACGCGGGATGCGCTGATCCGCAAGGCGAAGTCGGGCCACTTCACGGGACAGAAAACGTACGGCTACACGACCGAGCGTGTCGGCGAGCACACCGAGCGACGCGTCGACCCCGAGCAGGCCACGATCGTCAGGAAGATTTTCCAGATGGCGAGTGAAGGCCACGGTGACTTGAGAATTGCCAACGCGCTGCGTGCTGAGGGAGCACCCGCACCGCGTCAAGCGTGGTCGAAAGAAGTCGTGCGCAACGTGCTCAAGAACGAGTTGTACGTCGGCCGCGTGACGTTCGGCCGCAGCCGCAGCGTGGACAAGGGCGGACGTGTCGGCGGACGCGAGAAGGTCGCGCCGGCAGATTGGGTTCGCGTGGACGTGCCAGCGCTCCGCATCATCGACGAAGCGCTCTGGACGAAGGTCCGTGATCGCAAGGCGAAGACGTTGAAAGCCTACGTGCGGCTGCCGAACGGCCAGCGACAGAGCAAACCCGAGGCCGGTCTCGTCGCGCGGTTCGCGCTGTCGGGTATCGCCAAGTGCGGCACATGCGGCGGGAGTCTCGCCTACCGAGGCAAGGGGAAGTCGTACTACTGCCTCGAACACTGCCGAGGGCGCGGCTGCACGAACGGCCGAGGCGTGCCGATCAAGAGGCTCGACGCGCTCGTGATTACAACGCTCAAGGAACGGTTGGACGATCCGGACGTCGTGTGGGACCTTGTCGTCGAGCGCGCACAGCGCTGGAAGCGCAAGCACGGCAGCAAACATCAGGAGCGGCGCAACCTCGAGAAGGAAGTCGCTCGTCGGGAAGCCGAAGTTGCCCGGCTGGTCTCCGCGCTCGCTGCGGGCAAGGGGGCGTCGGCGGACATCACAAGCGCCATCGCCGAGCGTCGGGCTAGGATCGAAGCGTTGCGCGCGAAGTTGGCCGAACCTGTCACCTTGGACGTTGACCGCACGACGGTGTACAAGTCAATTGGCCCGATCCTCGGGATGTTCAAGGACTGCGGCGACGCTGAGCCTGCCGCCGTCAGGTCAACGCTCAGGCGCCTCGGCATCTCGAAGATCGTCGTCACACCGGACGGCGCCGGTTGGAAGGTCGAGGGCATCGCCGACCTGGCTCTACTCCTGGGAGCAAATGGGGCACCCGGAGGGGGCCGTCGAGGCCCCCTCCGATGGTCATGCGGGTGATCGCGGGAGCGCTGAAGGGCCGGCGGCTCGTGACGCCGCGGGGCGCGGTGACGCGCCCGACGGCCGACCAGGTGCGGATCGCGCTGATGGACGCCCTGACGCCCTGGCTCCCCAGCGCGCGCGTGCTCGATCTCTTCGCCGGCGCGGGGGCCGTCGGACTCGAGGCGCTCTCGCGAGACGCCGTCCACGCGACGTTCGTCGAGCGCGACGGACGCGCCGTGGCCGCGCTCGTCGAGAACGTGCGGACGCTGGGCGTCGAGTCACGGGCACAGATCTTGCGCGGCGACGTCGAGAGCGAGCTCGGCCGGCTCGCCGCCGAGGGCCGGCGGTTCGAGATCGTCTTCCTCGACCCGCCGTACACCACGGACCTGGCAGGGCGCGTGCTCGACGCGCTCGGCTCGGGTGAGCTCACCGCGCCGGGGGGGCTCGTCATCGCGCAGCATTTCACCAAGCGCCCGCCGGCCCAGGAATACGGCACCCTGCGGGCGTTTCGGGACCGGCGATTCGGGGAGACGACCTTGACTTTCTTTCGAGCCGGAGGGTAGCCTACCGCCGTGGCCAAGCGCGCGGTCTACCCCGGCATGTTCGACCCCATGCACAACGGTCACGTCGATGTCATCCAGCGGAGCCTGCAGATTTTCGACGAGTTGATCGTCGCGGTGGTCGCCAACCCGTCGAAGGCGCCGCTCTTCTCGGTGAAGGAACGGCTCGAGATGATCGACGAGGCCACCTCGGAGCTCAGCAATTTCCGGATCGTCGCCTTCGACGGGCTCCTGATCGACCTCGTGGCGCGCGAGCGCGCGGATTGCATCGTGCGGGGGATCCGGGCCATATCGGACTTCGAGTACGAGTTTCAGATGGCGCTGATGAACCGGAAGCTCCGGAGCACCGTCGAGACGGTATTCCTGATGCCGCACGAGAAGTACACGTACATCTCGTCGCGCCTGATCAAGGAAGTCGCCAGCTTCGGGACCTCGGTCACCGGGATGGTGCCGCCGATCGTCGAGAAGCGGCTGGTCGAGAAGTACCCCCTCAAGTAACCCGGCGGTCCGCCGCCGAAGGAGCCGCCCACGTGCTGGCCGATCGCCTGAAGACGCTTGCCCCGTCGTCGACGCTCGCCGTGCAGGCGAAGGCGCGGGAGTTGCGGCGTCGCGGCGTCGACGTGATCTCGTTCGGCGCCGGCGAGCCCGACTTCGACACCCCCGAGCGGATCAAGCAGGCCGCGATCCAGGCGATGCGGCGGGGTCAGACGAAATACACCGAGGTCGGGGGCGTGCCGGAGCTTCGGGCGGCGGTATGCGCCAAGTTCAAGCGCGACAACGGCCTCGCGTACGAGCCCGCCGACGTCCTGGTTTCGTGCGGCGCCAAGCATACTCTGTTCAATCTGGCCGTCGCGATGCTCAATCCGGGGGATGAGGTGCTCGTGCCGAGCCCGTTCTGGGTCTCGTATCCGGAACAGACACGGCTGGTGGGCGCGGTGCCGGTCGCCGTCCCGACGTCGGAGACGACGGGGTTCGATCTGGACCCCGAGCGGTTACGCGCCGCGGTCACGCCGCGGACGAAGGTGATTGTCCTCAACAGCCCGAACAACCCCACGGGCGCGGTGTTCTCGCCGGCGTCGCTCGCCGCCGTCGCGAAGCTCGCGCTGGAGCGGGACCTGTTCGTCGTCTCCGACGAGTGCTACGAGGCGCTGACGTTCGAGGGGCGTCACGCGTCGATCGCCGCCCTCGGCCCGGAGATCAAGGCGCGCACGCTCGTGGTGAACACGTGCTCGAAGGCCTACGCGATGACCGGCTGGCGGATCGGCTTCGCTGCGGGGCCGCGCGAGCTCATCGCCGCCATGACGGACATCCAGAGCCAGGTGACGTCGAACCCGTCGTCGATCGCCCAGTGGGCCGCCGTCGAGGCGCTCATCGGACCCCAGGACGAGGTCGCCAAGATGGCCGGCGAGTTCGACCGGCGGCGCCGTCTCATCGTGCAGGGGCTCAACGCGCTCCCCGGCGTCTCGTGCGTCATGCCGCGGGGCGCGTTCTACGTGTTCGCGAACGTCTCGCGGCTCTTCGGGCGGACGTGGAAGACCGCCGGCGGAACCACGACGACCCTCAAGAGCTCCCTCGACGTCACCGCTTTCCTCCTCGAAGAGGCGCGCGTCGCCGTGGTCCCGGGCCTCGACTTCGGCTCCGACGACCACGTGCGCCTCTCGTACGCGACGAGCGACGCGCTCATCACCGACGGACTGGCGCGGATGGCAGCGGCGCTCGGGCGGCTGGCGTGAGGCGCGCCCGGCGGGCGCGCGCCTTGCCAGCCCGCGCGGCATTCACTACTAAGGAGACTCACCGATGAAGCTCGAAGGCTCCTACGACGTGAAGGCGCCCCGACAGAAGGTCTGGGGAGCATTCCTCGATCCCGAGACGCTCCGGAAGGCGATTCCCGGCTGCGAGAAACTCGAGCTGGTCGGCAACGACGAGTACAAGGCCACGCTGAAGATCGGCGTGGCGGCGGTGAAGGGAACCTTCGAGGGCAAGGTGCGGCTCCTCGAAAAGAAGCCGCCCGAGTCCTATCGCCTGGCGGCCGAGGGCAGCGGCGGTCCCGGGTTCATCCGCGCCGACACGCTGATCACGCTGACCGACGCCGACGGTGGCACGCGCGTCTCCTACAGCGCCGACGTCCAGATCGGAGGGCTCATCGCGGGCGTTGGGCAGCGGATGCTCGGCGGCGTCTCGAAGATGATGGCCGATCAGTTCTTCAACAAGATGACCGAGCTACTGACGACCGCCTGACCGCCGGCCGATGGCCTCATCCATCAATAGTCGCGCCTCGGCCGGCGGGGATTTTTCGGATCGCTCGCCTCGGGCCGGGGGGCCCCAGCCCCCGGGCGGCCCTGCGGCTCGCAGTGCGGCCCCGCGACCGGCGGCGCGCACCACCCGCTACCTCGAGCCGCGTCTGGAGCGCGCGCCCCGCCCCGAGATGACGCGGCTACAGACACGGCGCCTGCGCGAGCAGGTGAGCCACGCCGCGACGCACAGCCCGTTCTACCGGCGCAAGCTCAAGGCGGCCGGGGTCAAGCCGGCCGCCGTTCGAACGCTCGACGATCTCCGGACGCTTCCCTTCACGACGAAGGACGAGCTGAAGGAGAACCAGGCGGCGAAGCCGCCGTGGGGCGACCTCCTCGCCGTCCCCCTGGACGACGTTCTCCGCGTCCACATGACCTCGGCCACGACCGGCCGCCCGGTCGCTTTCCTCGACACGAAGGATGACTGGTACGGCTTCTATCACTCCTACGCCCGTGCGCTCCACGCCTTCGGCGTGCGCCGGTCGGACGTGGTGATGGCGGCCTTCTCCTACGGCCCCTGGATCGGCTACTGGTCGGGCTTCTACGCGGCGCAGGACCTCGGTTGCCTCGTGTTTCCCGTCGGCGGCCTCTCCACGGACCAGCGGATCGACGCGCTGCTCAACTACCCCATCACGGTGCTGGGCTGCACGCCGTCGTACGCGCTCTTCCTCGGCGAGGCGGCCGCGAAGAAAGGCGTCGACCTCGCCAAGGACACGAAGATCCGGATCACGTGGCACACCGGCGAGCCCGGCGCGTCGATACCGGCCACCCGGGCGAAGATCGAGACGGCCTTCGGCGCGAAGGCCTACGACCTGCCCGGGCTCACCGAGATCGCGGCGTGGGGGTTCGAATGCGATTCGCGCTCCGGACTGACCCACGTCAACGAGGACTATTGCTATCCCGAGGTCCTCGACGACCAGGATCGGCCCGTCCGGCCGGGCCAGCGGGGCGAGTTGGTCTTCACGAGCCTCTATCGCAAGGCGATGCCGCTCCTTCGCTACCGCACGCGCGACGTCGTCCAGCTCGCCGACCGCCGCTGCCCCTGCGGGCGCACGCTGGTCGCGTTCGAGGGTGGTGTGCTGGCGCGGCTCGACGACATGAAGAAGATCCGCGGCGTGATCGTCTATCCGCGCCGCGTGGAAGAGCTGGTGCGGCCCCACGCCGACGTGGACGAGTTCCAGATCGTCTTCCGGCGCCGCGAGGGGCTCGACGACATCTTGATCCGCATCGATCCCTCGCCGGCCCTCTCGCCGGGCGAAAGGGACGGCCTTCGGGCGAAGCTGGCCGACGATCTGCGCACGGGGCTCGGCATCCGCGTCACCGTCGAGATCGGCGAGGCCGGGTCGCTCCCGCGCTGGGACCACAAGGCTCGGCGCGTCCGGGACGAGCGGACGGAGGTGCCGTTTTGAAGGCCGCGTTGTTCCGGGAGCACGGTGGCGCCGAGAAGATCCTCTACGAGGACTATCGCGATCCGGTGGTGACGCCTGCCGAGGTCCTTGTGCGCGTGAGGGCGTGTGCGCTCAACCACGTGGACATGCTGCTGCTGGACGGCCGCTTTCCGCCGCCCGAGGGACTGCCCCACGTCAACGGCTGCGAGGTGACGGGCACGGTCGAGGCGACCGGCGCCGAGGTCGCGGGGCTCCAGCGCGGTCAGCGCGTCGTCGTCTTCCCCGGCTTCGCTTGCGGGCGCTGTGAGTATTGCCTGCGCGGCGAGCGGACCGTGTGCGTCCGCTGCGGCTACCTCGGCGCCCACAAGGACGGCGGCTACGCCGAGCTCGTGAAGGTGCCGGCCGCGAACGTCCTGCCGCTTCCCGACGCGATCGCGTTCGAGGCGGGCGCCGCGGTGCCGCTCGCGATGCTCACCGCGTGGCATGCGCTCGTCGCGCAGGCCGGGGTCAGGCCCGGCCAAACCGTGCTCGTGCAGGCGGCGGGCAGCGGGGTGGGGAGCGCGGCCATCCAGATCGCGCGCCTGTGTGGCGCTCGCGTGATCACCACGGTCGGCGCCGACGACAAGATCGAGTTCGCGAAATCGCTCGGCGCCGAGCGTGTCGTGAACTACCGCACGCAGGACTTCGTCGAGGAGGCCAAGACGTGGACGGGCAAGCGCGGCGTCGACGTCGTCGTCGAGCACATCGGCGGTGATACGTTCGCGCAATCCGTCTATGCCCTCACGCGGCTCGGCACGCTCGTCACGATCGGCTCCCACGACACGCACTGGGGACGGCTCGACCTCCGCCACGTCTACTCCAAGAACCTCCGGATCCTCGGCACGAATCTCGGCTCGATCCTCGAGCTGCGGACGATCCTCGACCATGTGATCCAGGGGCGCCTCCGGCCGGTCATCGATCGCGCGTTCCCCCTCAAGGACGCCCGCGCCGCCGTGCAGCACGTGCTCGACCGGAAGAACAAGGGGAAGGTCCTCCTGGTCTCGTGACGCTCGGGGCGCTCCTCGCGCGCGCAGCGCTTCGCCGACCCGAGGCCGAGGCCGTCGTCGACGGCGGGCGGCGGTTCACCTACGCCGAGCTGGACGCGCGTGTCGCTGCCGCGGCGGTGGGGTTCCATCGACTCGGCGTCGGCCGGGGGGGGGCCTGACCGCCGCAACGCTCGATCGTCACTGCCGGACGGGCGGTGAGCTCGCCAGCTTCAAGCGGCCGAGGCGCTTCGTGTTCGTGCGCGAGATCCCGAACACGGCCTCGGGCAAGATCCTGCGTCGCCTGCTGCGCGGCGGCCAATTCACGGAGGTG
>JAHFDK010000270.1 GCA_023249095.1 Candidatus Rokuibacteriota bacterium | reverse complement strand
CTGCCGGTGGACCGGCGCGTGACGAACGTGTTGGACGCGCAGCGCGCGACGTTCGAGGCGCTAGGCTGCCGCGTCGAGGACGGGGAGCCCGACTTCGGCGAGGCCCGGCAGGTGTTCCAGGTGCTGCGGGCGCTGAACTTCGCGACCCGGTACGGACCGCTGCTCGAGGCGCACCGCGACAAGATGAAGGACACCGTCATCTGGAATATCGAGGAGGGGCTCAAGCTCACCGCGCAGGAGATCGGCGAGTCGGACCTGCAGCACACGCGACTCTATCACCGCGTGCGCGAGTTCATGGAGCGCCACGAGTTCCTGCTGCTGCCCGCGGTTCAGGTGCCGCCCTTCGACGTCACCCAGCCGTACGTCACGGAGATCAACGGCGTTCGCCTGCCGACATATATCGACTGGATGCGCGCCTGCTCGGACATCACGGTCACGGGACTGCCGGCCATCTCGGTCCCCGCCGGGTTCACGCACGACGGCTTGCCGGTTGGCCTGCAGATCGTCGGACGTCACCAGGACGAGTGGGGTGTGCTCCAGCTCGCGCACGCCTTCGAGCAGGCGACGGGCTTCCACCGGCGCCGGCCGTCCCTCGCCGACTGAGTCCGCACCGCGCGGAAGCCCGCGCGCGATCGCGCCCTAGCCGATTGCTCCCTGCGCTCGAAGCTTCTCCACCTCGTCCTTGGCGAGGCCCAGCACCTCACCCAGCACCTCCGCGGTGTGCTCGCCCGCCAGCGGCGGGGGCGACGTCGGCGCCGGGGAGGCGGACAGGTGCACGGGACAGCCGGGCAGCCGGATGCGACCGCGCGTGGCGTGCTCGATGGTGTGGATCTGGCCGCGGGCGTTCAGATGCGGGTCGTCCAGGATCTCGCCCGTGTCCAGGATGGCGCCGCAGGGCACGCCCGCCTTGCCGAGCACCGCCATCACCTCGTGCTTCGTGCGCGTGCTCGTCCACGCGCGGATGATCGCGTTCAGCTCGTCACGGTGCTCCCAGCGCGTCTTCGCGTCCTTGCACCGCGGGTCGGCCAGGAGATCCTCGCGGCCGATCGCGGTCGCGAAGTCGCGCCACATGCCCGGGTTGATCGGCTGCACGTAGATGAAGGCGTAGTCGTTGGGCCCGCCCGGCGTGCACGGGTACGCGCCCCCCGGCACGCCGCCGAGAAGCCCGTTGCCGCGTCGCTCGCTGGGCTTGTTCTCACGGTAGTGATCGACGAAGCGGCCCCGCAGGAGGTTGGCGACGGTCTCCTGCATCGCCACCTCGACGAGCTGGCCCTGGCCGGTGCGCTGGCGCTGGATGTACGCGGCCATGATGGCGGCGGCCGTGTGGACGCCGGTGCCGGTGTCGCCGATGGCCGCGCCGCACCGTATAGGCTCGCGATCGGGGAAGCCGGTCACGCTCATCACGCCGCCCGTCGCCTGGGCGATCATGTCGAAGCTCTTGTACTCGCTGTACGGGCCGGAGAGCCCGAAGCCCTTGATGCGGGCCATGATGATGCGCGGGTTCGCGGCGCGCAGACGCTCGTAGTCGAGGCCCAGCTTTTCCATCAGGCCGGGCGCGAAGTTCTCGACCACGACGTCGGCCCGCTCGACCATCTTCAGGAAGAGCGCGCGGCCTTCGGAATTCTTCAGATCTATCGTCAGGCTGCGCTTGTTGGAGTTGAAGACCAGGAAGAACATCGCGTCGAGGCCCGGCACCTCCGGCCGGTTCCGGCGCGACTGCTCACCACCGGGCGGCTCGATCTTGAGGACGTCGGCGCCGAGCCAGCCGAGGAACTGGGTGCAGGTGGTGCCGGCTTCGAACTGGGTGAGATCGAGGATCCGCATTCCGTTCAGCGCGCGTTCAGCCATGGCTCACTCTCTTCTCCGCCTCTTACCTATAGCTCGGCGGCGGCACGAACGCCTGGAACTCGCGCTCGAGCAGCCGCGCAAACGCGAGGCAGGTCAGGTCCCCGTACTGCGGTCCGACGATTTGCACGCCGACCGGGAGCCCAGCCGGCGTGAACCCGCACGGGACCGCGGTCGACGGGAGATACGACGCCCCAGTGTAGCCGGCCCAGAACAGATGGTCGGTCACGGGCACTCGCTTGCCGTTGACCGTCAGCGTGCGATCGTAGCGCTCACCTTTCTGGTCGTGGGGAAAAGCCGCGGTGCCGGCCACGGGGCAGAGCAGTAGGTCGTACCGCGTGAAGAACTCGGCCCACGCGCGCTGCATGCGGTGGCGCGTCTCGTTCGCGGCCAGCCAGTCGCGGTGAGACAGCACGGCGGCGCGCGTGGCGCGCGCGTAGTAGCTCTCATCGCCCGGCGAAAGCTCCCGCGCGATCCCCACGTTCTTGTCGAAGTCCGCGTCGCTCTGGCGGTCCGACGTGGCCGCCCTCAGGAGCTTGACGTAGACGCTGAACGCCTCGCCGGTGTCGATGGCTGGGCGCGCGCGAGCGTCGACCTTCACCTTCTGCCGACCCAGGAAGTCGGCCAGCGCCTGGAGCCGATCCTGCACTGTGCGATCCACGGGAATCTCCGGTGCGTCGAGCATCAGAGCCACCTTGAAGTCGCGCAGACGCTTCTGGCGCGGGGGCCGCAGGCGTAGTTGCCACCCCGCCGCCTCGATCTCGTCCGGTCCGGCCATGGCCGACAACGCGATGGCGAGATCGTCGGCGCTGCGCGCCAGCGGCCCCACGACGTCGATGTCGACCGGCGCCGTCTGCCAGGGAAGCGCCTGGCCGGTGCGCGGTACGATGCCCCACGTCGGCTTGTGGCCGTAGACGCCACAGAAGTGCGCCGGGTTGCGGATCGACGAGCCGATGTCGCTGCCGGCCTCCAGCCCCGTGAGCCCGGCCGCGAGAGCCGCCGCGGCGCCGCCCGAAGATCCGCCCGGCGCGCGGGCGACGTCCCACGGATTATTCGTCGTGCCGTAGATCGCGTTGAAGCTCTGCCAGTCGGCGAGATAGAGCGGCACGTTCGTCTTGCCGAAGAGCACGACGCCGGCGCCTAGCAAGCGGTCCACGGCGACCGCGTTCTTCGTCGCGATGTTGTTCCTGGAGGCCGGCACGCCCCACGTCGTCGGCAGGCCCGCGACGTCGTACGACTCCTTGATGGTCATGGGCACGCCGTGTAGCGGGCCCCACACGTCACGCTTGGACAGCGCACGATCGGCCGCGCGGGCGCGCGCGCGTGCACGGTCGAAGTCGCGGACGACGACGGCGTTGAGCGCGCCGTCATACTTCTCGATGCGCGTCAGATAGAGATCGAGCAGCTCGAGACAGCCGATCTTCCTTTTCCTGATGTCAGCGGCGTGCTGCTTGGCGGAGCGGAACGGGATATCGAGCATCGTGGCGCCTCCCGCGCGGGTCGTGCTTCTGAGCGCTCCATGCTACTCCGAAACTGGTAGACTCGGCGGCCATGGGCGACGTGGGCCTCATGGGCATGCACGTGCCGGGCATGTCGTGGCGGGAGATGCGCGACGCCGCCATCCTGGCCGAAGAGCTCGGCTACAGCTGCATCACCATGGGGGAGTCGTGGGGCGAGGACGCGCTGACCTCGCTGGCGCAGCTCGCGGCCGTGACCTCGCGCATCCGCATCGGCACGAGCATCGTGCCGGTCTTCGCGCGCTCGCCGGCCAACCTGGCCATGACGGCGCTGAACATGGACCGCATGACCCAGGGGCGGTTCTTCCTGGGCCTTGGCACGAGCGGCCGGCTGGTGATCGAAGACTTTCACGGCGAGAAGTTCGACAAGCCCCTGACGCGCATGCGCGAGTACATCGACATCATCCGCAAGGCCGCGCGCGGCGAACGGCTCGATCACGACGGCGAGTTCTTCCACACCAAGCGCTTCCAGCTCCGGTTCGCGCCGTACCGGGCGAGCCTGCCCATCTACATCGCCGCGCTGAGCCCTCCGAGCCTGCGGCTCACGGGCGAGCTGGCCGACGGATGGCTGCCGATCTTCCTGGCACCCTCGCGAATGGCGGCAGCGGTGGTCGAGGTGAAGGCTGGGGCCGAGGCCGCGGGCCGGACGCTGCGCGACATCGCCATCTCGCCCCAGGTGTCAATCTACGTCACGGATGACGTCACGGCCGCCCGCGATCGCGAGCGCCCGCACATCGCCTTCTACATCGGCGGCATGGGCGTGTTCTATCACGAGTACATGCGCCGCATCGGCTTCGGCGCCGAGGCCGACCGCGTGCGCGAGGCCTTCCAGGCGCGCGAGCGCGACCGGGCGGCGGCGCTGGTCACCGACGAGATGGTCGACGCCGTGACCATCCTCGGCACGCCGAAGCAGTGTCGGGATCAGATGCAACGCTTCTTCGACGCCGGCGTTCAGGAGATCCGACTGGTCTTCAACGAGCCTGACAAAGACGCGTATCTCAAGGCGCTGCGGGCGGTCGCTCCATGAAATTCGGCCTCTACAGCTCGATCGCCAGTCCGCCACGCGGCGAGCACCTCGATCGCTGCATCGACGAAGTCATTGCCGAGGCCCAGCTCGCCGAGGCGAGCGGCTTCGACTCCTGCTTTTTCGGCGAGCATCATCAAGATAACGACGGCTTCCTGCCCTCGCCGCTCATCGTCGCGACCGCCGTGGCCGTCCGCACGCAGCGTCTCCGCGTCGGCACCTCGGTCATTCTGCTGCCGCTCCACCATCCGGTGCGCATAGCCGAGGACGCGATCACGCTGGATCTTGTTTCCAAGGGACGCGTCGTCCTCGGGGTCGGCATCGGCTATCAGGCCGCCGACTTCCGCGCTTTCGCCGTGCCGATGGAACACCGCCTGGCGCTCTTCGAGGAGAGCGTCGAGATCCTGCGCCTGTGCTGGGCGGGGGAGCGGTTTTCATTCCGAGGCAAGCATTACACGCTCGAGGACGTGCAGATCACACCGCGGCCGTTCCAGACACCAGGACCGCCGCTCTGGTTCGGCGCCAGCGTGCCGGCGGCCGCGCGCCGGGCTGGTCGGCTCGCCGACGGCTTCGTGGGCACGCCCAGCACCAGCTTGGAGAACGCGACGGAGCTGGCCGACATATATAAGGATGCGGCCCGCAAAGCCGGGCGCAGGCCCGAGGTCGTTCAGATGCGCGACGCGTGGGTGGCGCGGACGCGGGCCGAGGCCGACGCGGTGTACGGCCCGCACGTCATGGCGGCGTATCGCTACTACTGGGAGCACCGGCTGGCGGAGTTCCGCAGCATGCCCGCCGACACGCCGTTCACGCTGGAAAATCTCGCGCCCGATCGCCTGATCCTCGGCGACCCCGAGACGTGCGTGCGGGAATTCCAGCGCTGGCAGAAGGCCACGGGCGCCGACACCTTCCTGCTCCGCCTGCGCCACGCCCACTCCGGCGGGCCGCCGCACGAGAGCATCATGGACGCGATCAGGCTCTTCGGAGAGCGCGTGCTGCCCTACTGCTGAATGGGGCCGCGGCACGTCGGCGCCCCACAAGAACACGCGATCTCCCGGCAATCGCCGGTCAGGTGATAGTCGAACGTCAGCTCCTCGCCGGCGGCGATCGGTCGGAGGCTGACGAGGACGATTCGGCCCCGTGCCACTCGCGCGTAGAGGTTCGGATCACAGCTGTGGTTGATGAATTCGGCCCCGCTGCCGCCAATCGCGCCGTCGATCGCGAACCGACTGCTCAGCCAGAACAGGTAGAGGTGCTGCCGGATTCTTCGGCGCCAGGCTTCGCGGACGTTGATCCTCTGCCCGGTGTACCGGATCACCCTGCGCCGGGCGGGGATCGGTTCCGCAGCGAAGATGCCCCAACGGTGGATCGGCGACGGTCCGTACTGCAGCTTGAAATAACTGGAACGCGGGTCGAGCTTCGGAATCGTGCCGGGTCCGCCCGGCAGCACCACCTCTCGGACGAACGCGGTCAACTCTGGCATCGAGGGTGATTTCCCTCAGACGAAGGATTTTCCGCCTGACTTGGCCGCGAGACCGCCGCCGCCGGACTTGATCCCGAGGCCGCCGGATTTTGGCCCTGGCGCTCCCGCGCCGCCCTTTGCAGCGCCCTTTCCTTCGGGCTGTGAGGGGAATTTGGGTTCAGGGCTCGGATCGACGGACGGAGAATCCGGTACCGGGTCGAACTGCTTCAACCCGACGATGGTCGTGCCCCCGGACTGTTCCGGGTCTACCCGGCCGTCAGACCACCCGAATTGCGTCTTCTGAAACTGACGAATGGCCAGGATCGTCTTGGGTCCGATGATGCCATCCACCGCGAGATCCTTGACCGGCCCGCCCTGGGAGACGGGGACGCAGTTCAACAGGAATTGAACCGTCATGACATCGGCGGGTTTGTTCAAACCGCCCTGACCGACCGACGCGCCAAGTGATTTGCCCGGCATGGAGCCTCCCGCGTTTTTTCGAGTCTATCACCGTCGGAAGGCCTATCCTTTCCCGGACGATTCACCAGACGGAGGCAACGATGGACTTCGGGCTCTTCTTTCTCATGCGCTTGCGCCCCTTCGAGGAATACCTCGCGACCGGCTGGACCCTGATCGGAACGGCGGACGAGGTGCGCGAAGGTCTCCAGCAGTATCTCGAGGCCACCGGATATCAGCGCGTGATGCTGCTCATGGCGCTGCCGGGGCTGGACACCGCGCTGGCGCTGCGATCGATGCGGCTGTTCGCGGACGAGGTCGCGCCGGCGATGGCCCCCGTTGCGCCGGCTCAGCTCTGACGCACGTACTTGTCCACGCGCTTTCGCGTTCCCAACGCCAGGTAGATGTCGCCGTGGCCATCCACCCAGCTCCCGTGGGCCGACAGCGAGTCCCACCGGGCGACCACGTTGCCCTGCTTGTCCATGAGGCTGATCCGCGGCGACAGCCCGTCCACGCCGCCTTCGCTGATATACAGGATGCCGTCGCGGTCCATGGAAATGTCGAGCGGTCGGCGCAGATCGCTCCACATCGTGATGAACTGCCCGTCGGCGGAGAAGATCTGGATGCGATTGTTCTCCCGGTCGCAGACGTAGACCCGGCTGTCCTGATCCACGATGAGGCTGTGAGGCAAGTGGAAGTGGCTTGGCGCGGTCTTGCCTCCCTGGCCCCACGACATGCGTAGATCGCCATCGGCGGCGAAGCGGTGCACCCGGGCGTTGCGGTAGCCGTCCGTCACGTAGAGATCTCCCGAGGGGGCGGGGACCATCTCCGTCGGATAGTTGAAAGGTCCCGCCGCACGGGGGACGAGGTCGCCGGGTTTGTCACAGCCCGTGTCCGAGTGGACGCCGCGGTGGCCTAAAATCTGAAGGAGTTTGCCGTCCAGGGTGTAGGTGAGACACACGGAATCTTCCCGGTCGGTCAGATACACGACATCGTCGGCGATGTAGATGCCATGTGGATTGGCGAAGGCGCCGATGCCCCAGCAGCGCAGGTAGGTCCCGTTGCGGTCGAAGACCATCACCGGCGGGTCCTTGCGCTGGAACACGTAGACCCGATCCTGAGAATCGGTCGCGACCGCGCTCACGTTGCCGAACGCCTCTCCCGGTGGAAGCGCCGCCCAGTTCTCGATGAGCTCGTACGTGTATTTTCCCTTTCCAACCGTCGGCATGTTTCTCTCCTCAGTCCTCTGCTGGCTCCTGGACGAGTCGGTATCGCGACGCGCTACCCTTTACACGACGAGCGCGTCTTTGACAAGAAGGATGACCGCCCGGAGTTTCCGGAAGGTTTGTGAGGTATGATCAGCCGAATGTCCGCCGCCGCTCTCACCGCCATCGTGATCGCTCTTGGCTTCCTGCTCAGCGGTTGTCAGGATGGGCCCGCGGTCAGCGCCGAGGAGCCGAAGGGCAAGCCGACGGCGCCGGCGGCGCGCGAGGTGCGAGTGACGCCGGCCGCCGAGCGGACGGTGGCGCGGACGGTATCGGCGACCGGGACTCTCGCGGCCGACGAGCAGGTCGTGCTCGGCACCAAGGTCGCTGGGCGGCTCGCCGAGATCACCGTCGACCTCGGCACCCGCGTGCGACGCGGCCAGGCGGTCGGCAAGCTCGATCAGAGCGACTTCAAGCTGCGCGTGGATCAAGCCGAGGCCGCGCTCCAGCAGGCGCGCGTCCGGCTGGGGCTCGCGCCGGCAGGCTCTGACGAGCGCGTCGACCCGGAAAAGACCGCGATCGTGCGCCAGGCCCGGGCGATGCTGGACGACGCGCGGCTCACGCGCGATCGCAGCGTCAAGCTCATGGAGATGGAGCTGATCGCCCGTGCGCAGCTTGACTCCGTCGAGGCCAGCCTGCAAGTGGCCGAGG